>JAHCJH010000141.1 GCA_026126345.1 Phycisphaeraceae bacterium | reverse complement strand
CGTGGGCGTGGAGTATGAAGGCTCGCGCCTCGGCGAGCCCGAGGGCATCATCGCCACCCGCAAGCTGCTCGAAACCGTCCGGGCCGAGATCGACGCCGAACGGGCGAAGAAGTAGCCGCCGGCCGCTGTTTCACCGGCGCGGCAGCAGCACATCCACGAACACCAGCACGGCGCCCAGTACGAGCGACCCGTTGTACGCCGCGCCGGCCCCGACGATCACGTACACGAACGCCTCGCCGTACGCCGCCAGCCACCAGGAGCCGATGTCGCCCAGCAGCCCGACGCCGACCAGCCCGATGAGCAGCCCGATGAGCGGTCGCGGCCAGGCGGTCATCAGCAGCAGGCCGCAGACCACCAGGCCCACCGTCGCCATGCTCAGCGCGTGGGCGTGCGTGCTGGCGACGAGGATCTTGGGGTCCACCGGGTTGATCTTGCGGCTGACGGCGCGGGGGCGGATGTCGTCCCAGTAATCCAGGGGTATGGCCCGGGCGGCACCGGCCTTCTGGGCATCGGCCTTGCGCGAGTGGCACGACACGCAGTTGGCGGCGATGATCTCGGCCGGGGCCTTTTCGCCCAGGTCGAGGTTGTCGTAGTCCTCGGCCAGGCGCGGGCCGGTGATCCAGGCCACCAGGGCCGCCCGAGACTCGGGCTTGAGCGTCTCGGGGTGGCCGGACTGAAGGCTCGCCAGCAGCGAACTGGTCGTCGTCAGCCCCCGGTACGCCGAACGGATGTCGTCGAGCGTCAGCCCCGGCGTCTCGTCGCGGTTCTGGTAGTGGTTCCACAGGTGCCGCATGCTCGCGGCCACGCCGCCGATGATCACCACCATCAGGCAGGCGACGCCGAGCCGGGGCACCAGCCCGAGGCTCCGCAGGCGGGGCCAGGCGGGCGGTTGGCTCACTTGAGCATCTCCGGCTTGAGCTCGACCGTCGTGTTGCCCGCCACCGCCTCGGCCGAAGCGACGGCCAGCGCCGTGGCCCGCAGGCCGTCGTCCACCGAAGCCATGGAGGGCTTGCCCTCGGCGATGCTGCGCACGAACTCGTTGAGGGCGTAGTACAGCGCGGGGTTCGGCAGACCCACGCCGTCCTTGAGCTTGCCCTGGCTGGCCAGCTTCGTCGCGTCGGCGATCAGCGTGATGCCCTCGTCGTCGTGGAAGCGCTGGCGATTGGCGTACACCTCCCACCCCTGCGTGGGCGCGTCGGCCTCCTTGAACATCCAGCCGTGCGTCCAGGCGAGCTTGATCGACGCGTTGACCCCGCACAAGAGCTCGTACTTGCCCTCGTAACTGCCGCCGAGCGTCGCGTCGTAGGCCAGCCGCCGCCCGTCGGGATAGATCGCCTCGAGCCCGATGGTGTCGGCGACCTTCCGCCCGTCCTTGTGCACCACCACGTCGCCCCAGCCCCGGATGCTGACGGGGTACATGTCGCGGTACCAGCAGAACACGTCGAGCTGCTGTGCCGCCCACTCGCCCGCCAGGCCCAGCGACACGGATTCATCCAGCCGCCAGTTGAGCATCTTGTCCCGGGCCGGGTCGCTGGCCGGCACCCGCCAGGACGTCTTCTGACGGGCCTGGCCCCGCATGCTCACGACCTCGCGCACCGAGTCGGACCGGAAGAACGACCGCGCCAGCTTGTACACCGGGTTGGTTCGACCCTCCAGACCCACCTGGAACACCGTCTTGGCGGCGCGGACCGCCCCGGCGATCGCCCTCGCGTCGGCCAGCGTGTGCGCCATCGGGCTCTCGCAGTACACGTGCGCGCCCGCCGACACCGCGTCGACCGCGATCTCCCGGTGCAGGTGCGTCGGCGTCGCGATGATGACCGCCTTGGCGCCCGAGCGCTCGAGCAGTTCCTTGTGCGACGCGAACGCCGCGGCCCCCGGCGCCCGCTTGGCCCCCTGGTCGAGGCGCGCCGGGTCGTTGTCGCACACGCCGACGATCTTTACGCCCTCGATCTTCGCAAGTTCGGTGATGATCGCCCGGCTCTGCCGCCCGAGCCCCACGATGCCCACCGGCAACTCCGCCCCGCGCACCTTCGCCGCCGCCGGGAGCGTCGTCGGCATCAGCGCCATCGCCGTCAGGGCGCCGGCTGATTGGACGAGGAACTCGCGGCGGTCGATCGGGCTCATGTCGCGCTCTCTCGGGCTGGAACACCGGCGGTGGTCGCCGGCCGGCTGCCGGCCCCGACCAACACCATACCGACTCGCTGAAGGTGCGTTCGGACCCGGCCCCCCGGTTCGACCACCCAGCCGGCCAGCCCCGCAACGCCGGCGGGCAACTCGCCCCGCACCAGGAGCGCCGTCGCCCACGCATCGGCCCGGGCCGCGCCGTCGTCCGCCCCGGCCTCCACCACCACGGCGCAGCACCCGCCCCGCGTCACGCTCCGGCCTGACGCCGGATCGACCGTGTGACCCGGGCGATCTCCGTGCTGGGCCGAGACCGACAGGCTCTGGCCATCCAGCACCACCACCGGCGCGCCCGCCCAGGGGCCGAGCCGCACCCGCCAGGGCTCGCCCGCTTCGTCGCGCCCCACCGCCCACACGCTGCTCGTCCCGCCGTGCACCAGCGCCCCGGGCACGCCGGCCTCGCGCAACACCGCCGCCGCGGCGTCGATCGCGGCGCCCTTGGCGATGGCCCCGAGGTCCAGCGCCAGGTCCGCAGCGCCGAAACGGACGGTGCGCTCCGAGTGGTCGAGCGTTACCAGGTGCATGCGACCGGTGAGGGTTGGATCGAACGCCCCGCCCGAGGCGCGGGAAAGCGCCTGCGCCAGTGACAGCAGCGCGAACGTCTCGGCCTCCACGCGCACGGGTCGCTCACAGGCCGCTCTGTTGATGCCCGAAAGCACGCTCGCGGGCTCGAAGCGGCTCCAGCGCGCGTGCAGTTCGCCGATGCGGGCCAGGGCCTCGTCGGCGGCGCCGGCCGCCAGCGGTTCGGATGCGCCGGCGATGACCACTTCGAACCGCGTGCCCATGGCCGCCAGCGCCCGGCGCAGGCCGCCGGGGTGGCCGCTCATGCCGGGGAGCTCGTCATGGTCCTGGGATCGAAGCGCATCGACCGGCCTTCCCACGCCGAGCGCGTCGCCAGATCGACCACCACCATGACCTTGGTCGACAGGTCCACGTCCGCCGGCGGCCGCTCGCGCGTGCGGATGCAGCGCAGCCACGCCAGCCGGTGCACGTCCTGGTCGTTGCCGATGTCCTCGCATTTGATGGTCTTCTCGTCGAGTTCCTCGGCGTAGATCCGCTCCGGGCGCACCACGCAGTTGTTCCCGCCCAGGTAGATGTTGCCCTTGTGCCCGCGGATCATCGTCTCCAGGCCCACCTCGTTGGCCGTCGAGCCCACCACCTGCATGATGTGCTCGTTCTCGAACTCCACCGTGATGTTGATCTGGTCGTGGTTGTCCATGGCCTTGTCGACCATGCGGGCCCCGATCGCCGTCACCCGCGTCGGCCAGCCCATGTCCAGCGCCAGCATCAGCGGCGTCATCACGTGCACCAGCAGGTCGCCGATGATCCCCGTCGAGTACCGGCTGTACCGCCGCCAGCGCGCGAACACCAGGGGGTCCCACTTCGCCGGGCCCGAAGGCCCGCACCAGGCGTCCCAGTCCAGGTTCACGCCCGGCTTCCAGTTCTTGTCCAGCCCGTAGTAGTTCCACTCCCCTTCCTTGCTGTTGCGGCAGTACGACGTCTGGCTCCACACGGCCTTGCCGATCGCCCCGGACTTGATGAGCTTCCGCGCCTCGTGGTACCGCGGCAGCTGCATCATCTGCGTGCCCACCTGGAACACCACGCTCGGGTTCGCCAGCACCACCTCACGCACGCGCAGCGCCTCGGGCAGGCGCAGCGTCATGGGCTTCTCGCAGTACACGTCCTTGCCCGCCGCCACCGCGTCGATCGCCATCTGCGCGTGCCAGTGCTCCGGCGAGGCGATCAGCACGCCGTGGATGTCCGGGCGGGCCAGGAGTTCCTTGTAGTTGCGGTACCGCCCCACCTCCACGCCCGGCTGCTTGGACGTCACCTTCTTGTGCGCGCGGTCCAGGTGGCTGTCGCACACGTCGGACAACGCCACGATCCGCACCTTCTCCTTGCCCTTCTCGTGGATCGAGCAGAACGCGTCGCAGTGCCCCGTGCCCATGCCCCCGGTCCCGATCACCGCCATGCGGATCGGCTCGTCCGGACCCACGGGCTCGTGCGGCTTGGCCACCGGCACCGGCCCCAGCGACAGGCCCCCGGTCTGGCACCCCTGCAGCAGCGCCGCCGCGCCCAGCAATCCCGCCGACTGCACCAGGAACCCGCGCCGCGAGGACTCGTAGGGCGTCTGCGAGGGGGCGATGTTCGTCGTGTCGGTGGCCATAACGGTTTCTCCGGGGTGAACCGGCAGCATACCGCCGGGCCCCACCGGTGCAACCCGCCAAAAACGAAGCGGGCCGCGGAGAGATCCGCGGCCCGGCCTGCGTCAATGGGCGCAACAGGACTTGAACCTGTGACCCCAGTCGTGTGAGGACTGTGCTCTAGCCAACTGAGCTATGCGCCCGACGGGCCAACTCTACGGCCCCTGGCCGTCGTTGTCATCCCGACCGTCAGCCCAGGGCCAAGGTCTACTTGTTGATGTCCTTGGTCGGGCTCGCCCCGCCGCCGGCCGCCGGGGCGGGCCCCGCCTTGGCCTTGGGCAGCCGCGGACCGACCATCGCCTCCAGGAGCGCCGGGGGCGCTGCGTAGAGCCGGCTCACCCGGCCCGACCGCAGCACCAGCGGCGTCGCCGATGGCTCGGTGACCGCCAGCACCTCCACATCCTCGAGCGGGTCTCCCTGCGCGTTGCCCAATCGAATCGAGGCCAGCGATTCGACGTTCGGCACGGCGTCCAACCGGACCGTGCCCGGCGCCTGCGACGTGAGAAACGCCACCAGCCCGTTGATCTCCGCGCTCTGCGGCGCCTGCAGCAGCACCGTCCGGCCGTCGGGCAGCAACTCCACCCACCCTTCCGGTGAACGCCGCCACGCCCGCTCACGGCCGGGTTCCGCGCCGCCGGCCGTCGCCACGACCACGTGGCCGATGTCCAGCGCGCTCAGCGCCGTCGCCGGGCGCGTGATGTACGCGCCGGGATCGAGCGAGATCTTCGATAACGCCGCGGCATCGATCGCCAGCAGCGTGCGCTGTCCGCCGCCTTCGTCCACCGATGCGAACAGGTTGCGCCCGCCCGCGTCCGCCGGCCCGCCGATGGACAGATCGCGCACCACCGACACCGGCTTGCCGCCGGTGTCGCGCCAGCCGAGCTCGACGATCAGTCTCGCGGCGGGCTGATCCAGCCCGGTCGCCGAGTCGGGCAGCGCCTCGTCGTAGAACCTCGCCGCCTGCAAGCCGTCCAGCGCCGCCAAGAGCCTGGCCACCGCCTGCGGATCCGCCGGCGCGCCCACCGGCTCGGATACGCCCCATCGGCCCGCGACCCGCGACAGCGCCACGCTGCCGTAGCGGTTGATCAGCCGCACGCGCGCCGCCGAAGCCGAGGCGCCCGCCAGCACCAGCCGCTCCCGCCAGGCACGCGCCCCCTGCCCGGCCAGCAACGCGTGCAACTGGTCCGGGACCAGCGCCAGCCGCTCGCCCGGCGGCGGCACGCCCGGCGCCGAACGCGCCCGAACGGCCAGCAGCCCCTGCCCGGCCAGCACGCGGGGCGAAAGCCGTATCTCCGCCGACGAACCGTCGGCGTACACCAGTTTCACCGCCCAGCCGCCCGGCTCGATCTTCGCTTCGCCCGCCGGCGTCGCGGCGCACCGCAACTCACCGATCACCCGCAACAGGTCGCGCACACGCGTCGCGTCCAGCGACCAGGCCCGGTCGTCGCTCAGCCCCGCCGGAACCAGGTCCCACGTCCCGGGCGTGCGGCCGGTCCGGATCACGTCGGTTCGACCCCCGCCGGTCAGTTCCAGCCGCACCACCGCACCCGCGTCCGCGTCCAGCACCCGATCCCCCACCGGCACGCTCGCCGCCGACCCGACCCCTTTCGGGAGCGAGATCACCAGCATGGCCGCCGCGGCCAGCAGAATGGCCGCGACCAGGGCGACAACGACGGTGCGGGATGACATGCCCAACAGTATCGACCGACCGGCGCGCGGTGCTATCGTCGGGCCGTGCAGCCGCTCATCGGCATCACCTGCGACGTCATCGAAACGCCCGAGGGCAAGCTGCGGGCGGTGGGCGCCGCGGCGTACTTCCGGGCCGTGCACGACGCGGGTGGCCTGCCGGTGCTCCTGCCCCCGATCGCCGCCGCCGCCGACGCCTTCGTTGCCCGCTGCGACGGCATCGT
>JAHCJH010000140.1 GCA_026126345.1 Phycisphaeraceae bacterium | reverse complement strand
GCGCTGCAGGCAGGCGGCCTTGAGGCTCTCGTGGGTGAGCCCGGACAACGCCGCGGCGCGGGCCCAGGGCTCGGGCGACTTGCGGATGATGCCTCGGAAGACCAGGTGGCAGGGGTGGTCGGCCTGGAGGAGCCAGGGTCGCAGGGTTGCGCGGGGGATGCTGCCGGCGGTGGGGCCGGCGTGTTCGGCCAGGCGGAGGAAGGCGGCGAGCAGCGCCGGGCGGCGGTGGGCCTCGAAGCGGTCGGCCAGTGGGCCCAGGGCCAGGCCGATGGCGCGCCGTTCGGCGGGGGTGGCGGCGCCGTCGATGAGGGCGTTGACGGAGGCTTCGGCGGCGTCGAGCACCTCGGGCGATGAGCCGGGGGTGGCGAGCACGTGGTCGATGACGGCCGGGAGCAGCGCGGGGTCGGCGAGATCCGCGGCGGCTGAGGCGGCGGCGACCTGGGCGTCCGGGTCGGCGTCGCGGAGCATGGCGCGGAGCAGGCCGTGGAGGGTGGGGGCGCCCAGGGCGGTGAGGGTGCGCCGGGCGTCGGGGGTGAGGCGGCGCCAGTGCAGGATGAGGGCCCGGGCGGCGGCGGCGCGGACGGGACGACGCGCTCTGCCGGCGATGGCCAGGAGCTCGGCGGCGAGGGCGTCTACCTCGTGCGGGGTCGCGAAGGCGAGGGTCTGGCGGAGCGCATCGACACGAAGGGCAGAACCGCCGGGCGACAACCAACGGATCCTTTCTCGCAGGGTCGGCACGAGAAGAGGTATCGACCGGTCCGGATAACGGCCTGCACCGGCGGGGCGGGGCTGGATCGGCGAAGTTCGCAGTTTGTTTGGAATCTTGGAGCCGCGGGGCTGAAAGGCCACGGATTGTGCACGGGAACCGACAATCCACAAGGGGCAGGGGTCGGACTTGCGGAAATCTGATGGGTGACGGTACTTTGAAAAAAGTTGGTGAAGTGGAGAGATCGCGGCAGTACCATCCGCCGCGTCATGGATGGCCATTCGGTCCCGATTCACGGAACGCAGCCGGTCCGAGCCCGCGGAGGGCGTTGGGCCGGGATTCACGGGGACGCCATGCAACAGCCCACGAAATCGCTCGCCGCGGTCGCGCACACCCTGATCCTGTACAAGCGGGCGCTCCACCCGGAGCTGTTTCAGTTGAAGGCCCGGCGGACGATCACGCACGGCGGGTATGAGCTGGAGTCGTGGCTGATGCAGGGCTCGCACGTGCTGCGGTTCCAGAGCCGGTCGTTCATCGCGTGTGAGCTGGTGACGGACCGGGACGGCGGGCTGCCGACGAACGGGGCGGTGGCGACGTTTCCGGCGGTGGGGGAGAAGGACTACGAGCACGCGTTCGCCGAGGCGAAGGTGAAGTACGTGACGACGGTGCAGACCGAGACGCTGTCGGAGAACCTGTACGGCGCTACGTACCAGGAGATGATCGACCTGGCGGAAGAGACCGATGCGCTGCTGCACCGCTGGACGGGGCCGGACGGCGGTCGGAACCTGTCGATGCTGGACCTGCAGCGGTACAGCCGCGAGGTGCACGCGCAGTCGTATCACCTGGTCAGCCAGGGGGGGCTGGTGCTGCGGACGCAAACGATCTTTGAGTGCTCGGGGAACTGAGCGGCGGGCCGGCCGGGTTGGCCGGGTTGGATGGGCTGACCGCGTTGCTGTCGGCGGCTGCGCTGGGCGTGTTTGCGGCGTTGGCTGCTTCGGTTGTGTCGGTTTCTTCGGCGGGGCTGCTGGTGGGGGCGGCGGTGGTGTGCTGCGCGCCGAGATCGGTGGGGGTGGGATGAGCGGGCGGGCGCGGTGGGTCTGTCGATTCGGGCGGGTTCGTCGGGCGCGATGAATCGGCCGGGGCGGGCGGCGGCGCGAAGCCGGGCCGGGGGGCGGTGGTGAACGGCCGCGGAGCGGCGCCGTCGGGACGGGGCGCGGCGGCTTCGGGCCGGGGGGAGTGGGATTGGGGGTGGGCGGGCGGCGATGGAGGGTGGTCGGTGGGGCTGGTGGTGGCGCGGGTGATCGCGCGGGGGGCGGCGCTGGTGATCGCGCGGTTGATGGCGCGGGCGGAGGAGCGGGCGGTGGCGCGCGGGGTGGCTCGCGGCTGGGAGAGGCGGCGCAGCCGCTGGTCGAGGCGGGTGAGGTCGTTGTAGGCGCGGCGGGCGGTGTTGAAGGCGCGGCACTGGGCGGGGTCGATGAGCTGGTGCTCTTCGACGGTGCGCTGCAGGCGCTGCAGGCAGGAGATCAGGAAGCGGCGTGCGAGGGCCAGCAGCTCGGCGTAATCGACGGGCGGCGGGAGGGGCGCGGGGAAGGGCGGCGGGAGGGGCGATGGTGCGGTGGTGTCCATGCCGCGATGATGCACGGGGCGGGCGCGGAGGCAAGGGGCGGCGGGCGCATGACCGCGAAACGTCGCACACTCGCGGCCGGTGTTCGCACGGAGGCGGCCGGTGCGGGGCGGATTTCCGGCGTGGGGAGTGAGTCCTTCAATGCGAGGGTCCGGGCGGAGTGCCTGAACGTGCACCGGTTCGAATCGCTGGGAGAAGCCAGCGAAACGATCGAGGCGTGGCGGATCGACTACAATGAGTCCCGAACCCACAGCGCCTTGGGCAACCTGAGCCCCAGGGAGTTCGCTGCGTCCAACACTCGGGAATGCACAGCCGGATGAAGCCGAGAAACTCACCCCGCCGTGGTACTGGAACGGGTACAAGCGCAGGCGGCTTGAGCGCGACGGCGAGAACTGCCGAAAAACAATCGCCGTAGGCCGAGCGGCAAAACGCAATGACCGAGCGACAACGCGCGACGACCGAGCCCCGCCCGCCGCCGACCGACCCGCGAAGCCCGTAGACCGATGCAAGGACCGCCGCGACCGCCGCGACCGCCGCGACCGACCGCCCCCGGCCGTCGACGGCCCGTCGCCGACGCCGCTGCGATCGTGTACGATGTCTGCGGGAGGTTGCCATGGCACGATCAAGCCCCCTCGCAGGTTTGAGTGAAGCACACCGCCAAGAAATTGCGGAGCTGTACGGGCAATGCTCCCTGACTCGGGACGACCTGCCCTACACCGACGAATTTGATTCCCTGCACAAGCAGTTCGGCGACAGGACTGGTCGGCAGTTGACCAAACACGAATTCTGGCGGGCCCTGTCGAGCATCGGAAAGATGACGGGACTGAAGCGCAAGGAGCGCTGATGCCACAGGAAGGGGAAGCCCCTTCCTCCGGCACCTCTATCCCCCGGAATGGCAACACGCCCACGCCTTTTCCGGGCGGGGTGGCAGGGGCGGCAGCCCCTGCATCTGCGGGGCCCGTTCGGTATAATGTGCTCATGGCAAAGAAGACAGAGCAAGTCGCCGCGAAGTCCGCCGACGAGGCAGCGCCTGCTAATGGAACAGAGGCCGGCACCGCCAACGCAGCAGCACGAGGGGGCAATCAGCGCAAAGCGACGCGGCGCGTGCGACGGAACGGCAGGCGGCGGACTAACAAGACATCCACGACTGCCAATGGCGAGGCGAGCATCCGTTCGTCGGGTCGAGCACAGCGTCCATTCCCTCCTCGAACACTTGAGGAGGCGCTCGCGGTCCCGCAGGCGATTCGAGAGAAGAACAACGGCAACGAGTGGGACAGCGATCTGGTTGCCAGAGCATCCGCCAACGTCGCCAAGGCCAACAACAAATTCTTCTACCTGGCAGCCGCTTCGCGCGACTATGGCCTAACCGTGGGCAGCCGCGATACGGACAAGATCGGACTGTCCCCGCTTGGCCGAGAGATCTTTTTCGCCGGAGACGAGCAGACAGCGCGGCAGAAGAAGATCGAGGCGTTTTTCTCCGTTGACATATTCAAGAAAGTGTACGAACACTACGGCTCCGGAAAACTCCCGGAGGACCAGTACCTCAACAACACGCTGTTGAGCGATTTCAATCTGCAAGCTGAGTTTCACGGTGACTTCCGCCGCATCTTTGAAGCTAACTGCAAGTTTTTGGGGATCGAGGAAGGTCCGGGTAGGGGCGCGGTCCCTACTGAGGTCACGCGGAGCGAGCACGGTGCAGACATTCGCATTGTTGGAGAAGCAAAGGGCAAGTTTGACCGCACCGCCTTCGTGATCATGCCGTTCGTGGAGAAAGGACAGCCGTCGCGCTCCGCCGGTTTCTTCAAGGAGGTGCTGACGAAAGTCATCACACCCGCGGCGAATCAAGCTGGCTTTGCCGTCGAGACCGCCGAACAGGATGGCAGCGACGTCATCCAGTCCACGATCATCAATCAGCTCCTGAAGAGCGACAATTTGGTGATCTGCGATCTGACAGATCACAACCCCAACGTGCTGTTTGAACTCGGCATCCGAATCGCCAAAGAGCTTCCGGTTGCTCTCATCAAGGCCGAAGGAACGGGTCGCATATTCGACGTTGACAACATGATGCGGGTGCTTTCGTATTCGGCGAACCTCTGGCCTTCAACGGTCGAGAGCGACCTTCCCAAGCTCAGCAAGCACATCAAGGCGGCGTGGGACAATCGCACGACCGGCAAGAACTACATGCAGATCCTTACCAACGCCCAGCCCTCCTCGTACGTCGAGGGCAAGCCTCATGGACAGCCAGCGTCTGAAGCGTTGACGAAGTAGGCGCGGAGGACTTACCCACCGACCCGCTCCGGAAGAAGAAGATGAGCGAGCCGCGCGCGGACAAAGTCAGCGTCTCTCCTTCGTTCTCTCTGCCAGCCGGGCCAGTTGCAACTCCACGCGCTTGATCTCCCTGGTGTGGGTGTTCCGGTTCACCTTCATCAGGTACCACAGCTTGAGCATGGCGATCGCCATGCCGGTGAACCGGAACACACAGGCGTACATGATCAAGCCTCGCGTGTCATACCTGTCCCCGCTTTGTGTACCAGGCGCTATGCGAGGCGGGTGAGGGTTTTGGCGCAGGTAGAGCTCGACGCTGGCCGGACCGGACGGACGGGGCCCGGTGGTGATTGTTTGCGGTGAATCCGGCTTGGGTCACGCCGCGGGACGAAGCGGAAGTGCCGCGGCGAAGGCTGGGAGGTAGATGGGGGTTGGGTGGGTGCCGGGCATTGGTAGCGCGTCGGGCGCGAGCGGGGCTTCGGGGCCGAGCAGGGCGTCGGGCGCGGGTGGCGCGCCGGGGCCGGCGGGGGCGTTGGGGAGGGGCGGGGCGTCGGGCGGGCGGACGCGGCGGGGTCCGAGGTGGGCGTCGATGTTGAAGCGGTCGCGCACGATGTCGAGGCCGATGAGGCCGCGGTCGAATTCGCCGGCGGAGGGGAAGTAGCGGATGAAGCCGTGGTGTTCGAGCATCTTGGAGTACCAGAGGCGGGGGCGTCGCCCCAGCGGAAGGCAAGTCGGGTGTCGTCGCTCGCGGCCTACAAGTCGTGTTCAGGCGTGCGGTTCGGCGTGGGCGGAGCGCTTCGGCGGCGGCCCGGACTGGTGATTTCCCCAGTGATCTGCTTGCGGGGAGCGATTCGTGGAGGGCTCGCGATGGACCGTCGTGAACACTGGGAGCGGGTGTATGTGGCCAAGGCCGACGGCGAGTTGTCGTGGTTCCAGTCGGAGCCGGGCGTTTCGCTGGAGCTGATTCAGGGGGTCGTGCCGCCGGCGCGGAGCGTGATCGACGTCGGGGGCGGACAATCGGCGCTGGCGGCGGGGTTGCTGGCGATGGGGGTGGAGCGGGTGACGGTGCTGGACATTGCTCCGTCGGCGCTGCGGCGCGGGCGGGAGCGCCTGGGCGCGGCCGCGGAGCGCGTGCGCTGGGTGGAGGGTGACGTGCTGGAGGCGCGGGGGCTGGGGCCGGCGGATGTGTGGCACGACCGGGCGGTGTTTCACTTCCTGACCGAGGCGGCGGACCGGCGGCTGTACGCCGCGGCGGTGCGCGATGCGCTGCGGCCCGGCGGGCACGCGGTGATCGCGACGTTCGCGCCGAGCGGGCCGGAGCGGTGCAGCGGGCTGGCGGTGCGGCGGTACGACGCGGCGGGGATCGCGGCGGAGTTCGGGGCGGAGTTCGAGCTGGTGAATAGCGCGACCGAGACGCACACGACGCCGTGGGGCAGGGCGCAGGACTTCGTGTACGCCGTGCTGCGGCGAGGGGCGCCTGTTGATTGAACCAAAGGGGTGCGCGGCGGGCGGGGAGCTCGCGGCGGGGTTGGTATGCTCCCGGCATGAACCATTCGCGCTCATCGGGATTGGTGTCCGTGACTCTGTTCGCCCTGGCGCTGACGATCGGCGCCGCGTGCACCGCCGCGGGCGGGTGCGCCGCGTCGGGCGGCACCGGCGGCGGGCCGGGGCTGAGCGGCGGCGAGGTCCGCATGACGCTGGTGTACCTGGTGACCGGGCCGCGCTCGGCCGAGAACACGCCCGAGCCGAAGAAGG
>JAHCJH010000014.1 GCA_026126345.1 Phycisphaeraceae bacterium | reverse complement strand
CCGCTCATCAGCCCGCGGGCGCAGATCGCGCACTCAACCTCGGGCACCGGCACCGGCTCCACGACGCCGCGGCGACGTCCGCCCGGCTCGGACAGCACGGCGGCTCCGAGCACGACAACACCGATCGCACCGACCATGGAGGTCTCCAGACTCGCCCCGCACCTGGTTGCCCACGAGACAAGACGGTGACGCCGAGGCAAGTGTGCCCCGAAACCGGGCGCGCGGCAACCCGGAAGCCCGAACAGACTGCAAACGTGCCGCCTAGCAGCCCGAGAAGAACGATTCGATGAATCGGTCGAAATCCGCACCGGTGACGAACCCGTCGGCCGGGCCGGTGCCCGGCGCATCGGTGACGTCAGCGATGAGGCGTGCATCGCAGAACCGTCGGGCCTCGGTGAAGAACGCCTGCACGTACACGTCGAAATCGGTGCCGGTGATGAACCCGTCCGGCCCCGACAGCAGGTCGCTGCTGCCCTCGGTCGCGACGTCGGCCAGGCACGTCACCGGCCAGAAGGCAAAGACGCGGCAGTCGCCGACGCGCGCGCCGGTGTTCACGAAGAAGTTCGACCGCTCTGCAGGACCATCAAACTTGCCGTCTCCGTTGAGATCGCGCAGCACGATGATCCGCGTGCCCGAGTTGTCGCTCACGAACACGCGACCGTCGGGCAGGGCACGCACCGCGATGGACGTGAAGCCCGACTCCGAGGTCTGGTAGACGAGCTCCGCCTCGCCGGGGTCCTGTGCATCGCCGTCGCCGTTGACGTCCGTCAATCGGATCAACTGATCGGTGCCCGCCGATGGAATCGCCACGGTCTGGAGCACGTAGAACGACCGCGGCCGCATCGGATCAACGCAGACGCCGAACCCCGCCGCCGGTGCGACTCCAGACTGGCCCGCCGTGGTCCAGAACGGAGTGAACTCACCGGGATCGTCGGCCCGGTCGTTGGCGTTGAGATCCTCGAGCCGGTAGACGCCCCGGGTGATGTTGCCCGTCGTGCCGCCGGAGTCGCGCATGTACCCGACGTTGCCCACGAAGCAGATCTCGTACGGAACGAACGGTCCGTTCACGGCGCCGAACACCGGCACGCCGGCGTACTCCGCCGCCTCGCCGGCCTGAGACCACGTGCCGTCGTGGTCCAGATCCTCGAGCCGGTAGACACCGTCGAGCCCCAGGGTGTTGCCGCCGTTGACCACGAAACCGCGCCCGCGCGCGTCGAAGCCGACGCCCGTCGGGAAGGCGAACGAGATGCCCGACGCGTTCCCCGGCGCGACGCCGATCACGCTCTCGCCCGCGTCCATCGCATCCCCGTCTCCGTTGAGATCGCGCAGCAGGTAGACGCACCGGCGCGCGTTGTCCTGATCGCCCGCCAGCACCAGCCCGTCGTTCCGCACGCCCAGCGCGTTGGGGTTGAGACAGGTCGGCGTGCCCGCGGCGTTGGCAGCGCCGAAGAACTGCACCAGCTCGTCGGGCTCGTCGATCACGCCGTTGCCGTTGGCGTCGTGGACCATCCACAGTGTGTCGTAGGTCCGGTCGGTCAGGATGATGCGCACGGGCGCCCAGGTCTGGGCCGGGGCGAGCGACGGAGCGACCAGGGCCGCGGCGAGGCTCGCGGCGCCAACGGTTGTGCGGGCGATGGGCGTCATGCGCAGAACGTACCGCGCCCTGCCCGAAGATCAAGAAGAAATCGATCGCCCGTCACAGCGGGCAACCCTGGAAGAACAGCAGGATGAACCGATCGAAGTCGGCGCCGGTGAGGAAGCCGTCCGGGTCTCCGTAGCCGCTGTCGTCGGTCAGGTCGCCCAGCAGCACGCCCTGGGTGTTGCGGAACTCGGTGAAGAACACCAGCACGAACGTGTCGAAATCGGCCCCGGTGATGAACCCGTCCGGGCCGGTGTTGGGGTCGGAACTGCCCTCGGTGGCGATGTCGGCCGGGTTCTTGACGGATAGACCGCCGGCACGCGACGGCGCGGACCCGCACGCGTCGGTCACGATGCAGTCGTACCGCCCCGTGTCGGGACACGCCAGGTCGGTGATCGTCAGCGTGGGCGACGCAACGCCCGTGTAGCGCCCGCCGCTCTGGCCTTCTACCAGGTTGACGAACGCGCCGCCGCTGTTCTGCTTGCGCCACTGGTACGCCAGCGTCGGCGGGTTCTGCGATGTCGTCGCCCCGACCGTGAACGAGGCCGACTGGCCCACGCGGAGCGTCTGCACGACCGGGTGCTGGGTGAACACGATGCTCGACGAGCCGAAGTACACCGTGCCCGCGCTTCCGGCCTGGAACCCGGCGCCCCCCGGGGCCTGGATGTTGGCCAGCGGCATGGTGATCGAACAGGCGTACACCGCGATACGCCCCCCACCGCCGCCGCCGCCGAACGTCGTCCAGCCGTTGCCACCCGCGGCCGAAATGACGCCAACACCGGCCACGGCGCCGGCACGGATCAGCAGCGATCCGCCCGACCCGCCGCCGGACTCCTGCGTCGCGTTCCCGCCCCGCACAGACAGTTCACCGTCAACGGTCAGCACCCCGTCCACCGTCAGCCGCAGCGCGCCACCGCCGGAGCCGGCGGTGCGGAAGCCGCAGCAGTCGGTATCGCGCCCGCCGCCGGAACCAAGCGTCGTGGGCGACAGCACGTCGCCGTAGGTGCCGCCGCCCGGGGCGTTGACGCTCGACCGTCCGCCCGCGCCGCCGTGGCCCGCCCCCCCGGCCGCGCCGCCGGAGTTGGCGCCCGCGCCCGGGCCGACGGAGGTTGGCCATCCGCGCCCGGTCATGGCGATGAAGCCGTCGGCCTGGACATGGGCATCGCCGGTGAGGCGCAGCTCCGTGCCCTCGGCCTGGCGCGCGTGGCCCAGCACGGCCAAGCCCCGGACCACCAGGTTCGCGTCCCAGTCGTTGGGCCCGTTCAACTCGGTCGTCTCGCCGGCGTTGCCGCCGTTGCTGATGGTCACCGTGCCGCGCGCGGCACCCTGCTTGACGTAGACGGTTCCCGCCCCGCCCCGCACGAAGCCCGGACCGCCCACGCTCCGCAGCGAACCGGCAAAGGAACTGGGCCCGGAGAGGTACACGGCGATGCGCCCGCCGCCCCCGCCGCCGCCCTGGCCGGGCGACCCCGCGCCGCCGTCGGCGGAAATCACCCCGTCGCCCGAGAGCGACTGAGCGACGATCCACAGGCTGCCGCCGGCGCCGCCGCCGGACTCGCCCACGGGAGCATCGCCGCCGTTGACCAGGATCTCACCGAGCACGGTCATGGGCCCGGCGCACACGAGCTTGATCACGCCGCCGCCCCGGCCCGGAGTGCGATAGCCGCAACAGTCGGTGTCGCGCCCGCCGCCGGAACCCATCGCCGTGGGAGCACAGCCGTCGCCGTAGCAGCCGCCGCCCGGCGCGCCGACCAACGAAGCGCCGCCCGCGCCGCTGCGCCCGCCGCCGCCGGCCGAGCCCGAGTTCATGCTGGGTCGGCCTGGCCAGCGTACCCGAAGCGCCGCGGCCCCTGATGCCCCCCCGGCCTCAAAATGATCACGCCTCCGGGTGCCGAAATCGAACGCCAGCGACGGGTCGCCCACGGGCGGGCTGACGATCGCGCGCGCCGACGACCGTGATCTGCCGCCGCCGTCACCGACCCGCTGAACTCCGTCGTGGCGCCGAAGACGCCTCCGTTGCCGATCGTCAGCGTGCCCAGCGGCTGGCCCGTCTGCCGCGTGTACACCGTGCCCGCGCCGCCCTTGACGAAGCCCGCTCCGCCCACCGAGGTCATCACGCCCGCGAACGCGCTCGAGCCGAACTGCACCGCGATGCGCCCGCCGCCCCCGCCGCCGCCGAGCGTCACCGGTGCGCCGTCGCCGCCGTCGGCCGAAATGACGCCCGCGCCCGCCAGCGCCCCGCAGGTGATCCACAGGCTGCCGCCCGCGCCGCCGCCCGACTCGCCCGCGGGAGCGTCGCCCCCTTCCACCGACGCGCGGCCGCTGATCGTCACCGTTCCGACCACGGTGAGCCGAATCGCACCGCCGCCACGGCCCGGCGTGCGGTAGCCGCAGCAATCGGTGTCGCGCCCGCCACCGGAGCCGAGCGTGACCGGTGCGACCACCGAGCCGTACGTGCCGCCCCCCGGGGCCTCCACGCTCGAGTTGCCGCCCGCGCCGCCATGCCCCCCGCCCGCCGCCGTGCCGCCGGAAGAAGTGCCCGGAGCCGGACCGCTCTCAGGTGCGAAGCCGCGCGCATCGGCCGCGATCGCTCCCCCGACCTGCACCGTGACGTCGCCGGCGAACTGCAGATGCAGCCCGGCCACGCCCACCGGCGGGCCGACGATGCCGCCCGGGCCCACCACCAGCGACGCCGGCAGCGAAACGTCCCCGCTGAACTCGGTCGTCGCCCCCGCGACACCGGCGTTGTCCACCGTCAGCGTGGCCAGCCCCGCCGCGGTCGGCCGCACGTACACGGTGCCCGCCCCGCCCCGAACGAATCCATCGCCCCCCACGGCGCGCGCCACGCCGGTGAAGCTGAACACCTGTGCATACACGGCCACCCGGCCGCCCCCGCCACCGCCACCGCCGCCGCCCGCCGCCGGGGCGCCCGCTCCGCCGTCGGCCGCGATGACCCCCGCGCCGGTGATCGATTGGGCGCTGACGTACACGCTGCCGCCGGCGCCGCCGCCGGATTCGGCCACGAGCGCGGCCTCGCCGTGCGCCGAGATCTCGCCCTGGATCGTGAGCGCCCCGCCCACGTCCAGCCACACGGCCCCGCCGCCGCGGCCGGGCGTGCGGCCGCCGCAGCAGTCCGTGTCACGACCGCCGCCGGAGCCCATGGTCGCAGGGAACTGAACCGACCCGTACGTCCCACCACCGAGCGCGCCGACGCTCGAATTGCCCCCGGCGCCGCCGTGCCCGCCGCCCGCCGCCGTGCCGCCGGAGTTCTGACCGGGCGCATCGCCCGATTCGGCGGCGAACCCGCGGAACGAGGCCGACACGTGCCCGCCCGCCTCGACCGTCGCGTCCCCCTGGACTTGCAGCCGCAGACCCGCCTCGCCGATACGCGGCCCGACGATCGCCCCCGCGCCGACGCGCAGACTCGCGGGGATCGCGACCGTGCCCGTGAACTCCGTTGTTGCGCCCGCCGGGGTCGAACCGTTGTCGATCACCAGCAGCCCGACCGCGACGGAACTCTGCCTGGTGAACACGGTGCCGGCGCCCCCGCTCTGCGCGCCGGCGCCGCCCGCGACGTCCCACGTGCCCGCGTACGCGGACGATGCATAGCCCACGGCCACGCGCCCCCCGCCGCCGCCCCCGCCCGCCGACGTCCAGCCGTCGCCCCCACGCGCGCTGATCCTCCCCGAGCCGACGAACTGACCGGCGGTGATCCAGATGCTGCCGCCGGCGCCTCCGCCGGATTCACCGACCGAGGCGCCGGTTCCGTCCGCAGCGATGAACCCATCAACCGTCAACGAACCTTGGACGATGAGCCGGAACGCCCCGCCGCCCGAGCCCGGCGTGCGATAGCCGCAGCAGTCTGTGTCACGCCCCCCTCCCGAACCAAACGACGACGGCTCCAGGAACGAGCCGTACGACTGCCCGCCGAGCGCGCCGACGGACGATCGTCCCCCGCCGCCGCCGTGTGCGCCTCCCGCCGCCGTGCCGCCCGAGCTGGTGCCGGCGCCCGGTCCAACTTCCGGACCGTGCCCGCGCCCGGAGAGGTCGACGCCGCAGGCCGGCAACACGCCCGACGCACCCTGAATCGAGACGTTGCCGGTCACGGTCAGCCACAGGCCGATGACCACGTCGGTGCCGGCGCCCCCGGAGTAGTCGAAACTGGCCGCGCCCGGGTGCGTCAGCACCGCCGCTTGTCCTGCGAGGCTGCGCTCCAGCGTGAGCGAAGCGACCGTGTGACGCCCGCTCATGGTGAGCGTGGCGCCCTGCACGGTGATCTGCGCCGTTGCCAGGGGCACGCCGAGAATCGTCGAATCGGCTGGGCCGACGGTCGTCGGCGCCGTGACGAGAACCGGCTGGGCGCCGACCGAACTCGAAAGCCAAGCCATCGCCCCCGCGATGCCGGCGAACAACACACAGCGCGCCATGTTCAACTTCAACTCCTTCCCACGCCCTCCGCGATGCGCTCGAAAGGTAACCGAATGCGTTGTTCCGTCAAAGCGAACAAAACGCAAAAGCCGGCCGGGATCTCTCCCGGCCGGCAAGCAGCGATCCTTCCGTTTCGCACGCCGGGAGTCCCGGCGGTCGAGCGTCGGCTACGGGCATCCGGCGAAGAACTTGACGATGAAGAAGTCGAAGTCGGCGCCGGTGATGAAGCCGTCGGGCGCGCCGGTGCCGGCGCCATCGGTCAGGTCGGCGATGTAGGGTCCGGTCGGCTCGGGCCGGCGGATTTCCTGGAAGAAGGCCTGCACGAAGACATCGAAGTCGGTGCCGGTGATGAAGCCGTCCGGCCCGTCGATGAACGGCTGCGGGCTGCCCTCGGTGGCGACGTCTGCCGGGTTGCAGCCCCCGCCGCCGGCGCCCGGGTAGCACACGCCCGTCATGGTGATCGTGTAGGGCCCCGTCGATCCGGTGCCGGTCCACGACGCCACGGGGTTCGCGGCGCCCGGGCCGTCCGGCGCGCGGATGCCCGTGAACGGGGTGTTGTTCCAGATGAGCTGCGCGAAGGCGTCGAACGGATCGCGGTTGTACGCCGTCACGGCCAGCAGGAAGTTGCCGGTCGCCGCGACCAGCCCGCCGCTGTTGTCGATCGTCGAGGCGGTCCCGGTCGAATCGTCGTTGTGCATGACGCCCGTGCCGTCAGAGTTGAACAGGAACAGCTGCGTGTCGAACGTCACGCCGCCGACAGTCGTGGCGCTGAAGGTCGAGACATCGCAGATGCCGATCACGTACATGTCGGCGTCGCTGCCGTTGTCCAGCGCGCCGCGGATCAGCCGCAGCTCGCCGGCGCCGACGGGCCGCTGCGCCAGGTCGGGGAATTCCGAGGCATCGCCGCCGCCATCGGCCTGTTCCTGCCACGAGCGCTCGATGACCGTCAGGCTCAGCGTGTTCTGGCTGGAACGGCTCTCGGCATCGCTCACGGTGAAGTCGATCACATATTGCTGCAGGGCCTGGCTCAGCGGCACCGCCAGGTCGTACGTGAACAGGTTGCCGCCCTGGTCGGTGAACGCCTGGCTCGCCGAGCCTCCGAACGCCTGGAGATCGGCCCGCACGCTGATCTGCGTGCTCGGCGGGCTCCCGGCGGGAATGACCGTCACACGGAGTTGCGTCGTGCGGCCGGCCTCCACGTTCGCCGGCACCGCCGAGCCGCTGCCCAGCGGGTTGGTCGGCGGCGTCGGGATCTCCACGATGCCACACTGGCTGCCGCTGGGAAGGTTGCTCACGTCGTTCCACTGGCCGGTGTCGGCCCGCATCTCGGCGTAGTTCTCGATGCCGCCGGCGTTGTTGGGTTCGCCCGGCGCCCAGTTGGTGTACGCCACCGGATCGCCGTTGGTCCAGGTCTGGAAGTTCGAGTCGCGGCTCAGGCCGATCCACCCGCGGCGGAAGACCGCACCGCCGTCGAACCGGAGCACGGTGTTGTATGCGAAGTCGTTCTCGGCCGCGTCGTTGATCGCCACCAGATGGCCGCCGAGGGCGACCGCGTCGGACTCGGCGTCGGTCCACGACGAGGGGTAGAGCAGGTAGTAGGTGTGGCCGTTGGAGGGGTTGATGAACGGCCCGGCCTGCACGCCCGGCGGGCTGCTGATGAGCATGGTGAACACGCCGCGTTCGCCGTTGTTGCCGGCGATGCGGATGCGGTACTGCTGGCCCTGCACGGTCGGGAACTCGACGCGCGAGGATGTGCCGCAGGTGTCGTCGTTGCAGGCGACCTGCGTCAGCCCGGCGCACGAGCCGGTGTAGACGGCCAGCGTGGTGTCGAAGCCGCTGCCGCAGAGCGACACGCGGGTCTGGCCGGTGTGCGTCGCGGTGTACACGTACCACACGTCGTTGGTGTCGGCCACGCCGCAGCCGCTGATGGTCGAGCCGGTCGCCCCGGCGCTGGATCCGTTGGTCGCACCGTCGGAGACGGCGATGGCGCTGGCGCAGTTGTCGTTGGCCGGCGGCGGCACCGCCCCGCCCACGGTCGTCGCCATCACCGCGAAGCTCGGCACGCCCGTCGTCGTCGCCAGCGGCACGCCCGCGGGCGACTGGCGGTTGCCGAAGCCGATGCTCACCAGTTGCTTGCCGGCGATGTCGAACCCGAGCCCCGACAGCAGGCTGGACCGGTTCACCACGCCCTCGAAGACGTTGAGCGTACCGTCCGGCGTCGGGTTGTCGCGGTTGCCCACGCCGTTGTACACGCCCAGTTGCGACTGGCTCGCGACGCCGGGCAGCGACGCGGGGGCGATCTGCGTGCCGAACCAGTCCGGCCCCGCCAGCGTGTACGTCACCGACGAAGCGTCGCTGAACGTCAGCGTCACGTCGAACCTGCCGCCCCCGTTGCTGACGTGGTAGAGCACGCCGATCTGCGAGTTCACGTCCATCAGCAGCGGCGAGGGGAGGTTCGTGGTCTGAACGCCCGTGAAGTTCGAATCGCCGATCGAGGTCCCGCCGTTGGGCAGCCACGACGGCATGATGCCCAGGAAGTCCGCGTCGACCACGCTATCGAAGTTGTTGCCGCTTCCCAGGGCATACGTCGGGCCGAACCGGTTGCGGTCGCCCAGCATCACCAGGTCGGGCACGCCGGCGCTGGACACGATCGTGTACGACATCCCCGTACCGCCGTTGATCGGCCCGGTGCCGAACGAGCCCGCCGCGCCGTTGATGTTCAGCCCGCGGTCCGAGATCGAGCGGTAGCCGCTGGGCGCATTCGCCACCCCCGGGTTCGGCGCCGACCCCAGCTCGCCCGAATGCACCATGCCGTTGAAGTTGTAGTTCAGCACCACCGGCTGACCGAGCGCCGCCCCGGCCGCACCCGCAACCATCACCGCCACCATCCCGCTCATCGTGCTCGCGCGCATGACAGACTCCTTGGCTCCGCCGCACACCGCGGCGTTCCGCCCAAACGATGATCTCAGAGTAATGGCTCGTGGCGCGAACGCAAGTAGTTTGCGCTGACTACTACGTACGTTTCCCCAAGTTCACACTCGCCGAAGTTCAATCGCCGAGTAGGGCCCCCCCGCCGCACGTACCGAACGGACCCCCAGACCCGCCTCGGCGACCAGTTCGCACAACGCCTCCTCGGTCCGCTCCCCCGCGCCGTGCGCCGCCAGCATGTGCAGGTCGCTGCGGGCCAGCGACCGGTGCAGCGCCGATGGCTCCATGCGTTCGGGCATCAGACGCTCGATGACCAGCACTCGGGCATCTGCCGCCAACACCGACCGGCACGTCCGCAGGATGGCAAGCGCGCGGGCGTCATCCCAATCGTGCAGCACGGTCTTGAGCAGGTAGGTAGTTGCCCCGGGGGGAAGTTCCCTGAAGAAATCGCCGGCCTGGAACCGGCACCGATCGGCCACGCCCCGCGCAGAGAGTCGCGCCCGCGCCCCATCGAGGGCATGGGGCAGGTCGAACAGCACGCCCCGGACGCCGGGGTTGGCGACCATGACTTCCGCCAGCAAGGCCCCGTGCCCCCCGCCGATGTCGACCACTTCGCGATCCGCCGACCAGTCGATCGATCGCACAATCGCAGGGGCCGCCAGCGCTGTCAACGACTCCATGGCCTCGTTGAACAGCGCGGCCCGACGGGGATCCGCATCCAGGTGCCCGAAACCCGGCTGCCCGTGCGCTGCGGCCCGAGCCCCCTCTCCCGGCCCGCCCCACGCCGCGGCCGTCGCGACCGACGAACGAAGCGCGATCGCGTTGTACGGCGGGCTGCTCGGCCCGCGGCTCATCAAGCGAACCGTCGCGTACGTGGACTCGATGTGCCCGCATCTGTACTTCGGCGACGACCAGGCCCGACCCGGCTCGATCGTCACGTTCTTCATCCGCCCGACCCCGGCGCGGGGTCGCTGCACCACGCGGCGTTCCGCGCCGCCGATTCGGCCCACCAGCTCGCCCTGGCCGACAATCTGGAGCGCGGCGGCCTGCGACCCACCGGGGTGTTCGACCGAACCTACTTCCGCTCGGTGTACTTCCACGAGCCCGGGGGTGTGAAACTGGAGATCGCCACAGACGGCCCGGGGTTCACGGTCGATGAGCCGGCTTCGGGCCTGGGCTCGCGCCTCTGCCTTCCGGAACACCTGGAAGCTCGCCGGGCCGAGATCGAGTCGCACTGAGTCGGCGCCCGGCGGTCAGGGCTTCGGAGCGGCGCTGTACCAACGCGCCGCGTCCTGCCGCAACTTCTCCAGGTCGGCCTCGCGCACGTACATCATGTGCCCCGACTCGTAGAACGTCTGCGAGATGTTGCCGTGCAGCGTCGGGTCGAGCTGCAGGTTGTGCAGCGTGTACCCCGCCGCGGCGAAGGGCGTCGCCAGGTCGTAGTATCCGCACGCCGCCCACACCCGCAGGTTCGGGTTCACGCTGATCGAGCGCCGAAGCGACTCGGCGACGTTGGCGTAGCGGTTGCTCGCCGACGCGAACGACCACGGCCGCACGTTGCCGGTCAGGATCTCGTAGTTCAGGTCGGACTCGAAGCGCAGCTCGCGCCGCGCGTAGTCGTTCATGGCCGAGGTGTACACGCCCTGGATCGCGGCGTACGAAGGGTCGTACTCCGGCGACTCGCCCACGTCGGTGCGGTCGATGCCCTTGAAGCGGCTGTCCAGCCGGCCGACGGTCCGCCCCTGGTCGCGGAGCAGTTCCTTGGTGAACGCGCCGATGGTCGGGCGCAGGTTGCTGCGCAGAATGAAGTCTCTGGACAGGCCCGTGTACGCCGCGAGCCGCTCGGCGACCGCCTGCCGACGCGCCGGGTCGAGCCGATCGCCCTCGGCCAGGGCCGTGAGGTACTCGGTGCGGGCGAACGCCCCGACCTCGTCGAGCGTTCGCGTCAGGTCGGCGGCCATCGGCGGCGCCAGACGCTTGTGGTACCAGGCCGTCGCGGCGTACGTTGGCAGGAACAACCAGTATGGCGTGTCGTTGCCCACGTCGAACGACGTGGTCTGGAAGTTCAACACCGGCGAGATCAGCGCGATGCCCGACACGTAGATCCCCAGCCGCTCCTGCAGCTCACGCGACATGCCCGCGGCGCGCGTCGTGCCGTACGACTCGCCCACCAGGTATTTCGGGCTCAGCCAGCGCTTGCCGCGCGTGAGGCTCAGCCGGATGAACTCGGCCACCCACCGCACGTCCTCGTCCAGCCCGTGGAACTGCTTGGGGTCCTCGCCCTCGGCGGCGCGGCTGTAGCCCGTGCTCACCGGGTCGATGAACACCAGGTCGGTGAAATCCAGCCAGCTCGACGCGTTGTCGGCCAGCACCGCCGACGCGGGCATCTCCCCTTCGGGGCCCATCCGCACGCGCCGGGGGCCCAGCGCCCCCAGGTGCAGCCACACCGACGACGAGCCCGGCCCGCCGTTGAACGCGAAAGTCACGGGCCGCCCGGCGGGATCGATCGACGCCAGCGTGCGCGCCCTGCCCGACTCGTCCTTCTCGCTGTCGCTCAGGCGCTCGTAGACGATCGAGAAGACGTTGGCCTTGACCTTGAGTTTTTCGTCCATCAGCGGCGTCAGGCCCGCGGTGGCCCGGTACACCACGCGCTGGCCGGCGATCACCACGATCCCCTCGGTGACCGAGGGCGAACCGGGCTCGGGGGCCTTGGGCTGGGCGCCGGTGCACAGCGGCGCCGCGGCCAGCGCCAGCGCCGCGACGACACAACGGGAGAGCGATGCGATCATCCCGCCAGCCTATCAGAACCGCTCAGGCGTTGATCACGCGGCCCTCGGCCGCCAGCGCCGCCTCGCGCACGCTCTCGTGCATGGTCGGGTGCGCGTGCGTCGTCACGATGATCTCCTCCGTCGTCGCCTCCAGCCGGCGGGCCAGGCTCAACTCGGCGATCAGCTCGGTCGCCTGGTCGCCGATCAGGTGCGCCCCGAGGATCTCCCCGCGCGGCAGCCCCCGGATGATCTTGCAGAAGCCGTCGGTGTGGGCCGCGGCGATGGCTTTGCCCAGCGCGCTGAACGGGAAGCTGCCGACCGAGTAGTCCTTGCCCTTGACCAGCCCGTCGGCGATCAGTTTCTGCTCGGTGAAGCCGACGCTGGCGACCTGGGGGATGCAATACGTGCAGCCGGGGATGACGGTGTAATCCAGGGGGATCGGCTCGTGGTGCTTCTTCGGATCCTTGCGCCAGGCCAGCCGTTCGACGCAGATCATGGCCTCCTCGCTGGCGACGTGGGCCAGCCAGGGCGGGCCGATCACGTCGCCGACGGCGTAGACGCCGGGCAGGTTGGTCTTGTAGTCGATCGGCTGGTTGGTGGTCACCCCGGGCTGGAAGTCGGTGACGATGTGGTCTTTCTCGATCTTCAGCCCGAGCGACGCGTCGCACAGGCCGTCGGTGCGCCCCTTGACGCCGATGGCCAGCAGCACGCGGTCGGCCTCGAGCGTCTGCGCCTTGCCCGCGTCGGCCTTGCCGCCGGCGAAGGGCGCCACGGTCACCCTGACGCCGGTCGCGGTCTTCTCCACCGCCGTGGTCGCGTGCCCGAGCAGGAACTTCATGCCGTGCTTGGTGTACAGGCGCTCGAGCGTCTTGCTGACGTCGTGGTCCTCCACCGGCAGCACGCGGTCGAGCATCTCGACCACCGTCACCTCGGTGCCCATGGAGTGGTAGAAGTAGGCGAACTCCATGCCGATGGCCCCGGCGCCGACCACAACCAGCTTCTTCGGCCGTTCCTTGTTGTACATCGCCTCGCGGGCGCCCCAGATGCGGTCGCCGTCAAACTTCGCGAACGGCAGGTCGCGCGCCACCGACCCCGTCGCGACGATCACCGAATCGGCCGTGAGCGTCTGCGTCGTCTTGCCCGGCGTCGCGGGGGCGCTGGTCAGCTCCTCGCGCACCTGGCACTCCTGCACCTCCACTGTGCAGCGGTTGCCGTTGGCGGCCGTCGCCGCCCTGGTCAGCTTGGCGTTGCCCGTGAAGAACGTGATCTTGTTCTTCTTCATCAGGAACTCGACGCCCTTGTTCAGCTTCGCCGCTACCTCGCGCGAACGGCCGATCACGCGGTCCCAGTCGAAGCCCACCTCGCCGCTGATCTTCAGGCCCCAGAACTTCTGGTCGTCCTGGCGGCGGATCTTCTCCATCAGCTCGGCGTTGGCCAGCAGCGCCTTGGACGGGATGCACCCCCAGTTCAGGCAGACCCCGCCGAGCTTGGCCCGCTCGACGATCGCCGTCCTGAAACCCAGCTGCGCTGCGCGGATCGCCCCCACGTAGCCCGCCGGTCCCCCGCCGATCACGATCACGTCGAAGTGGTTGCTCGCATCTGCCACGGTCTGCCCTTTCAATTCGCCCCGATCGGGGGCGGACTATAGGGGCCGCTCGGGGCATCTCCGGCCGGCGCGCGGGCTCACGGCTGCTTGTCGCCGGCCCCGGCCGGCGCCAGCGCCTCGGCTTCGTCCGCCCGGCCCAGCGCGCGCAGCGCTTCGGCCAGGCTCGCGACGGTCTGGCGCGTCCGCGCGTCGCGCTCGCCCAGCGTGGCCGTCATCAGCGCGTGCGCCGCCCGCAGATGGCTCTCGGCTTCCGTCGGCCGACCGACCTTCAGCAACGCCCTCCCCAGATTCGCCCGGTACTGCCCGGCCGTCCAGTGCTTCGGCGCTGCGCGGTCAACGCCCGCCGCGGCCCGCGCGAACCGCTCGGCCGCCTCCTCGAATCGCCCCAACTTGAACAGGGCCAGCCCGATGTTGTTCAGGGTGTTCAGCGTGTCGAGGTGGTCCTCGCCGAGCGTGCGTCGGCGGATCTCCAGCACGCGCCCGTCGTTCTCCAGCGCTTCGCCGTCTCGCCCCCGGTCGCGCAGCAGGCTCGAGAGGTTCGACATGGTCACCAGCGTGCGCGGGTGCTCCTCGCCCAGCGTCCGCAACCGGATCTCCAGGCACCCGCGCAGCAGCGCCTCGGCCTCGTCCAGCTTGCCCGCGTCGGCCAGCAGGCTCGAGAGGTTGTTCATCGCCGACAGCGTCGTAGGGTGTTCGGGCCCGAGCACGCGCACGCACTGCTCGTACGCGGCCCGGCTCCGCGGCTCGGCCTCCTCGAACCGCCGCTGATCCGCCAGCATCTTGGCCAGGTTGATCCGCGTCGAGATGGTGTTGTCCGAGTCTTCGCCCAGCACCTCGATCGACGCGGCTTCGCATTGGCGGTACAGCCGCTCGGCTTCCTCGGACCCTCCGCGCCGGTTCAGCAGCACCGCCAGGTTGTTCATCAGCCGCAGCGCCTCGGGGCCGCGCTCTCCCCGACGCTCGACGGCCCTGTTCAACTGCTCGCGGTACAACCGCTCGGACTCGGGCAGGCGGGACTGCGCGCGGTAGACCATCGCCAGGTCGCCGACGATCTCCAGCCGACGGTCGGCCGATGGCCCCGACTCGGCTTCGGCCACGGCCCGGGCGAGCATCGCCTCGGCGTCGGCCAGCCTGCCGCGGTTGTACCGCACCAGCCCCAGCACGTGCAGCGCGCCGGCCCGCACGGGGTGCCCCGGCGCGCAGGTCCGCTCGGCGATCTCCAGCACCGCGCCGGCCATCGACTCGGCCTCGTCGAGGTTGCCGAGGCGCAGGCGCGCCATCGCCAGGTGCACGCGCGCGCCCAGCGTGTCGGCGTGCTCGGGGCCCAACCGTCGCTGCCGTTCGGCCGCCGCGGCTTCGAGCATCGCCGCCGCCTCGGCGTGCATGCTCAGGCCGGCGTAGGTCACGCCCAGTGTTTCGTGCAGCGCTGAGCGTGTCTCGTCGGCGATGCCCTCGTCGGTGCGCAGGCGCTCGCGGGCGCGCGACAGCACGTCCACCACGCGCACCTGCCGGCCCGAAGCCGACGGGTTGGCCGCCCCGAGCACCTCCTGGAGGAACTGATTGGCCGCGCCCTTCTCCAACCCCTGCCGCACCGCCTCGCGCTCGGCCCGCGCCGCGCGGGCGTACATGATTCCCAGCACGACGCTGGCGACAACGCTCAGCACGAACACCGCCGCCCCCGTCAGCACCGGCCCGCGGTGCCGGCGCACCGCCGAGCGCACCAGGTACCAGGCGCTGTCGGCCCGGGCAAGGATCGGCTCGCCGCCCAGCCAGCGGCGCAGGTCGTCGGCGAGCGCGCCGGCGCCGGCGTACCGGCGCGCCGGCTCCTTGGCCAGACAGGTCAGCAGGATGGTCTCCAGGTCCGCGTCGATCCACGGCGCTGCGCGGCTCGGCCGCTCCGGGGGCTGCGCACCGATGCGGTTGAGCACGGCGCGGATCGGCCCGGTCACGTCGTACGGATAGCGCCCCGTCAACGCCCGGTACAGCATCACCCCCAGCGCGTACACGTCGCTGCGCACGTCCGCGCCCGCGGCCGAACCCGACGCCTGCTCCGGGCTGGCCCACGCCAGCGAGCCCATGAACTGCCCGGTGGCGCTGATGGTGATCTCCGCCGAATCGCCGGCGCGGAGCGCCTTGGCAAGCCCGAAGTCGACCACGTGCGGCTG
The DNA here is from genome assembly GCA_026126345.1 of Phycisphaeraceae bacterium. Lineage (GTDB taxonomy): Bacteria > Planctomycetota > Phycisphaerae > Phycisphaerales > UBA1924 > JAHCJH01. The sequence continues at coordinate 21,394 of JAHCJH010000014.1, read as the reverse complement.
CCCGTCGGCCGTGATGAGGATGTTCGACGGCTTGAGATCGCGGTGGATCACGCCGCGCTCGTGCGCGTACTGCACCGCCTCGGTGGCGCGCTTGAACAGTTCGACGATCGGTCGCGCCCCGGCGCGGCCCTGCCAGCCCCTCGCTTCGATGAACTCGTCGAGCGGTCGGCCGTCGATGTGCTCCATCACCAGGTAGGGCCGGCCGTCGGCCGTCGTGCCCCCGTCGTACACCCGCACGACCCCCGGGTGCCGCAGCGATGCCGCCAGGTCCACCTCGCGCTCGAAACGCCGGCGCGCCCCGACTGTCGGCGCCGCGTCCAGCATCACCTTCACCGCGACGGTCCGACGCGTCGAACGCTGCACCGCGCTGTACACCGCGCCCTGCCCGCCGCGCCGGATCTCCACGAGGTCCGAATAGCCGGGAACTTCCGGCGGTCCGGCCGGGCGCGGCGATGCCCGTCGCAACTCCTCCAGCAGCGCCGACTCGCTCCGGTACCACTGCGCTGCGCCCATGGTCATGATCCGGGCTCCGTCACCCTTCCTCGTCCACCTGGCGCTCGATCTGCTCGGTAAGCCGGCGCAGCAAACGGCTCTTGATCTGGTAGATCTGGTCCATCGAAAGGCCGAGCGCCGACGCGACCAGCGCCGGATCCTCGCCGCGCACCGCGTACCGCTCGAAGGCGGTCAGGTCCCGCTCCGAGCAGTCCTCCGCCAGCGCCGCCAATGCCGCCCGCAGGTGATACTGCCGCCATTCGGCCTCCCAGTGCGCATCAACCTCGGCGTCGGCCGAGGCCGCCTGCGTGCGTTCATTGATCACCTCTAGCGCCGGTGGGCCGTGTTTCTGACCGGCCCGGCGAAAGATCGCGTGCAGGACCACCGTCTTGAGATAGGACCGGAACCTGCCCTTGGTCGGGTCGTAACGGAACCCCGGCATCGACCGGCTGAGATTCAGCAGCACCTCCTGCTGCACGTCGTCGGTGTCGGCCTCCTGAAGCCCGCGTCGCCGGCAGAACGCCCGGATCAGGTGCCCGTACCGCGCACAAAACTCGGCCCAGGCGGCGGGATCCTCTCCCGAGCTCACGCGGGCCAGGAGGGTCACGTGCGTGGCGGTCTGGCTCAGCACGTGCCGAATATACCCCGAATTCGCGCCATTTCACGCGAATAACCCTCTCCGGCCGTCAGATCGGCGTGGTGCCCCTGCTACGTCGGCTGGGAGTGCCCCGGGCGCTTCCGTTCGGGCCCCACCTCCGCTGGTTGAAGGAGAGTCGCACATGGATCGTCACGCCCCGTCGTTCCGTCCCGCCGCCGCCCTGCTGGCCGCCTGCGGCCTGCTCACACCCGTCGCCCTGGCGCAGCCGCGGGACGCCACGTGGACCGGCCCGGCCCTGGGCGGGTCGTACTTCACCGGCGGCAACTGGCTCGACACGCTCGGCGGCACGGGCGTTCCGCTCAACGGCGGGTCGGTCGCCATCGCTCGCATCCTCAGCGGCGCCTCGGTCGACTGCGCCGGCTTCAGCACCACCGACCCTCGCGTGTGGCTCCTGCAGATCGGCGCCGGCAACACCCTGTCGGTCAACCAGCCGGTCAACTGGACCATCAGCGACCAGTACAACTCCGGCAGCTGGGGCGCGGCGCCGTCGATGTCCATCGGGGGCTCGCTGGTGCTCAGCAACGGCGCGACGCTGCGTCTGTTCACCAGCGGCGCCAACGCCACGCACGCCAACAACGGTCTCATCCGCATCACCCGCGCATCGGGAGCGGGCGGCTCGCTGCTGGACGTCACGCGCGACCAGCGCTTCAGCGGCTCGGGCCGACTGGAGTTCGACGCCGACACCGCGATCATCAACTGGACGGGCACCGGGGCCGACCGCATCACGAACCTGCCGGGCCACACCATCGCCGGCTCGGTCGGCTGGTCGTCCAACGCGCCGCTCTGGAATGAGGGAACGATCGACGCGGACCTGCCGGGGCGCGTGCTGGGCGTGCCCCTGGGTCGGAACCTCGGCGCCGCGCGAGCGTCCAACGGCGGCACGCTGTCCCTGTACAACCCGACGGCCACGCTCCCCGGGATCATCGATAACTCCGGCGGCGTGATCCGCGCGCAGAACAACTCGGTGGTGCGGCTCGACAACTGCGACCTGCGCAACGGCGTCCTCGAGACCTCCGGCACCGGGGTCATCCGCCCCGGCTCGGGGAATCCCGTCGTCCGGGACGTCGCGATCAGCCCCGGCAGCACCGTGCTGATCCCGGAGGGATCGAACCTGCTGCTGCGCGACACCAACGTCAACAACGGCACCATCCGGCTCGAAACCGCCGGTCCGGGCAGCGCCCGGCTGCTCATCGGCCCGCCCCTGACGCTGACCGGCAACGGCCAGCTCGTGCTCAGCGGCCCCAACGCCCGCGTCGAATGGACGGGCACCGGTGCCGAGGTGCTCACCAACGGGCCCGGCCACACCGTCCGGGGATTCGGCCTGATCGGCAACGGGGCCATCGGCATCATCAACCAGGGCCTCTACAGCGCCGACGTCTCGGGGCAGTCGCTGACCGTCATCGCCAACACCTACGGCTTCACCAACAGCGGCGTCATGCAGGGAATCTCGGGCGGAACGCTGAACATCTCAGGCGCCTCCCAGGCCGTCCCCGCGACCAACACCAACACCGTCGTCGCCCGCACCGGGTCCCGCGTGCTGCTCAACGGCAACCTGCACCTGACCGGCGGCACCCTCGCCAGCGAAGGCTCGGGCTTCGTCGAGGTCAACGGCGGCTCCGTGCTGATCTCCAACGTCTCCATCCCCGCCGGCTCGCTCATCCTGACGCCCGACAACAACACCGTCGAGCTCCGTGGCGGCATCGTCAACGACGGCGTCATCCGCTTTGATGCGCCGGGGCCCAACACCTTTGCCTCGATGTCCATCCGCCAGCCGGTGACGTTCAGCGGCAGCGGGCAGGTGTTCCTCAACGGGGCGGGCGCCCGCGTCGTCTGGACCGGCAGCGGCACCGAGCAGGTGACCAACAGCGCCGGACACACCTTCCGCGGCGCCGGCACCTTCGGCGCCGGGGCCATCGGCCTGACCAACAACGGCCTGTTCAGCGCCGACATCTCCGGCGATACGCTGACCACCGTCGCCAACACCTACGGGTTCACCAACAACGGCGTCATGCAGGCGACCGGCGGCGGCACGTTCCAGATCACCGGGGCCACCCAGGGCACCCCGGCGGTGAACAACGGCTTGATCACGGCGCGCACCGGCTCGCGCGTGCTGCTGAGCGGCAACCTGCACCTGACCGGCGGCACGCTCGCCAGCGAGGGCTCGGGCTCGGTCGATCTCGTCGGCGGCGCCGTGCTGCTGTCCAACCTGACCATCCCCGTCGGATCGCAGGTGGCGATCGGCCTGGGCGCGACTTCCGAACTCCGCTCGACCATCACCAACAACGGCGTTATCCGGCTCGACGCCGGCGCGGGCAACGCCACCATGCTGGTCCGCCAACCCCTCACGCTCGCCGGCTCCGGCCAGTTCGTTCTGGCCGGAAGCAACCCGGTCATCGGCTGGGCCGGCGCCGGCACCGAGCAACTGACCAACGGACCTTCGCACATCATCCGGGGCGGCGGGCTCATCGGCAACGGCGCGATCAACATCATCAACCAGGGCCTCATCCGCGCCGACGACCCCGCGCGCGACCTGACCATGATCGTCAGCACCTTCGGCTTCACCAACGCGGGCATCTACGACGCGGCCAACGGCGCCCGGTTGTGGCTCACCGGCGGCGCCACCGCCACCAACAACGGCCAGATCATCGCCCGCAACGGGTCCGTCGTGTTCATCACCGGCAACACGCTGCTCACGGGGCCGGGCACCCTCGGCACCGAGGGCACGGGCGTCATCTGGACCTTCAACGCGACGTTCCAGAACACAGCCATCGCCCCCGACGCCAGCGTGGTCGTGCCCTCCAACAACGCCATCAACGTCCGCGGCACCATCGTCAACGACGGCCGAATCACCCTCGGCAACGGACAACCGGGCCCCAGCCAACTGGTGCTCAACGGTGCCATGACCCTCCAGGGCGGCGGACGGGTGGTGATGCCCAACTCCGAAGCCCGCTTCAACTGGTCCGGCACCGGGACCGAGCAACTGACCAACGGCGCGGGCCACAGCTTCGAGGGCGTCGGCCTGATCCTCAACATGCCCGCGGTGAATGCGGGCATCTTGCGCCCGGGCCTCGACGGACCGACGCCGACATTCGGCACGCTCTACTTTGATCGCACGCTCTCGTGCACGCCCAGCAGCGTGGCGGTGTTTACCATCGGCGGCACCGGTCCGACCGAGTACGACCGCATCCAGGCGGGCCAGGTCATCTCGCTCAACGGAGAGATCCGCCTCGAGCTCGCCCCCGCCTACCAGCCGCCCCCGGGCGCGATCTTCCCGCTCATGTCAGGCTCGTCGCGCACCGGCATCTTCGCCTCACGGAACCTGCCGCAACTGGCCAGCGGGCGGCAGTGGCGCATCGAGTACACCCCCACCGGCGTCCGGGCCCGCGTGGCGCTCTGCGCCGCCGACATCGCCACCGAAGGCTCCAGCGACCTGAACTCGGGGCCGGACGGCTTCGTCACCGGCACCGACTTCGACGTGTTCATCCAGGCCTTCTTCACCGAAGCCCGCAACACCGCCGGCGACTACATCGCCGACCTCACGGACAACGTCGGCCAGGGCGGGCCTGACGGCTTCCTCACCGGGTCCGACTTCGACTACTACGTTCAGGCCTTCTTCAGCGGCTGCTGAGTCAAGCGCCAGCGTTCCGTCCCTTTCCGAGCCGGCCGCCCGTGGGCCGGCTCGTTCTCTTTCCGCCCAATACACCGGAGAGGACTCGAACCTCTGACCTGCGGTTTCGAAGACCGCCGCTCTATCCAACTGAGCTACCGGTGCCCGGCGTCAGCCTAGGCCGGCGGCTAGCCTTCGCCCCGATGTCCGCCCCCCTCCAGCCGGGCCACCCCTCTCGTGCCGCGGGCATCACCCTCATCGTCGCCACGCTGCTGTCCTGGGCCGCAGTCCCCCTCTTCCTGCGCGTCTTCCGCGAGTGGGGGCTCGACGCCTTCAGTTCCAACGGCTGGCGCTACGGAGTCTCCGCCGCGTTCTGGCTCCCGTTCCTGTTCATCACGTGGCGGCGCGGGCGCCTGCCGGCCTCTCTCCTGGCCGCCGCGATCGTGCCGTTCCTGTTCAACGCCGTCGGCCAGACGTTCTTCGCCTGGGTCTTCTACATCCTCGACCCCGGATTCGGCACCTTCATCTTCCGGGTGCAGATCGTCTTCGTCACCATCGGCGCGTGGCTGCTTTTCCCCGCCGAGCGCGGCACGCTGCGCTCGCCCCGGTACTGGGTCGGCGTCGCCGGCGTGGTGCTCGGCTCCATCGGCCTGGTCGCCTTCAGCGGGCAGGCCCCGCGGGGCGCCACGGCCGTCGGCATCGCCGTCGCCCTGGCCAGCGGCGCGCTGTTCGCCGGCTACGGCCTGGCCGTCCGCTACTACGTGTCGCAGTACCACCCCGTCACCGCGTTCGGCGTCATCTGCCAGTACACCGCCGGCGGCGTGCTGGCCGTGATGTTCGCCATGCAGGCGCTGCAGCCCGCGGCGTTCGGCAAAGTCGACGCCGCGCTGCCCCTGTCGTTCGACCTCTGGCAGTGGTTCATGCTGATCGCCTCGGCGTTCATCGGCATCGCCATCAGCCACGTGCTCTATTACGCCGCCCTCACGCGGCTGGGTGTCGCCGTCTCGGTCGGCATCATCCAGCTCCAGCCGGTGCTCACCGCCACCACCAGCTCGCTGATCGGCTGGGACCGGCTCAACGCCGCCCAATGGGCCAGCGGCCTGGTGGGCGTGGTCGGGGCGATCGTCATGCTGACCGCCCAGCGCCGGCCCGAGCCCGGTCCCGCCGAGCTGGCCGTGCCGCTGGACGTCGGCGAGGAATCCGAGATCGCGATTCACCGCGAGCCGCCGCCGACCCCATCCGCCTCCCCGCCCACTGACCCGCCCACCGACCCACCCCCCCGGCCACCCCGATACCCTCCCGCCGTGAGCACGCCCATCGGCAACCTGCGCTTCGCCGACTTCCTGGCCGCCCTGGCCGCGCGAACGCCCACGCCCGGCGGCGGGGCGGCCGCCGGCGCCGTGGGCGCGGTCGCGGCGGCGCTGGCCAACATGGTCGTGGCGTACTCGCTCGGCAAGAAGGACCTGGCCGCGCACGCCGAGGCGCTCGAATCCGCGCACGCCGCGCTGACCCGCGCCCGCGCGCTGTTCACCACGCTCGCCGACGAAGACGCTCACGCCTACGCCCTGTTCAGCGAGCTCTCCCGCCTGCCCGCCGCCGACCCGCGCCGCGCCGCCGAACTCCCCGCCGCCGTCGAGGCCTGCACCGCGGCCCCCATGGCCATGCTCGCCGCCGCAGCCGACCTCGCCGCGCTCTGCCGCGACCTGGCCCCCATCACCAACCGCCACCTGCGCAGCGACCTGGCGATCGCGGCCATCCTGGCACAGGCCGCCGCCGCCGCCAGCGAGCGCAACGTCGCCATCAATCTGCCCAACATGCCCGACGATTCCAGCCGGGCCCGCACCGCCGAACTCGCCGGCGCGATGCTTGCCCGCGCCGCATCGGCGACCGCGGCGACACAGGAAGCCTGTCAATGACCGCTCCCGCCCGGCAACACGGCGAGCACGACCCCGAGTGGTTCGCCCGGCCGGACGGGCCCGAGGGCGGCGCGGGCCTGCGCTTCGGCTGCACCATGTGCGGCAACTGCTGCTCGGGTCCGCCCGGCTACGTGCTGGTTTCCGACCGGGAGTGCGAAGCCCTGGCCGCGCGCCTCGGCATCAGCACCGAGTCGTTCAAGCGCGACTACACGAACATGATGGACGAGGGCCGTTCGCTCAACGAGCGCCGCACGCCCGCGGGCTTCGATTGCGTGTTCCTCGATCGGCAGAAGATCCCCGGCAAGGCTGTCTGCTCCGTGTACGAGCACCGGCCGGCGCAGTGCCGCACCTGGCCCTTCTGGCCCAGCCTGCTCGAAAGCCGCGCCGCCTGGACGCGCGCCAAGAAGACCTGCCCCGGCCTGGACCGGGGCGCCCTGGTGCCCGTGCAGCAGATCCGCGTGCTGCGCGACACGATCTCGATCTGAGCACGCCCGTGCCCACGGGAACCAACCAACCCGACCCGACGCGCCGTGACGACCGCGAGCTGGCGACGCGCTGGCTCGCCGCCGCGAGCGACCCCGCCGTCGCCGGCGAGCTGGAAGCCATCTACGCGATGATCGCCGACGCTGTTTCGGCCCGGGGCCCGGCCTGCTGGGCCAGCGGGCGCTGCTGCAACTTCGCCCGCGCCGGGCACCGGCTCTACACCACGGGACTGGAAGCGGCGTACACCGTCGCCCGAGCCGGACCCGAGTCGGTGATCTCCGCCGAATCGATCGCCGTCGCACGCGCCGTCGGCGGCTGCCCGTTCCAGCGCGACAACCTCTGCGGAGCGCACGCCGTTCGGCCCATCGGCTGCCGCGTGTATTTCTGCGACCGCGCGGCCGAGCGCTGGCAGCGGGACCTCACCGAACGGGCGATGGCGTTCGTGAGGTCGCTTCACGACCGGCACGCACTGCCCTACCGCTACGCCGAGTGGCGCGACCTGCTGACGCTGCTGACGCCCGCGCCGGGCCCGGGGTGAACGGCACCCGTCCGAGCCGGCTCCTACCCTTGGCTCATGGCCGATTTCTGGCGTCTGGCCCGCATGATGCTCGCGCACCGGGGGTTGCTCATCGCGAGCGTCTGCTTCGCGGCGATGTCGGCCTTCGGGTTCGGCGTGGGCCTGGCGGGGCTGGCGCCCATCCTGTCCAACATCATCCCCCGCGTGGACGAGCATGGCCAGCGGATCCCCGGGCACGACCTGCCCGAACTGGTCACCAAGCTCAACGAACGCATCGGCGGGCACATCCCCCAGTCGTGGATCGACGCGCTGCCCACCGGCCCGTTCAACGCCGTGGTCTGGATCATCATGGCCCTGGGCGTGCTGACGATCGTCGGCGGCTTCGCCAACTTCATGCACTCGTACCTCTCGCTCACGGTCGTCAGCCGCACGATCGCCGACCTGCGCAAGCGCTGCTTCGAGCACGTCGTCCACCTGCCGCTGCGCACCGTCATGGCCTCGCCCTCGCAGTTCGTCAGCCAGATCGTCTACGACACCAACGGGCTGGCCGGCGGCCTGTCGGCCCTGGTCTCCAAGAGCCTGGCCCAGCTCACCAAGGCCGGAGCCGCCGTCGTGGTCGCGTTCTTCACCGACTGGCGCCTCGCCGGCGCCGCCATGCTCATCGCCCCGGTGCTGGCGCTGGTCATCCGCAAGTCCGGCCAACGCATCCGGCGCGCGGCCAAGCGCGGGCTCGAATCTCAGGGCGGCCTCTACCAGACCACGGCCGAAGCGGTGGACAACCTCCGAGTGGTCAAGGCGAGCACCGCCGAAACCCGCGAGCAGGGCCGCTTCGAGCATGCCAGCACCCAAGCTCTGCGCAACGAGATGCGCGTCCGCACCGCCCGCTCGCTGGCCAGCCCTGTCGTCGAAGTGCTGGCCATCTTCACCGTGGGCACCCTCAGCATGATTGCCGCCAAGGCCATCATCGACGGCAACCTCGATTTCCAGCGGTTCGTCATCACCATGACCGCCCTGGGCTTCGCCGGCGCCTCGCTCAAGCCCATGACCGGCCTGCTCAACGACATCCAGCAGTCCACCGGAGCCGCCAACCGCCTGTGCGAACTCCTGGCCACCGAACGCGAGCCCGGCTTCGACCCCGCCCTGCCCCGCCTGGCACGCCACCAGCGCGACATCGTCTTCGACAACGTCTCGCTCACCTACCCCAACCAGGAGACCCCCGCCGTCCGCAACGTCTCGCTCACCGTGCGGCACGGCGAGACCGTCGCCTTCGTCGGCGCCAACGGCTCGGGCAAGACCTCCCTGCTCTCGCTGCTGCCCCGCCTGTTCGACCCCGACACCCCCGCCGACGGCTCGTCCCCCGGGCGCGTGCTCATCGACGGCGTCGACGTCCGCTCCGTCCACGTCGGCTCGCTCCGCCAGCAGATCGGCGTCGTCACGCAGGAAACCGTCCTGTTCCGCGGCACGATCCGCGCCAACATCGCCTTCGGACGTGACGACGCCACCGACGAGGCCATCACCGACGCCGCCAGACGCGCCCGGGCCCACGACTTCATCATGGCCAGGCCCAGGCAGTACGACGACCAGATCGGCGAGCGCGGCAGCGGCCTCAGCGGCGGCCAGCGCCAGCGCATCGCCATCGCCCGCGCCATCCTCCGAGACCCGGCCATCCTCATTCTCGACGAAGCCACCAGCATGATCGACGCCGACAGCGAGGCACGCATCGCCGAAGCGCTCGACGAGTTCTCCCGCGGCCGCACCTGCCTCATCGTCGCACACCGGCTCTCCACGGTCGTGCACGCCGACCGCATCGTGGTCATGGACGCCGGCCGCATCGCCGACGTCGGCACGCACGCCGAACTCTTCGAGCGCTGCGCCGCCTACCGCCTGATCGCCGAGCGTCAACTCGTCCGGCACGATGCCCCCACGCCCCCGGCCGAACCCGTCGCCGCCAGCTCCAACTTCAAGTAGATCCCGTGCACGACCCAGCCGCCCAGGGAACCGACTTCTTCAAGTGCGACTTCTGCCGCCGCCCGTGGCGGGAAGACCGCCCCATGGTCGAGGGCCACCGCGGCTCGCTCATCTGCGCCGACTGCCTCACCGCCGCGCACCTGGAGATCGTCAACGAGAAACGCCCCGGCCACAGCCCGCCGGAGCACGGCGCGTGCACCATGTGCCTCGAACGGCGGGACGATCCCCATTGGCAGAGCCCCTTGTTCGAGTCCGCGTTCATCTGCCGGCGCTGCATACGCCAGTCGGCCCAGACCCTCGCCAAGGACCCCGACAGCGGCTGGACTCGGCCCGGCGCCGCGGCAACCGCTGACCGGATCGAAGACGACCCGGACCCGGACGACGACTGACTCACTCCCGCCCGTACATCAGCGCCAGCACCGCGAGCGTCGGCGCGCTCACCGTTTCCGGCCGCTGCGCTCCGAAGCGCATCGCCTCCTCGGGCGTCGCCCACCACGCGTCGACGTATTCCCACCCCCCGCCGACGCGGCACACACCAGCCCGGTCCGTCACCACGCCCCCCGGCCACGACTCGCGACCGATCAGGTCGACGCTCCGCGCCCGCTCGTCGTACACCACGGCGCACCAGTCCGGCCCGCCCGCACCGATCTCGACGTGCAACTCCTCGCTCGCCTCGGCGGACAGCGCCGCGCCCAGGTGCTCGGCGCCGACCTCGCTCACACCCGCTCGCGGCACGGGCACGCCCCCGCCCGGCGCGATCTCCCATTGCCCGGGGTACATCAGCGTCTGCGCCGACCGTCGCGCCAGCAGCACCCGCAATGCGCCGCCTCCGTCACGCCCCTCGATCAGCCCCTTGACCCCCAGCAGACGCACGCCCAGATCGCCCACCGCCGGGTGCGCCTGCACCGCCAGCCGACGGTACCGCTCGGGCACGCACGCGCCGCGCCCGCTCGCGGGCTCGAACCACCGCACGCTCAGGATCGGCCCGTCGTGCAGCCGCGCATTGGCTCCGCACATCGCCTCCCACGCCACCTGCGCCGCGCCGGTCCACTCGGGCTCGACTTCGCCCGCGGGCTCGATCCGCAGCCGCGGCGGCGCGCCCAGCCGCTCGGCCCTCACGACCCACCCAGCAGCGCGCCGATCCCCGGCATCTCGGGCAGCCCGAGCGCTTTGGCCTCGGCGTTCACCTCTTCGCTCACGGCCTCCTGCGTGCGTTTCATCGCCGCGTTGAACGCGCCGGCCAGCAGCCGCTCGAGCCGATGGCGTTCCTGCTCGTCGGCCGCCGCCGCCCCGAGCAGCGCGGGATCCACCCGCACCTCCTGCACGCGCGTCTTTCCGTCCATCACGACGCGGACAACGCCGCCCGGCGCCTCGGCGGTGATCCGCCGCTGCTCCAGCCGCTGCGCGACCCGGGCCATGCCCTCCTTGATCGCCTCCTTGTTCTTCAGCAGGCTCGCCACCTGCCCCATCGCCTTGAACGAGTCGAACATGCTGCTCCTTCCCGACCGCCACGCCGCTCACGGGCTGGGACGGTCGGTCGCTTCCTGCGGTCGCCGCGGCGTCACCCGGACGATCCTCGCCCCGAACAACTCCACCGCCTTCTTCACCACCGGGTGCTCCCGGGCCGCCGCGGCATCGGCCGCCGCCGCGGCGTTCGCCGCCCCGGCCACCCGCTGCGCCACCGGCGATGGGGGAACCGGCGACACATCGGCCCCCGGGCGCAGGTCGAGCGTCAGCGCTCGCCCGGCCACCGACGAGAACAGCTCGGCCAGCGCCTCGGCCGAACGCTGGGCCAGCCCCAGCACACGCGGACCGACCAGCACGATTACCCGGTCATCGATCCACGACTCGACCTTCATCTGTTCCAGCAGCGGTCGCAGCGACCCGCGCTCGCGCCCGCGAGCTTCGACCGCCGCCCACAGCCCCGGCGCATCGCCCGGCTCGGCGACGGGAGTTCCCGTGCCCCCAACGGCCGTCGGCGGTGCGCCGAGCGCGGCCGCCGGCGTTGACCTCGGTTCCAACGGCGGCTCGCGCTCCACCGGCGGGCGGCTCGGCGGTCGGGCATCGATCCGGGGCGTCTCGGGCCCCGGCGCGCCCGCCGCCGTCAATGTTTTTTTGCGGGCGCTCCGGCCACCGCCGCCGCCCGCCCCGGCGCAGGGGCCAGACCCGCGGCCGCCGCGGCGTCGGCGAACCGCTCCGACATCGCCATGCGCGCCACCGTCGCGTCCACCAGCGCCCGCGGGAACGAACTGGTCCGCGTTCGCTGCGCGGTGCTCTCGCACAGCGCGATCATGTGCACCAGCCCGGCGGCGTCGAACCGCGCCGCCTGCTCGGCGGCGCGCCGGCGCGCATCGCCCGAGAGCTCGACCAGCTCCGTCTCCGGCCCGCACGCCGCGATGAGCATCAGCTCGTGCAGCCGCTCGGCCAGGCTGGTCAGCACGCGGTCGATGGGCACGCCCTTGGCCGCCAGCGCCTCGACGCACCGCAGCGCCGCCGCCGGATCTCCCGCCGCCACGGCGTCCACCAGCGCCGCGATCTGCTCGCGGTCGGGCAGGCCCAGCAGCCGCTCGAGGAGCTCGGCCGTCAGCTTCTTCTCGCCCGACGCCAGCAGGCGGTCCAGCAGCGACAGGCTGTCTCGCATCGAGCCGTTGCCCAGGCGCGCCACCATGTGCAGCAGCTCCGGCTCGGCCTGCACCTTCTCGCCCTTGCACACCTCGGCCAGGTGCGCCGCCACCTCGTCGGACCCGATCGGCCGGAAGTCGAACCGCTGGCACCGGCTCTGGATCGTCGCCGGAACCTTGTGCGTCTCGGTGGTGCACAGGATGAACACCACGTGCTCCGGCGGCTCCTCCATCGTCTTGAGCAGCGCGTTGAACGCCGCCGTCGACAGCATGTGCACCTCGTCGATGATGTACACCTTGTGCCGCCCGCGCATCGGTCGGTACACGCTGCCGGCGATCAGGTCGCGGGCGTTGTCCACGCTGTTGTTGCTCGCGGCGTCGATCTCGATCACGTCGGTGTCGCGCCCCTGCATGATCGCCTCGGCAACCTCGGGGATCTCCCGCCCCTTGTCGTCCACCGCGTTGAGCGCCTTGGCGAAGATGCGCGCCGTGCTGGTCTTGCCCACGCCCCGCATGCCCGTGAACAGGTACGCGTGCGCCACCCGATCGCTCTTGATCGCCTGGCGCAGCGTGTCGCTGATCGCCTTCTGCCCCACCACCTCGTCGAACGCGCGCGAGCGATACCGCCGTGCAAGCACCGTGTACGCCATAGCGCGATTCTAAGCCCTGCCCCGCCCTTCCCCCGCGCCCCCGAAACGCCCCGCGGTTGACGGCCAGGTCACCGGCGGCACCGGACGACGGCCGCTTATGGCTGCTGCGGTCAAGCCCTGACCAGGTTCACGGGCCATCCGTGCACCGGGCCCGGCCGTCAACCCCGGGGCGTTCGGCACGATGATAGTCGCCCGGACCGCCCCGCCGACCGATACCCTTCCTGAGCGATGGCCGACCAGAGCACCTTCTCGCCCAACGACGCCGCCAGCCGCGCCAGGATGGTCCTGCTGCGGCTGGTCCGGATGTCCTTCCTGGTCGTCATCGCCACCGTCACCCTCCTCTACACCCTCGAGCGCCGCCCCGGCATCCGCGCCGGCGAGAGCCAGCTCGAGGTCGTCCTGGGGTGGTGGCTGCCCGTCGGCGTCGCCGTCGCCGGCGTCACCCTCGTCCTGCTCATCGACGCCCTGACCCCGCGCAAGAAGATCTCCACCATCTCCGGCGTCGTCTTCGGCCTCATCGTCGGCCTCACGTTCAACTTCGGCCTCTCGGCCATCATCGACCTCGTCGCCGCCACCTACGGCTTCAAGGACTGGTCCGTTCTGCCCGGCGTCAAAGTCCTGCTGGGCATCTGCCTCTGCTACCTCGGCGTCGCCGTCGTCCTCCAGACCCAGGACGACTTCAGGCTCGTCATTCCCTACGTCGAATTCGCCAAGCAGATCCGCGGCACCAAGCCCCTGCTCCTGGACACCAGCGCGCTCATCGACGCCCGCATCGCCGACCTCGCCGCCACCGGCATGCTCCAGTCCCCGCTGGTCATCCCCGGCTTCGTCGTCAACGAACTGCAGACCCTGGCCGACTCCTCGGAGAAGCTCAAGCGCGCCCGGGGCCGGCGCGGGCTCGACATCGTCGCCCGTCTGCGCCGCTCGGGACTGGACGTCTCCATCGACGATTCGCCTGTTCCCGGCAAGGGCGTCGATCAGATGCTCGTCGAACTCGCCCGCGCCATGCCCGGCATCGTCGTCACCGCCGACGCGGCCCTGGCCCGCATCGCCGACATCCAGGGCGTGCCCGTGCTCAACATCAACGAAGTCGCCAACGCCCTCAAGCCGGCGCTGGTGCCCGGCAGCACCCTGCCCATCAACCTGCTGCGCGCCGGCGAACAGCCCGGGCAGGCCATCGGCTTCCTCGACGACGGCACCATGGTCGTCGTCGACAAGGCCCAGCCGCTCATCGGCACCACCGCCCGCGTCGAGGTCACCAGCAGCCTCCAGACCGCAGCGGGCAGGCTCATCTTCGCCCGGCTCACCGAAACGCCGATCCTCGCCGAAGACGCCGCGCTCATCGAAGCCGCCGGCGCCACGGCCGAGTCGATCGAGCCGCCGGAGTCTGCCGCCGGCGCGCCCGCCGAACAGGCGCCCCCCGAGGTCCCATCGGACTCGACCGAATCGCCCCTGGGCGGCCCGGTCCGCGTCAGCCCACCGCCGCCGCCGGAGCCCGCGCGCCCCGGCCCCATCGCGCCGTTCAAGGGCCAGCGCAACCCGCTGCGCAACCCGCGCCGCTGATCGTCAGGCGCCCGCCCGGCCCGTCGCGCCCACACACAGGCTCAGCACCGCCATGCGCACGGCCACGCCGTGGCTCACCTGCGCCAGCACCATCGACCGCTGGCTGTCGGCCACGTCGGCCGTCAGTTCCACGCCCCGGTTGATGGGCCCCGGGTGCATCACAATGGCGTTGCGGCGCATCCGCGCCGCCCGGCGCGCGTTGATCCCGTAGAGCTCGCTGTACTCGCGGATGCTCGCGATCGCGGTGCTGCTGCTGGCCGCGGGCCGGTTCTCGCCCCCTGACGAGCCCTTGACCTCGTGCCGTTCGAATTGAATCCGCAGAACGTTCAGCGCGTCCACCCTGCCGATCACCGCGTCCAGGTCGTGGCTCACGTCGCACCCCAGGCTGCGCAGGCCCTCGGGCACCAGCCCCGGCGGCCCGACGCACACCACCCGCGCGCCCAGCGCGCTCATGCCCGCGATGTCGCTCCGCGCCACGCGGCTGGACGCCACGTCGCCGATGATCGCCACCGTCAGCCCCCGCAGATCGAAATCCTCCAACCGCCCGAACCGGTGCGCCAGCGTGTAAATGTCCAGCAGGCCCTGCGTCGGGTGTTCGTGCCGCCCGTCGCCGGCGTTCACGATCGAGCACGCCCGCGACGCCGACAGGTCGCCCGCCACCTCCGCCCCGCCGTCGCGCCGCCGCCCCTCGAGCGTCCGCACCACCAGGTGGCACGCCCCGCTGCTGCGGTGGCGAATCACCATCGCGTCCACGCCCATCGCCGCGATGTTCAGCGCCGTGTCGCTGACCGTCTCGCCCTTGCTCACCGACGAACCGACGCTCGTCAGGTCGATCACCTCGGCGCCCAGCCGGCGCGCCGCCACCGAGAAGCTCGAGCGCGTCCGCGTCGAATCCTCGAAGAACAGGTTCGCCACCACCCGCCCGCGCAGCTCGCTGTTCACCGCGTCCAGGCCCCGCGCGCCGCTCAACTGCGCCTCGTACCGGCGCGCCTTGCTCAGGATCCGCCGCAGTTCCGCCCGGCTCATTCCCCGCAATTGCAGCAGGTGCCGGTGGCTCCACGGTGCGCCGTCGTCCCCGCGCCCCGCTTTGCCCGACCCGCGTCGTGCCCTGGTCAGCGTGCCCATGCGTCGGCCTCCTGTCGCCTGTGCCCGTGCCTCTAGCGTCCGTCGCCCGAGGGGCGCATCGGCTCCGACGCCGGCATCGTCTCGGGCTTGTACGTCCGCGCCGGAACGTCCATCATCCCCAGCGGGAACACCCGGTGGCTCTCGACCTTCCACGGGTGCTGACCGCCGCGCATGAGCACCGTCACGCCCTGGTACACCGTCTGCCCGTCCGGGCCGGGCGTCAGCCCAACCACCGGGCGAACAACGTCCACCTCCGCCACAGGCCCGCGGATCTCCACCCGGCGCACGTGGTACGTCGGAAGCGACTCGGTCTGCGGCGTCATCGGGTTGGCCAGCGGCCCGATCCAGCCCACCACGTTCTCGTACGTCGCGTCGCTCGAGCCTGGCGGCAGGTTCACCGCGAACGCCACGTCGTACTCCATCCCCACCTCCGGCTCGGCCACCGGCGGGTACCGCCGCGCCGTCCACCGCAACGCTGTCGCCATCACCACCGGCATCGACCCGCCGTTGATGTTGTTGTCCGCCGTGTTCCCGCCCACCGGCGGCCACGATGAGTACCCGCCGTGGCACCCCGCCAGCACCGCCGCCACCCCCACCACCGCCGCCAGCATCCATCCCGTGGTCTTCATGCGTGCGCCTCCGTCTTGGGATCCGCGGCCAGCACCGCCTCGTCCCGACGCCCAGCGTATCACCCCGCGCGCCCGCCCGTTCCTACCCTTGACCGTGGCCCGCAAGCCCGCCCGCCGACAGCCCGATCCGTCCCCCAACGGCAAGCCCCGCTCCGGCGCCGCGCTGGCCCCCCGCTCGGGTCGGCGCTTTGTCGTGGGCATTTCGGGCGCCTCGGGCGCGCTCTACGCCACGCGCCTGCTGCACCTGCTCATCGCCGGGGGGCACGAGGTGCACCTGGTCGTCACCGAGTACGGCCGCCGCCTGCTGCACGACGAGCTCGACATCAGCCGGCTCGACGTGCCCTCGCTGCTGCCCGGCCTGGCAGCGCACGAGCGGGCCATCCTCGCCGACCGCCTCTTCATTCACCCGCACAAGGACGTCGGGGCCGTCATCGCCAGCGGTTCGTTCCTGCACGATGGCATGGTGGTCGTCCCCTGCTCCAGCACCGCGCTGGGGTACATCGCCGCCGGTTCGGGCTCCAACCTGCTCGGGCGCGCCGCCATGGTCACGCTCAAGGAGCGCCGACCGCTCATCCTGGTGCACCGCGAGTCGCCGCTGTCGTACATCGACATCCGCAACATGGAAGCCGTCACCCTCGCCGGCGGCATCATCGCCCCGGCCAACCCGGGCTTCTACCTCTTCCCGACCGGCATCGACGACATCATCGACTTCACCGTCGGCAAATGCCTCGACCTGCTCCGCGTCGAGCACGCGCTCAAGACGCGCTGGCAACCCAAGTCCAAGCGCGCCGCCGCGGCGGCCGAAGCCGATTGACGCCCGCCGGGGGCGCCCGCTAGCGGATCGCAAACGCGAACACCCAGAAGTTCGCGCCCGTCAGCACCCAGCACCCCAGCGCCAGCATGCCCCGGGCCGATGACGGCAGCCGCCGGATCGCGGCGCCGTAACGCACCCACGCCCACAGCGCCAGCCCTTCAACCACCAGCCCGGCGCCGGTCACCAGAATGAACTCATCCGTTCGGATCGCCCTGCCCCGCTGCACGATGACCGTCAGCCAGTAGATCACCAGCAGCCCGCTGAAGCCCGCACCCATCGCCAGGCCAACCAACCCCGCCACCCACCCGGCCAGCCGCGGCTCCACCAAGCCCACCCGGAGCACCAGCGCTTGGTCGCACTCCGGGCAGAACGAACCCGTGAGCCCGCGCAGGTTGTAGCCGC
Source organism: Phycisphaeraceae bacterium (assembly GCA_026126345.1). Lineage (GTDB taxonomy): Bacteria > Planctomycetota > Phycisphaerae > Phycisphaerales > UBA1924 > JAHCJH01. The sequence goes on along the minus strand of JAHCJH010000014.1, from coordinate 3,949 downwards.
AGCTCGGACACGGCGCATCGCGCTCGGCCAGGAACGACCTCAACATCGGGTCCGCTTCCGGCGGTCGGCCGTTCATTGGACCTCCCGAACGATCCATTGCATCACGTAGTTCAGGCCGAGAACGCACAGCACCACGGCGCACCAGAAGTACCCCGCGTACGGCGATGCGCCGGGATGCGCCAGCATCGCGCGCCATCCGACGAACGCGCCGAAACCGGCGAACACCATCGACACCACCATCAGCACCAGATCCAGCGTCCACGCGTTGAATCCCAATGCCATCCTGCCGTTCGGCTCGAACAGCCGCCACAGCTCCGCCATGACGAGCCAGTGCAGCGACATCGCCACCATGCCCGTGAGCGCCGCCACCGGCAGCCACAAGTGCCGCGGCGTCGACTCGCCCCGCAACTCCACGCGCAGCGGCAGTTCGCACTCCGGACAACGCCCGCCGACGGCGCCGTGCAGGTCGTAGCCGCACGCGGGGCACGGCACGTGGCGCGTGCTGAGGTACAGCCGAACCAGGTCCTCCCGCTGCACGCCGAGCCCGGGCTCCGTCGTCGCACCGCCCGGCCCCTGGCTGCCCGCGCTCGTCACGCCCTCACCCGGTTCGTTCCCAAGTCCCATGGCCACAGCCTACCGCGCCGGTTCGCCTGCGCCCCGCGGGCCCGGCCACCCGATAATCCCCCCATGTCGCCCCCCCTGCACGTCGCGCCCCACGAGCCGGGATCCGCCCGCGCCGCCATGCTCGCGTGGATGATCGCTCTGGTGCTGCTCGGGCTGACTGTCTATCTGCAGCAATCCGCCGCCGCGTCCCGCGCCGCCCCCCCCACCGCCGGCGCCCCCGCCTCCATCGAGCCGCCGGGCAACGACGGCCTGGTCATCATGTCGCGCCTGGCCGTGCGCTTCCGATCAGAACCGGCCATCGCCCGCAGCGCCGCCGAAACCCTGCTGGGCATGGCCGCCGAACTGCGCGAACGCGACCGGGTGCGCCTGGCCATCGTGCTCAACGACATCGACCCGCTGCACGCCAGGGGCAACGACCTGCTCGCGCGCGTCGAGGCGGCGCTGCCGCCTCAGCGCCCGTCGACCGACCCGCTCGCCGGCGAACTGCTCCAGGACGTGCGCCTGCTGCGGAACCTCTACGCCCAGGGGCCCGCCGCCCTCACGCCGCAGGACTTCGACCGGCTCGAACGCCACCACGGGTTCTTCGGTCGTCTGGCGCGTTTGTTCGGAACTCCCGACGGTGACCCCGCCCGATCGGCGCTGGTGCCGCGGGAAACCTGGCCCGTCTATGCCCTGGCGGCGTTCATCATCTTCGGCTGCTTCGCCGCGATCACGGGCCTGGTGCTGTGCATCCTGCTCCTCCAGCAGGTCCGCTCGCGCATCATCGTGCCGGTCCACCGCCCCGCCGCACCCGGCGGCAGCCTCGGCATCGAACTGCTGGCGGTCTTCGTCGCCGGGTTCATCGCTGTGAAACTGCTCGTCACCCTCGCTCACGCCACGGCCCCCGCGGGCCAGGCGTCGCAGGCAGCGGCGTGGACGGGCCTGCTGGCGCAGTGGTTGCTGCTCCCGCTGGTGCTCCTCTACCCGCGCTGGCGCGCCGGGGCCGCCGCGTCGGGTGAATTCCTCGGTCTGACGGCGGCCAGCCGTCGCGCCGGCCTGGTGCGAGAGGTGCTCGTCGGCATCGCCGCCTGGTGCGCGTGCATCCCGCTGCTGGTGCTCGGGGCGCTGGCGTCGGTGGCGCTCTCGTGGCTCTGGAGCCTGGTGTCGCAACCCACCGGCGCCGGCTCGCCCGCGCCGGGCAACCCGGTCATCGACCTGCTCTCGGGCTTCGGTAACCCGTGGCAGATCGCCGTCGTCGTGGCGCTGGCGGTGGTCTGGGCCCCGATCGTCGAAGAACTGGTCTTCCGCGGCGGGCTGTACGGCCACCTGCGCACGCGCTTCGGCGTGCTCTCGTGCGCTGTGGCGTCGGCCGTCATCTTCGGCCTGATGCACGGCTACCCGCTGCTGATGCTCGGGCCGGTCATCGGGCTGGGCGTCGGCTTCGCGATCACGCGCCACCTGCGCGGCTCGCTGATCGCCGGCATGACGGCACACGCCCTGCACAACGGGCTGGTCGTCGCCTTCCTGCTGGTGGCGATCCGGGCGCTGGGCCTCTAGCGGGCCTCCAGCATCGCGCCCACCCGCAGCAGCGTGCGCTCCCCCAACGCCGGCCCGATCAACTGCACGCCCACGGGCAGCTCCACGCCGCCGGCCTCTTCCGTGCCGCCGGGAACCACCAGCCCGGGCAGGCCGGCCAGGTTGACGCCGACGGTGTACGCGTCCTCCAGGTACATCGCGATCGGGTCGGCCGTCTTCTCGCCGGCGCGGAAGGCCGGTCCCGGCGTCGCGGGCATGAGCACGCACGCGCACCCGCGCGCGAACGCCGCGTCGTAATCCTGCTTGATGCGCCGGCGCGCCCGCTGGGCCGTCAGGTAGTACGCGTCGTAGTACCCGCTACTGAGCACGTGCGTGCCCAGCATGATGCGCGTTCGCACCTCCGGGCCGAAGCCCTCGCTGCGCGAGCGTTCGTACAGGTCGGCCAGGCCCTGGCCCGGCGCCAGCTCGGCGCGGCGCCCGTAGCGCACACCGTCGAACCGCGCCAGGTTGCTCGACGCCTCGGCCGTCGCGATGATGTAATACGCCGCGATCGCGGCGCCCGCGTGCGGCAGGTCCACGTCGACGATCTTCGCCCCGCGCTCACGCAGCCGCTGCGCCGCCCGCTCCATCGCCAGGGCCATGCCCGGCGACTCGCCGGCTCCGGTCCCCCGGCCCGGGCGCGCCACGCCCACCACAAGATCGGCCGGGGCGCGGTGCAGGTCGCCCGCGAAGTCCTCGGCCGGCAGGTTGGCGCAGGTACCGTCGCGCTCGTCCGCGCCGGCGATCACGCTCAGCACCAGAGCCGCGTCCTCCACCGTCCGCGCCAGCGGACCCACCTGGTCCAGGCTGCTGGCGTACGCCACCAGGCCCCAGCGCGACACCCGCCCGTACGTCGGCTTCAGGCCCACCAGGCCGCAGAACGACGCCGGCTGGCGGATCGACCCGCCCGTATCACTGCCCAGCGCCACCGCCGCCATGCCGCAGGCGACCGCCGCGGCGCTTCCGCCCGACGACCCGCCCGGCACGCGCGTGGGGTCCAGCGGGTGGCGCGTCGGGCCGAAGCACGACCGCTCGGTGCTGCTGCCCATGCCGAACTCGTCGAGGTTGGCCTTGCCCACGATCACGGCCCCTGCCGCTTCCAACCGCTCGACCGCCGTCGCGGTGAACGGCGAGCGGTACGACCGCAGCATCTCGCTGCCGCAAGTGGTGCAACCCCAGTCGGTGCACAGGTTGTCCTTCACCGCCGCCGGCACGCCCGCCAGCGGGCCCGGGTCGCCGCCGCGGGCGATGGTCGCGTCGATCTCCGCCGCGCGTCGGCGGGCGCGCGGCGCGTCAACCTGCACCAGGGCGTTGATCGCCGGGTTCAGCGCCTCGATCCGCGCCAGCGACCGCTCGACCAACTCGGCCGCGCGAAGCCGCCCGGATCGCACGGCCCGGGCGATCTCCGCCGCGGTCTCGGGCATCTGCCGCGCATCGCCGTGGTGTCCCGGGCCGTAGCTCATGGTTCACCGGCGGGCGTCACTGCCCCACCGCCACGCCCCCCTTGCGCGAGTCGCTGGCGCCGCGCACCACGCCGTCGGCGCCACGCGTCACCGCCCGCACCACCGCCGTGCTCCGAGCCGGGCCCACGGCGTGGTGCAGTTTTCGCATCCACACGTCCACCCCAAGGCCGTTCCACGTGTCGGTCATGCCCGGCTCGATCTCCAGCGTGTTGGGCGACCACTGGTGATGGAACCGCGGCCGGCTCACCGCATCGCCCACCTCCATCCCGCGCACCAGCACGTTGAGCACCACCTGCAGGGTGCCCGTG
>JAHCJH010000139.1 GCA_026126345.1 Phycisphaeraceae bacterium | reverse complement strand
ATCCAGAGCCAGCGCGGGGAGGGTCGTCGAGGCATGCGGGCAAGGTACCGCGCCGGATCAACGGACTCTGAAGTCGGCAAGTATTGCCCAAGTCGACCGCATGGACCACGGGCATTAGGCCTTTCTCTGGGCTTGACGGCGTTCAAACAATGGATATGATGATCGTGTAGTCCGATGAATGTGGCTGGGGCGGGGCACAGGAGTGCAAGCCATGAATTGCGGATTGACGAGCGGATGGGTCCGTGTGGGCGTGGCGGGTGGCCTGTTGATGGCTCTGGCGGGCTCGGCCAACGCCCAGCACGCCGGGTTCGTCCTGTTCGGGGAGCCGAATCCCGCGGCGGCCAGGGCGTCGCTGGAGAACAAGTTCGTGCACCCGATCAGCGGGCCGTACTTCCACGAGGATTCGTTCATCACGACCGACGTGCGGACGTGGCTGCTGTACCACAAGGTCGACGAGGACATCGCGCTGGGCGGCGGGCACGCGATGGTGGCGGCGGCGCAGATCCGCGTGGCGCTGACCAACTGGCTGCAGTTGGTGGCGTACAAGGACGGCTACACGTGGCTGAGCACGCCGGGGCTGGAGACCAACGGCGCCAACGACATCGCCGCGGGCCTGAAGTTCGCGGTGATCCAGGACTTCGAGAGCAATTTCCACCTGTCGCTCGGCGCCGGGTACCAGTTTCCGTGGGGCGATCCCAGCGCGCTGCAGAACGACGGCGAGGTGCGCCTGTGGGGCAGCGTGAACAAGGGCTTCGGCCCGTTCCACGTGGGCGCGACGTTCAACTACTTCATCCACACGTCGCCGACCAACGGCGACCTGGGCAACAGCGACCGCATCTCCTGGCACCTGCACGGCGACTACCGGCTGTGCGACTGGTTCAGCCCGGTGCTGGAATTCAACGGCTACCACAACCTGACCGAGAACTCGTCCCCGCTGGCCTTCCACGGGGCCGACGTCGGCAACTTCGGCACCGGCCTGGACGACCCCGTGATCACCACGGCGCTCGGGTTCGAGGTGCGGCCGATCGAGAAGCTCGGGTTCCGTGCCGCCTTCGAGCTGCCACTGACCGGCGGAGACCAGCTCTTCGGCTGGCGCGTCACGCTGTCGATGGTCCTGTCGTTCTGAGCGAGCGGCACGGGCCCAACCGGACACCACCCCCCGCGGCCCCGGCGCTGAGCGATTGGCGCCGGGGTCCTTTCTCAAACCGGCGGTGCTCCGGCCGCCCGGGGAAGCAGGTACCCCAGATGCAGCTCGGCGTGCCGGCAATGCAGGTTCAACCACTCATCGTGGGTCAGCGGGCCGAACATCAGATTGGGTGTTGAGGGTGGCTGGCGTTTCAAGCGTGCGGCCGCGGCTTCAAGGCGGGCCAGACCCTCGTCGGTCGAAACGTCGTCGGCGCCGACCGTGCCGCCCGGAACTTTGGGGATCTGCACGCCCCGGGGCAGGGACTTGTAGAGGTACTTCTTTTTGAACGGCCGGAGGATGACCCTGATCAGCCACGGGGGCGTGCCCAGCGACGGCGGGTAGCCGTCGTACGGGTAGTTCATGAACGCCGCCAGGTGGGCGAAGATCTGGCCGGTGGTCCAGTTGCCCAGGCGCTGCAGCGAGCCCTGACGCTCGGCCGCGGCGCAGCGGCGGGCCTCGGCCAGCATGGCGTCGAGCGAATCGAACCGCAGCGTGCGGTAGCCTGCGACGGACTTGGTGTTCACGGGCACGGGTCACCTCGTGGGCAAGGCGGAGTCGATCGGGCCGGCAACGGGCCCCGGCGTTACGGGCCCTTGCGCGTCACGGCGTCGGCAATGCGCCGCGACAGCGGCACGAAGAACAACGCCGCGGGAATGGCGATCACGAACGCGATCACCCAGTTCTTGAGCCACTGGTCGATGAGTTCGCGGCTGAAGCCCAGGCGGACGAAGGTCATGGCCAGCGACATGCAGGCGGACATGAACAGGCACATGAGGAAGATGAAGAAGAACTGGCCCTGTGGCTTGGTCAGTTTGAGGTTCATGTCGCGTGAGGGTACCCCGGGCCGGGGCGAGCCGGAACGAAACAACCCCCGCCGGGGCGGGGGTTGTGGTGGGGCGGGGAGGTGCCGGCCGGATCAGCCCTTCATCTTCTCGGCCTTCTTCCGTGCGTCATCGAGGGTGCCGACGTACATGAAGGCGCCCTCGGGCAGGTCGTCGCCCTCGCCGTTGCAGAGCCGCTCGAACGAGTCGAGGGTCTCCTCGAGGCTGCTGGTGACGCCCGGGAAGCCGGTGAAGATCTCGGCGACGTAGAACGGCTGGCTGAGGAACCGCTCGATCTTGCGGGCGCGGGCGACGATGCGCTTGTCTTCCTCGGAGAGCTCGTCGACGCCGAGGATGGCGATGATGTCCTGCAGGTCCTTGTAACGCTGCAGGATCGTCTGCACACGCCGCGACACGCGGTAGTGACGCTCGCCGATGATCTGCGGGTCGAGGATTCGGCTGGTGGAGCCGAGGGGATCGACGGCGGGGTAGATGCCCTTCTCGGCGATGCCGCGCGAGAGCACGACGAACGCGTCGAGGTGGCTGAAGGCGGTGGCGGGGGCGGGGTCGGTGAGGTCGTCGGCGGGGACGTAGATGGCCTGCACGCTGGTGATGGCGCCCTTGGCGGTGGAGGTGATGCGCTCCTGCAGGTCGCCCATCTCGGTGCTGAGGGTGGGCTGGTAGCCGACGGCGCTGGGCATGCGGCCCAGGAGTGCCGAGACCTCGGAGCCGGCCTGGGTGAAGCGGAAGATGTTGTCGACGAACATCAGCGTCTCTTTGCCCGAGGCGTCGCGGAACTCCTCGGCCATGGTCAGGCCGCTGAGCGCGACGCGGAGGCGCGAGCCCGGCGGCTCGTTCATCTGGCCGAACACCATGGCGACCTTGTCGAGCACGTGGGCCTTGTTGCCCTTCTCGTCGATGTACTCGGCTTCCTTCATTTCGCGCCAGAGGTCGTTGCCCTCGCGGGTGCGCTCGCCGACGCCGGCGAACACCGAGTAGCCGCCGAAGTTGCGGGCCACGCGGGCGATCATCTCCTGGATGATGACGGTCTTGCCGACGCCGGCGCCGCCGAACAGGCCGATCTTGCCGCCGCGGACGAACGGGCAGAGCAGGTCGATGACCTTGATGCCGGTGGGCAGGATCTCGGTCTTGGGGTTGAGCTGGCCGAACTCCGGCGGGGCCTTGTGGATGGGGGAGTTCTTGGTGGCCTTGACGGGGCCGGCCTTGTCGATGGGCTCGCCGAGGAGGTTGAAGACGCGCCCGAGCACGCCCTCGCCGACGGGCACGCTGACCGGTGCGCCGGTGTCGAGGCAGGGCATGCCGCGACGCAGGCCGTCGGTGGTGCCCAGGGCGACGGCGCGGACGCGCCCGCCGCCGAGGTGCTGCTGAACCTCGCCGGTGAGGTGGACCTTGCCCATGGGGGTGTCGGCGTCGATCTTCAGCGCGTTGTAGATGCCGGGGACCTTGTCCTCGGGGAACTGCGCGTCGAACGTGCTGCCGATGACCTGCGTGATCGTGCCGTTGGTGGCCATTGCGGAAGGTCCTTGAAGGTCGGGGCCGGTGCGGAACCCTGTGCTGAACATCGCCCGAACGCCGCTCCGGGGCGCGGGGTCCGAAGGATAGCGGGTGGTCCACCCACCGGCCACCGCGCCGCGTACGCCGCATGCCCCGCGGCCGGTGCCCGCAGGGCTGGAACAATGCGCCATGTTCCGAACGAACCTTGCGGCGTGGTGCCTGGCGGCGGCCTGGCTGGTCTCGGCGAACCTTGTGTCCGGCGTCGTACGGGCCCAGCCGGTTGATGCCGGCCAGATCACGGCCGGCGTGGGAGAGATTTCCGCGCCCGGCACGCCCGGGACCATCTGCGTGTTCGGGCCGACCGCCGCGAGCGTGGTCGCCGGCAAGGGCGACGGCAAGACCGTGGTGCCTGTGGTCGCGGCGGCCTCGTGGGGCAAGGGGCGCATCGCGGCGTTCGGCCACACGGGGTACCTGGACCCGGGGAACCTGGACCGGCTGGACACGGCGCGCCTGTTCACGCAGGCGCTGCGCTGGGCGGCGGGGGCCGACCCGTCGGGACGGGCCGGGGGCGTGGACGTGGCGGTAATCGACAACCCGGACCTGGCGACATGGTTGAAGTCCAGGGGCTTCGACGCCAAGTCGATCAAGGTCGGCGATCTCAACGACCGCGAACTCAAGCCGTTCAAGGCGGTGGTGATGTCGCAGGGGGCGATGACCGACGGGCAGCTCGCCGCGCTGCGCGAGTTCTGCCGCGACGAGGGCAACGGCCTGATCGTCGCGGCGACGGGCTGGGGGTGGCTGCAGCTCAACAGCGGAAAGACGCTGGAGCAGCACCCGGGCAACCGGCTGATCGGCGCGGCGGGGCTGTGGTTCACAGACGGCACGGCGGGCCGCACGGGCAAGGACGGGCTGAAGACCGGCGGCGCGCGCGCCGAACTGCTGAACGCCTCCACGGCGCTGGACCTGCTGGAGCGGGCGAGCGCCGCCGGGGCGGCGCCGGTGAACGCCGACGACCTGGCGCAGGCCTCGGCGACGGCGACGGTGGCGGCGCGGTCGATCCCCCAGGGCGATGCGCTGTTCATGCCGCGGGTGCGGGCGCTGGCCCAGGGGCGGGGCGCGGGCCTGTCGCCGAGCAAGGCCAAGCCTCTGACGCAGAAGAAGCACCCGCTGGAACGCTTCCTGCTGGCGTACCAGGTTCGGCAGACCGAGGGGCTGGCGCCCGAAGCGGTGCGGGCACACCCCGCGGCGGCGGACTTCCCGGGGGCGGTGGCGACGGGGGCGCCGCGCGTGGAGCGCGAGGTGGAGATCGACCTGTCGGTGCCGGGGTGGCACTCGACGGGCCTGTACGCGCCGGCGGGCGAGGTGGTGACGGTGCACGGCGGCGGCGCTGGGGGTGGTGGGGGCGGTGGGGGTGCGGGCGGGGCGCTGCGCGTGCAGATCGGCTGCCACACCGACCGGCTGTGGCACAAGGAGTCGTGGGACCGCGTGCCCGACGTGGTGGTGTCGCGGGCGCTGGCGGGCGACTCGACGCGCATCGCCAGCGCCTTCGGCGGGCTGGTGTACATCGTGGTCGATCGGGCGCAGCCGGGGCAGACACGCCGGCTGCGCGTGTCGGGGGTGGTGGAGTCGCCCCGGTTCGTGCTGGGGCGCACGACGGCCGAACAGTGGGCGGCGCAGCGGCGCCTGCCGGGGCCGTGGGCGGAACTTCAAACGCGCAAGGTGATCCTCACCGTGCCCGCCGAGGCGGTGCGCGGGCTCGACGACGCCGAAGCGCTCATGCGCTGGTGGGACTCGGTGCTCGACGCGCACGCGACGCTGGCGACCATCAGCCCCGACCGGGCCCGGCCCGAGCGCATCGTCGCCGACGTGCAGATCTCCGCCGGGTACATGCACTCGGGCTACCCGATCATGACGCACCTGGACGCCGCGGCCCACATGACGGCCCTGGACGACCTGAAGCAGGGCAAGAGCGCCTGGGGGCTGTTCCACGAACTGGGGCACAACCACCAGCAGGGGGACTGGACGTTCGAGGGGACGACGGAGGTGACGTGCAACCTGTTCACGCTGCACGCGCTGGAGACGGTGTGCGCGGTGCCGGCGGGCCAGCGGGGCCACCCGGGGGTGAACCAGCGGCCGAAGATGTTGGACCAGTACCTGGCGCGCCCGGACTTCGAGAAGTGGAAGAGCGACCCGTTCCTGGCGCTGCACATGTACGTGCAGGTGCGCGACGCCTTCGGCTGGGAGCCGTTCAAGCAGGTGTTCGCGGAGTACCGGGGGTTGACCCGCCAGAAGCGGCCGGCCAGCGACCAGGAGAAGCGCGACCAGTGGATGGTGCGCCTGTCGCGGGCGGTGGGGCGGGACCTGGGGCCGTTTTTCGAGGCCTGGGGCGTGCCGACCACTGAGGCGGCGCGGGCGTCGATCCGAGACCTGCCGGCGTGGATGCCGCCGGCGGGCTCGTGACGGTGCGGCGCCCGTCGGATCCGATTGTTATGTCTGGACCTACCCCTGTCGCCGGCGACTCCCCCGCGCCGACGACAGAGCATACACGAGCAGCAACATGGGCGCCCCAGCAGGGTTGGGAATTGCAGCCGCGATTCGAAATCCAAGATCAAGTGTTGAAAGGCTGGGGAAATCCCCTCCGAAGAATCCGATGAAGTCTTGGGCGTTCGTATTGGCCACGCCCCCCCACGCGCTTCCGTCAAATCGGCGCGCCGTGGGGTAAACGCCGTTCGTAAACGAAACCTCCTCGGTCCACTCGAACGTCCCGCCCGCCATGTCCAGCAGTCCCCAGGGGCTCTGGACGGTCGGGTACGCCCCCAGCGGGATGGCGAACGGGTTGAAGCCGGGGAAGTTCAGCCCATCCCAACCCGCGTTTGCCTCCGCCATGCGACCATTGACCATCACCCCGGGCGGGCCGTAGGCCGGCGACGTGTCGCTGGTGGTGTTGTACAGCCACCAGCCGCCCTGGCCCGCGCCATTG
>JAHCJH010000138.1 GCA_026126345.1 Phycisphaeraceae bacterium | reverse complement strand
CGCTGGGCGTTGAACTGTCGCGCCGGCTGGAGAGCGCCGAGCGGCGGGCGCGGGCCCTGGCCGGGCGCGCCGGCGACGCGGCCGATCGTGCCGACCGGGCGCTGCGCGAGCTGCTGGACCGGCCCGAGCGCTGAGCGTCGGCGCCGGACGACGTTGCATCATTCACCCCGTTCACAAGGAGCACCCATGGAACCCCGCACCCGGTCGTTCGACGAGATTCTCACCGGCAGCCCGCTGCTCAGCGGCGACATCGATGCCATCCGGCGCGCCTTCCCCTCGGCCGAGCGCCGGGCCGATCTGGAGCGCCTGGCCGAGGCGGTCCGCGTCGCGACGGCGGAGAACGACTCGGTCGCCGAGACCTGGCGGCGACTGGACGCCCTGAAGGAGACCGTGGTCCGCCTGCTGCGGCACGGGCTGGGCGTGCCGTGAGCGTCGTGGCCTGCGCCTCACCGGCGTGCCGTCGGCACGCCGGTGAGGTGGGGCACGTCAGGGGCAGCCGGTGAAGAACGACTGCACGAACAGGTCGAAGTCTTCGCCGGTCAGGAAGGTGTCGGGCGTCGTCGCGCCGGATCCGGCGGTGGCCAGGTCGGCGATCAGCACGCCCAGCGCATCGCGCCGCGCCGTGAAGAACGCCTCGATGAACAGGTCGAAGTCCTCGCCGGTGGCGAAGCCGTCGCGGCTGACGTCGGCCCGGCACGGCGCGCAGGGGGTCGAGCCGGTACCGGTGCGGGCCTGGTAGGGCCGGGCAGGGCCCTGCGGCGGGTGAAAGGCCTGGCCGCCCCCGGCCAGCGGGACCGAGAGGTAGAACTGCACCACCGCGCCGCACGCGGCGCCGGGAAGGGCGGCGGCCCAGCCGTCGCCGTCGGCCGTCGGCGTGATCTCCAGGAACGGGCCGATAAGCCCGACGCGGGCGAACAGGCGAGTTCCGGCGGGCTGGGCGTCGGCACGCAGGTCGTTGACCGTCCAGCGCACGGGCGTGGGCGCGTTGGGCGCCAGGAGATTGGGCAAGGGGTCGGGCATGAACGAGAAGCGTGCCGGCCCGTCGAGCGTGTCGAGCATGGCAAGGGCGGCGGCCAGCGATTCTCGCCCGGCGGGGAGGATCTGCGCCGGCGAGGCGACGAAGCCCGTGTAGTTTTGGGGCGGGTTGCTGCCGGGGATCTGCGAGCCGTCGCCGGGGGCGAGCTCGATCGTCCAACCGGCGGTGCCGCGGGCGCCGTACATCCAGTCGGGCGCGACGCCCGAGGCGGGGTAGATGGTGACGTTGGAGGGACCGGCGGTGTAGACGCCGCCGGTGGCGCCGATGATGGCGGACTTCATGGCGGCGTTGACGTCGCCGAACCGGGGGTTCTCGACGGGGAAGAGGCTGGTGTAGCCCCAGGGCGAGAGAATGAGTCGGCCGTAGGTGTGGAAGTCGATGTGGGCGAGGATCTCCGGGCGGGCGGTGATGAAGTCGCGCATCGCCTGGGTCTCGGGCTCGCTGAACGGCCCGGTGCCCCGGTAGGTTTCGTTGGATTGGTTGGTGCTGGCGCCGGCGCCGCCCCACTGGAAGCCCCAGTTGCGGTTGAGGTCCACGCCGCGGAGCGCGTTGCTGGCGTTGCGCCACTTGTTCTTGCGCCAGAGGCGATTGGGCAGCGGGTTGCTGGCGGTGCCGGGGGTCCAGGTGTAGGCGTAGCCGTCGGGGTTGACGGTGGGGACGATGTAGAAGGTGAAGCGGTCGAGCGCCGCGGCGAGGGTCGGGTCGCTGTCGGCCTTGGAGACGAGCTCGTCGGCGATGTACATGACCGACATGGGGCTGAGCCATTCGCGGGCGTGCTGGGTGCCGTTGAGCAGGACGGCCGGCTGGCCGGCCGGAGCGGAAGGGCGGGCGATGCGCAGGACCCAGATCTGCCGGCCCTCGATGGACGTGCCGGCGTTGAGGCGGGCGCAGAGGTCGGGGCGGGCCGCGACGAACTCGTTGAGTTTCGCGTCGATCGCCGCGAGGTCGCGGAAGTCGTCGAAGAAGGCCGGCGCGCCGTCGAACGGGGCGGCCTCGCGCAGGCGCGAACCCTCGGCGCGGAGCAGCTCGTCCACGTCCGAGACGATGACGGTGGGCCCGAGCCCCAGGCGGCGGAACGATTCGACGGCGCCGGCGGGCGCCTGCCAATCGCCGGTTCCCAGCCCGGGCCGGCAGTCCCAGGGGCCGGTTGCGGCGCGTTCCACCTGCGCCAACTGCTCGGCGGTGGAGATCGTCAGTCGGACGACGACCTGCTTCTCGGGCGCCCGCGCGGCAGGGGCCGGGCGCGGCTCGGCGGCGAAGGCCAACGCCGGGAGCAGCAGGGCGGACAGCAGCGGGATCAGCGTGCGGTGGTGCATGGCGTCGGCTCCGAATATCCCACCCGCCCCGGTGGACCGTCGTGCCCGGTTGCCCGCGCCGGCGTGGGGCTATTGGCCGGTGAAGAAGGACTGGATGAAGTAGTCGAAGTCCTCGCCGGTGAGGAAGCCGTCGGGCGGGGGCGTGCCGGAACCGGCTCGGCAGAGGTCGGCCGCCAGGTTGCCGGAGAAGAAAGCCTGGATGAAGTAGTCGAAGTCGGCGCCGGTGATCAGCCCGTCGGCGGGCGGGGCCAGGGTGGACTGGCCGACCAGGTCCGCCGCGGCGCGCTTCCAGGACCATTGCAGGGGGTCAACCACGGCGTCGGCGTCTGCGTTGGCGCGGAGGCGGACGATGAGCCCGACGCCGCCGCCCCGCTCGAAGAGTTCGACGCGCACGGGGTGGTTTCCGGCGCGGAGTCGGGCGATGCCCGAGCGGGTCTGCATGCCGTGCAGGCCGTCGTTGGAGACGATGACCTGGCCGTCGATGAGCAGGCGCGAGCCGTCGTCGGACTCGGTGGAGATGGTGTACGCGGCGGTGACGGGCACCTTGAGGTAGCCGGTGAAGACGACGCCGAAGTTCTCGCTCAGGCCGGTGCCGGGGAAGTTGCCGCCGGTGGAGGTGAAGTTGATGTCGGGGTACGAGAGCGTGAACAGCGGCGAGAGGGCGAAGAAGTCGGGGAGCGACGAAGGGTTGTTCAGCGCGTAGAAGGCGGCGCGCACGCCCTGCTCGCTGAAGAAGAAGCCCTCGGCGGGGCGGTAGGCCGAGAGGGGCTCGACGCCGACGGCGACGGTGCTCGGGGCGGTGCGTCCGGAGGAATCGCGCACGGAGTATCCGAAGGCGTCGGCGCCGGTGTATCCCGCCGGCGGCGTGTAGCGCAAGGCGTCGCGCCCGTTCGGGCCTGCGCCGGGCAGCAACTGCACCGAGCCGCCCTGCTGGGTCGCCGATTCGTAGTTGTCGATCGTCATGGAGAGGTTGAGCGGGTGAGTGTCGTTGCCCAGCACGTCGATCTCGACGGCCTGGCCCGCGGGCGTGTACGCCTGGTCGGACTGGGGCGTGGGCAGGGCCTGCTGCACGGTGATGGTGACCAGCGCCGAGGCGCGCCGGCCGACGGGGTCGATGAGGGTGTAGGTGAACGAGTCGGGTCCGGCGTAGCCGTACTGCGGCACGTAGCGGATCTGGTCGCGCCCGCCGGGGCTGGTGGCGGCCTCGCGGCTGACGCTGCCCTGGTTGGCGGTGCCCGATGGCAACTCGAACTGGATGATGGCGCCGTTCTCCGCCGGGCCGTCGTTGGCCAGCACGTCGAGAACCTTCGCGGTGTTCTGCAAGACGGTGTAGTCGTCGGGGGCGGCGGCGATGCCGGCGGCGCGCACGTCGATGGTGACGGTGGCCGTGCGGGTCTGCCCCGCGGAGGTGAGGGTGTACGAGAAGGTATCGGTGCCGACGAATCCGGCGGGGGCGACGTAGCGGACAACGCCGCGGTCGGTGCCGTATGGGCTCGATTCCAGGACCAGCGTGGCTCCGGCGGCGGTTGGGCTGGCCCCGGAGAGGCCCGGGCCCAGAACATCGTCGCCGGAGGGGTCGTTGGCGAGCACGTCGAGCCAGGCGGGCTGGCCGGCCTGCACGACGAACGCATCGTCGCGCAGCAGCGGTGCGCCGTCGTCGGTGAGGGCGGCCTGCACAGCGCGGCGGAGGTTGATCCTCCCGAAACCGTACGTGCCGTCGCGGCCCGGAGGGCCCAGGTCGTCGGCGTTGGCCCGGAGGATGGCCCGGGCGCGGGCCGCGGTCATCGTGGGCTTGGCCGAGTGGATCATGGCCAGGGTCGCGGCGGTCATGGGCGTGGAGAAGCTGGTGCCGCTGACCGAGGCGTAGTCGGCGCCGGTGGTGGTGGTGCGGATGCCCGAGCCGGGGGCGGCGACGTCGACGGCGCGCCCGAAGGAACTGAAGCCCGAGCGCCCGTCGGACTGGTCGGTCGCGGCGCAGATGACGACCTTGGTGAAATCGAACGAGGCGTGGTTGACGCTGGAGTTTCCCGCGGCCCAGCAGAGCGAGGCGTTGTAGCCCGCGACGGCCTCGCCGGTGGACTGGACCGTCGCCGACTGCACGCCGGACCAGGAGCAGCTGACGGCCTTGGCGCCGTGCTGCGCCGCCCAGAGCGCGCCGCCGGTGATGTCGGAGAGTTGTGCCGTCGAGCCCTGATCCGTGCAGCGCACCGGCATGATGGACAGCGCCCAGCCCACGCCGGCGACGCCGACGCCGTTGTTCCCGCGGGCGGCCGCCGTTCCCGCGCACATGGTGCCGTGGGATCCGGTGGGCGACACGTCGCCGCCGGTCGCCTGCGGATCGGCGGTGTCAACGAAGCGCACGCCGGGCACGTAGCCGCTCTCAAGATCCGGGTGATTGAGCTCGCAGCCGGTGTCCACGATCGCGACGACGACCGAGGGCGAGCCGGTGGTGACGTCCCACGCCTGGGCGGACTCGATGTTGACGTGGTGCCATTGCTGGGCGAACTGCGGGTCGTTGGGGGCGGCGGTGTTGAACACGATCCAGTCCGGCTCGGCGTAGCGGACCGCGCCGCCGCCGAGCCACTGCAGGCAGTACGCAGCGTCGGCGACGCCCTTGGGCACCGCGAGGTGGTACTCGTCGGTCTCGGTGCGGTGGCGGAGGGCCGCGGCGTCGAGCGCGGCGCGGGTGGCGGCCTCGAGGGCCGCGGCGGCCTTGGGGTCGAGCCCGAGGCGTTGCAGGTCCGGCGCGGTGCGGGGGCGCACGACGATGCGCCGGGAGTAAAGCCGCTGGCCGGGGATCTCGCGCAGATCGTCCGGCGTGCCCGGCTCGGTGACCGGTGTGGCGGGCGCGGGGGGAGCCGATCGGGGCCGGTCGGGCGCGGCGGCGCGGGCGCCGACCGACAGCCCGGCCGTCAGCGCCAGCGCGACGAGCCCGCACACCCCAGCGCCCCGAACGACCGACCGAAACGCATCAGGCATGGACGCTCCAGACCGTCGGGAGTAGTTGAGTGTGACCCCGATCCGAACGAAGGCCAATGTCGGGTGCACAAAAGGACTTTGTTCGGGCAGCATACACGTTGGCGGACGTTCGGGGGAGCGGGCCGGCGGCGGCCCGGCTGGGCGCTCCGGGCGGGTGGAGGCGTGGAGCGGCCGGGAGAACTTTGCGCGCCGGTCGGGTAGGCGCGGCGCGGGCGGTTCTTATAGTGGATGGTCGCTCGCCGCCGCGGGCGCCGCAACCCCATGAGCGAACCCGACCCGCGTCAGCAGGTGCAGCCGACGGATCGACCGGGCGACCACGCCCGGGGGGTGCTGCTGGGGCTGGTGGAATCGCTCGGGGCGGCGTTGCGAAAGGTGTCCAAATCGAAGGGGGCACGCCCGGAGCGAGCGGTGCACGCGGCTCGGGTGCTGACGCGCCGGCTGGAGGCGGCCGCCGGTGTGCTGGGCCCGCACACGGACGATCCGGACCTGGCCGCGGCACTGGTGCGTCGCGCGGCGCGCGTGCGCCGGGCGCTGTCGGTCCTCCGGGATGCCGACGTGCACGGCGCGGCCGTTCGGTCGCTTCGGCGGGGAGCGCCGGCGGCGTGGCGCGCGGCGATCGACCACGTGGTTGAACGGATGGAGGGCGCCGCCGCGCGGGTCCGACCGGAGGCGGCACGAGCGGCGCGCAAGCAGATGAGGGCGCTGGAGTCGCGGTCGTTGCGCAAGCGTCTGCGCCGGCTGGGCTGGGCGGGCCCGACGGACGGCGGCGCGGTGGCGCGAGCGGCGATGGGGCGGGTGATGGACGCCGTGCGGGCGGCGGCGGGCGCGGACCTGGCGGTGGTGGCCAACATCCACGCGCTGCGGATCGCGATCAAGCGGCTGCGGTACGCGATCGAGGCGGTGTCGCCCTGGATCGACGCGGCGGGCGCGGATCGGGCGGAGTCGGCGCTGCGCCGGCTGCAGCGGCGGCTGGGCTCGGTGAACGACGAGGACGGGCTGCTGGCGCGGTTCGTCGAAGCGTCCGAGCGGGCGCGGCGCACGAAGAACCGGGCCGTCGGCGCGTCGCTGCGGGCGATGGTGGCGCACCAGCGGGCGCGGCTGCGGACGGCGGCGGCGGAGTTCAGGCGGGCGTGGCGGGGAGCGGTTCGGGCGCGGCTTCTGGAGCGGATCGAATCGTCGTGGGCCGGGCCGCGGCG
>JAHCJH010000137.1 GCA_026126345.1 Phycisphaeraceae bacterium | reverse complement strand
GGACTGGTTCAAGGCCGGCGGCCGCCGGCGCGACCGGGAGCGCCCCATGGATTTCTCGCGGCTGTTCTCCGACCGCACCGCGCAGGTGGATTTCTCGGGCATCCGGGAGGCCGCTCGCCGGGCGCGGCAGAACCCTGGGGCGATCGACCTGTCGATCGGCCAGCCGGAGTTCGCGGTGCCGATGCCGATCAAGCAGGCCGCGGCCGAGGCGATCATGGCCGATCGCAACGGCTACACGCAGAACCCTGGGCTTCCGGAGCTGCTGAAGGACCTGGGCGAGCACCTCAAGGCGGACGTGGGTTGGACGGCCGGGGACGCGATCGGCACGAGCATCGAAACCGGGCTGATGGTGACCAGCGGCACGAGCGGCGCGCTGCTGCTGGCGTGCCTGGCGTGCCTGAGTCCGGGCGACGAGATCATCATCCCCGATCCGTACTTCGTCCTGTACAACTACCTGGGGCCGATGTGCGGCGGTCGGACGGTCCGGTGCGACACGCACCCGGACCTGCGGATGACCGCCGAGCGCGTCGAGCCGCTGATCACCGAGCGGACGAAGATCGTGCTGTTCAACTCGCCCGGCAACCCGTCGGGGGTGGTGGCGCCGGAGCGCGACTGCCGGGAGATGCTGGAGCTCTGCCGGCGGAAGAACGTGCTGCTGGTCTGCGACGAGATCTACGACGAGCTGACGTTCAGCGAGGCGTGCACGGAGGCGACGGCGGACGGGCGCGAGCGGCGGTGCCCGAGCCCGGCGCGCCTGCCGGGGGCCGAGCGGGACATGCTGCTGATCAGGGGGTTCGGCAAGACATGGGGGTGCACTGGGTGGCGGCTGGGGTACGCCGCGGGTCCGCGCCTGCTGATCGAGCAGATGGTGAAGATGCAGCAGTACTCGTTCGTGTGCGCGCCGACGCCGCTGCAATGGGCGATGCGGCCGGCGTTGCGGACGCCGATGACGTCGCAGCGGGACGCGTACGAGCGGCGGCGGGACCTGGCGGTGCGACGGCTGTCGGCGGTGACGGAGGTTCGGACGCCCGGGGGCGGTTTCTTCGTGTACCCGAGCGTTCCGGGGCGGCTGGGCGAGAGCGGCACGGCGTTCGCCGACCGGTGCCTGGCGGCGGGGGTGGTGATCATCCCGGGGCGGGTGTTCAGCCAGCGGGACACGCACGTGCGGATCAGCCTGGCGGCGGACGACGAGCGGTTTGCGCGGGGCGTGGAGATCATCGCCCGCGCGATGGGCGGGTGAGCGTGGGGGGGCCGGTTCAGGCGGCGCGGGCGCCCGGGGCGGGCATGGCGGGGCAGAACGCGTCGCGTTCCTCATGCAGCACGTTGTTCTTGCCGGCGCGCTTGACGGCGTACTGCAGCGCGTCGGAGGCGTGCAGCAGGTCCTCGACGTTGCGCGGCGGGGTGCGGTAGGTCACCACGCCGATGCTGAACGTGACACGCCAGCGGTTGGCGGCCATGGTCTCGCCCAGCAGCACGCGGAGTTTCTCGACGACGTGGGCGGCGGCGCGGGCGTCGCAGTCGGGCAGAAGGACAACGAACTCGTCGCCGCCGATGCGCGCCACGACGTCCTGCTGGCGCATGTTGGCGCGCAGCGCAGCGCCCACGTTGCAAAGGAGCTGATCGCCGACGGCGTGCCCGAACTGGTCGTTGATGGACTTGAAGTTGTCGCAGTCCATGTACACGACGGTGAGCGGCGTTGGCGAGCGGCGCAGGCGCGCGATTTCAGTGGTGGCGGCCTGGAGGAAGGCGCGCCGGTTGGGCAGGCCGGTCATCTCGTCGGTGATTGAGAGGGCGCGGTGATGGTCGGCCACTGCCTTGAGCGCGCTGACCAGCCAGGTGACGACCAGGAAGTACGTCAGCCGCTCGGCGCACATCCACAGCAGCACGGGCAGCGGCAGGTCCTTGGGCAGACCCACCCGGGCGTTGAGAAACCACACGCTGCCGCCGATGGCCGCCAGCAGCACGGCCGGCGCACGCCCGGCGTACCAGGCCACGATCGTGATGGGCACCAGGTAGAACACCGCCAGGGAGATGTGCGGGCCCGTCCACCAGTCTGCGGCGCTGACCATCCCCACCGCCAGCAGGCCCAACAGCACCAGCCACGGGCGGTGGAGCCGGCCGAACGCCCGCGCAACGCGTGCGATCGCTCGATCGGGAGCGCTGGACATGCCCATGCCGGGGTATCGACCGGGGGCCACAGGGTGTTGACGGCGGATCGGGCGGTGTGAGGCGGAAGCGGCGTGCGGGTCGTTATCGGACGCGGTTTGCGTTGCGCATCGCCTCGATTTCCATCACGGCGAGCCGGTCGCAGCGCTCGTTCTCGGCGTGCCCGTTGTGCCCGCGGATCCAGTGGAAACGCAGGTCGTGCCGTCGGCGGAGCTCGTCGAGCCGCCGCCAGAGATCTTCGTTCTTCACGGGCTTCTTGGCGGCGGTCTTCCAGCCGCGGGCGATCCACTGGTCGAGCCACTCGCGCAGGCCGTTGAGGACGTACTGCGAATCGCTGGTGACATCGACGGTCGACGGTCGTGAGAGCGCCGCCAGGCCCTCGATGACGGCGATGAGCTCCATGCGGTTGTTGGTGGTTTCGGGCTCGCCGCCGGCCCGTTCGATCTGCTTGCCTGTGCCGTCGTGCCGGAGGATGAACGCCCAGCCGCCGGGGCCGGGGTTGCCGGAGCACGCCCCGTCGGTGAACAGGTGCACGTGCGGTCGGGATTCCGAAGGTCGGGCGGTCATGCGGAGGCCGAACCATACGCGCCGGATCACGCGGGCTGATCGAAGAGCGTGCCGCCGTCGGCCGGCGGCTCGAG
The DNA here is from genome assembly GCA_026126345.1 of Phycisphaeraceae bacterium. Classification (GTDB taxonomy): domain Bacteria; phylum Planctomycetota; class Phycisphaerae; order Phycisphaerales; family UBA1924; genus JAHCJH01. The sequence continues at coordinate 3,733 of JAHCJH010000137.1, read as the reverse complement.
GCAGCGGGCGCCTTCGTGCGCCGGCGCGTTGACCCAGGGGCCGACGCGCCGGGCCCGCAGCTCGGCGGCGGGGCACGGGCCGAGCAAGGTCGCGGCGTGCTCCGGCGCGGCCGTGGGGTCGAGCCAGCGCTCGGCGTCGGCGGTGGTCAGGAAGGCGGGCATGCGGTCGTGCAGGTCCTGCATGAGGTCGTTGGGACGGGTAGTGAGGATGGTGAAGGTCACGAGCGGGTTCTGGGCGTGGGGAAGGCGCCACAATTCCCAGAGCCCGGCGGCCAGCAAGATGCCGGCCGATGCGGCCGGTTCGATGTACCAAGCCTGCTTGCGAGCGCCGATCTTCTGCCATTCGTAGAAGCCGCTCATGGGCACGACGCACCGGCGTGATCGGAACGCCTCGCGAAAGGCCGGCAATCGCGAGGCGGTTTCGCTGCGGGCGTTGATGGTGCGTTGGGCGATGGACTCGTCTTTCGCCCACGACGGGATGAGCCCCCACCGCGCGAGGATCGCTTCGGGGGCGTTGGCCCGCTGGACGACGACCGGGGCGGTCTGTTGGGGCGCGACGTTGTACCGGGGCTCCAGCGGCGCCGCGGGCGTGGTGCTCAGGCGCATGAGGCGGTGGAGCTGGGCCCAGGTGTACAGGTGCGTGAATCTCCCGCACATGCACGGAGGCTAGCGGCTCAGGCCGCCCGGCGCTGCCCCCGCAGCGGCTCCGATTCCACTCCGGCCAACGCGCCGATGGCGGCGAGCAGATCGTGCCAGTGGGGGTTCGCCGCGATCTTCGCGACCACGCGCCCGGCCAGAGCGGGCGGGTTGAGGCCCGTGGGCCAGGACCCCAGGGCGACGATCGGCAGCGGTCGCCCGCCGGCGGCGGCGTCGATGGTGGGCAGTTCCTTCTCCAGGCGGAGCACGTCGGCCTTCCCGTTGACCCGGGCGATGATGCCCTGGGGCGGTCCGTTCGGTTGGCCGAGCGCTTCGCGCAGCGCTTCGTCGAGCCAGCGCGTCGCCGCGCCGCCGGGCCAGATGGCCAGCGGCGGGGGCGGCGCTGGCAGTCGTCGGCGGAGGACCAAGGCCGGCAGCGGGCCCGGTGCTCCGCCGGACTGTGCCAGCACGGCGAGCTTGAGGTCGGCCATCTGCATGCGAGTCTGCTCGGCCAGCCCGTCGTTGACGGCATCGGGCGCCTTGAGCGCCTCGAGCAACCCCGGGAGATTGCCGAGCGTTGAGTTCCCGCTGTGGCCGAGCACGAGATGATGGGCCAGTTCGTTCGCGGCGGCCAGGAGCAGGGCGGGGCGGCTGTGGCGGTGGCCGGCCTGGAGAATCGCCGTGATGCTGTGGTGGTGGAGCGAGACGATGGTGGCCATGGTCGGGGGCATCCGCCAGGCGCGCAGGAGCGCAGCGCCGACCTCGGCGTGGTCCATGAGGAACATGCGGTGCTCGACGTGGTGCAGCGGCAGGCGCAGGCGCTCGGCGTACCGTTGCGCCTGCTCGAATTCGGCGGGGAACATGGTCGCGAGCATTGGGCGGCCGATGTCGTGGAGCAGACCGGCGACGAACGCGGATTCGCACTGATCGACCGGCCACTCGAGCCCGGTGGCCAGCAGTCGCGAGGTGATGGCGACGGCGATGGAATGCTCCCAGAACCAGTCCAGGCGAAGACCGGACAGGCTGGTGCGCTCGTCAAAGTAGTCGATCACACCGACGGCCAGCACGATCTCGCGAACCTGTCCAAGGCCGATGCGCGACACGGCCTTGGAGACGGTGTCGACCCGGTCGCCGTTGGACATCGCGGCGGAGTTGGCGACGCGCAGCACGCGCAGGCTCAGCGACTGGTCCTTGCGGATGGCGTTGGCGACGTCGTCGAGGGAACTGGTCGATTGGTTCGCCAGCGACAGCACTTCGCGCACCGCGGGGGCCAGCGCCGGCAGTTCGCCCGGGGCCGCCAGCCGCTCGAGCAGAGCCTGACGGGTGACGACGGGCCGGAGGTCCGCGAGACTCGCCGCGGACGGCGCAGGCTCGGCGGTCGGCGAGGCGGCGCCGGGGTTGGCCGGCGCGGGGGCGGACTGGCGCGCCGGGGGCCTTGGGGCGGGTCTTTCAGCGGGCGGCACCGGCGCCGCGTGCCTGTGCACGTCGGCCGAGGCAGGGCAGAGGCCGGCCAGTCGCTGGCGGAGCTGGTGGTCGAACGTGTTGGACTTCAGGACGACCGCCCACACGCCGAGCTTCGCCAGCGCGACCACGTTCTCGCGACTGATGGTCGGGACGGCGATCATCACGCGGGGGTGGCCGGGCGCGGCGCCGCGCACCCGATTCACGAAATCGAAGGCCTTGCGATCGTCGTCGCAGTCGATGACCAGGGCGTCGATCGCCGGCAACGAGGCGGCGCGCTCCAGGTCGCCCATGCCCGCGGCCTCGCGCACCTCGATCATCAGATTGCGCGTCACCCGTTCGAGCGAAGTTCCGAATTCGGGATCGTCTGACACCGTGATGATCCGAGCCATGCTGCGTTTCCTCCTTCAACTGGCCGTTGCGAGCGGTGCGATCGCGCCAGCAGCAGGTGCCGGGGATCGCCGGGTGGGAGAACGCATTGAACACACCACCGGCCCAGTTGGACCTTCGGCATTGACGCGTTCGCGCTTGAGGCGGTCGGCGATTCGGCGGCTTCGGGATCCGGGCGCCCGCATCGGCCATTCATGCGCCTGACAGGCCGGGTGCCCCGAAGTTGTGCGATCACGTGCCGGGGGAGTAGCATGGGGCGCGGAGAAGCGGCGCGTCTGCCTCGGACGCGCGTCGGTGTGGGAATAACCCCTGGGTTCGGATTGGAGCACGCATGGCAGGATCTTCGGACGCGCGAATCGCTCGCCCAGGTGCCGATGCGCCGATCGATCGGCTTCTGCAGCCGCTGCGGTGGTTCGGCGGGTTCAGCGCCGCGGGCGGGATCACGCTGCTGGTCGCGGCGGCGGCGGCCATGATCTGGGCCAACAGCGGGAGCGCGGCGTCGTACTTCAACCTGTGGCAGGGCACCAACGTGTCGGTGACGTTCGGCGGCGGCACGCTGAACGGATCGGTGGCGTACTGGATCAACGACCTGCTGATGGCGGTGTTCTTCCTGCTGGTGGGGCTGGAGATCAAGCGCGAGCTGGCGGTGGGAGAGTTGGCGTCGTTCTCGCGGGCGGCGACGCCGATCGCCGCGGCGATCGGGGGCATGGTGGTGCCGGCGGGGATCTACGCGGCGTTCAACGCGGGGACACCGGCGATCCGGGGGTGGGGTGTGCCGATGGCGACGGACATCGCCTTTGCGCTGGGGGTGCTGGCGGTGTTCGGCAAGCGGGCGCCGCTGTCGATGCGGGTGTTCCTGGCGTCGCTGGCGATCATCGACGACCTGGGCGCGCTGCTGGTGATCGCGGTGTTCTACACCGACATGCTGAATTACCAGGCGCTGGGGATCGCGCTGGGGCTGGTGGCGGTGTTGGGGGCGGGGAACCTGGCCGGGATCCGAGCGGCGCCGTTCTACCTGCTGGTGGGGCTGGTGATGTGGCACTTCATGCACGCGTCGGGCGTTCACGCGACGATCGCGGGGGTGCTGGTGGCGGTGACGATTCCCCGGCGGCAGCGGGTGGACGCCGACGATTTCATCGTGCACGCGCGGGAGATGATCGACGAGTTCGAGCGCGCGGGCGAGAAGGGCCACGCGGTGATCACCAACCCGCGCCGGCAGGCGGCGCTGGCGTCGCTGGAGATGACG
>JAHCJH010000136.1 GCA_026126345.1 Phycisphaeraceae bacterium | reverse complement strand
ATTCCCCGGCACCTTCAGCGTGAACGCCTCGTCCACCACCACAGCCTCGCTGTACCCACCGAACGTCATCCCGCCCAGGTGCTTGTCCGGCCCGTTGTACGTGAACACCGGCCCCCCCAGGCAGAACTGCTCCAGCCCCTGCTTGCAGCTGCTGCACCCGCGGCAGGAATCCACCAGGCACCCCACCGCCGCCAGGTCTCCCACCTTGAACTTCGTCACGTCACGCCCCACCGCCCGCACCCGCCCCAGGATCTCGTGCCCCGGCACCACCGGGTACACCGTCATCCCCCACTCGTTCCGCGCAAAGTGCAGGTCCGAGTGGCACACCCCGCAGTACATGATGTCGATCGCCACGTCCCGCGCCCCCGGCTCCCGCCGCTTGATCGTGTGCGGTCCCAGAGGACTCGTGGCGGTCGTCGCGGCGAAGGCTCGTGCGCTCATGCCCGGAGCATACGCCTCGGACTCTTCCCTCGATCCGCGCCGGCCCCCGCCTCGTCGGCACCGGGTGCACCTCGAGTACACCCGCAGCACCGCGCGCGCCCGATACGCTCCGCCCCGATTCCCTCCAGGAGCTGCCATGTACGACCCCGCCAATCTCGCCCGCGTCCCGCAACTCGGTTCGCTCGCGCCCGACCCCTTCCGCGCCTTCGCCGCCTTCGACCAGGCCGCCTACGCCGCCGGCGCCCTGTCCGTGAAGTTCAAGGAGCTCATCGCCGTCGCCGTCGCCTGCACCACTCAGTGCCCCTATTGCATCGATCTGCACGCCTCCAAGGCCCGCCAGGCCGGCGCCACCGACCAGGAGATCGCCGAAGCCGTCCTCGTCGCCGCCGCCATCCGCGCCGGCGGAGCCGTCACTCACGGCACCCACGCGATCAGTCGCTCGCAGCGCTAGCGCCCGCCGGTTGCCACGCCAACACCGGGACTTCCATGTATGCTCCCCGTCATCGTCCCGCCGCTGTCCACGCCCACCACGCCCAGCATCCCTCCGTACTGTCCCATTTGGCAATTTGACCGTTTGACCATTTGACCATTTGGCTCTTTGCGACTTCCCGCTTTCCCGCTTTTCCTATGCCCTCCCCACTCCAGCTCGTCCGCTCCATCTACGACGCATTCGCTCGCGGCGATGTTGCCGCCGTCCTGGGCGCCATGAGCCCCGACATCGTCTGGACCGAGGCCGAGCACTTCCCCTACGCCGACGGCAACCCCTACATCGGCCCCGACGCCGTCGCCCGCGGCGTCTTCGCCCGCTGCATCTCCGAATGGGACGGCTTCGCCGTCCGCACCGATGAATTCCTCGACGCCGGCGACACCGTTGTCGTCCTCGGCCGCTACCTCGGCACCTTCAAGGCCACCGGCCGACCACAGAACACCCAGTTCGTCCACGTCTGGCGCATCGCCGGCGGCAAGGCCGTCCGCTTCCAGCAGTTCGCCGATACCCTCGGCGTCTCCCTCGTCACCGGCGCACGCTAGCCCCGCCCCGGCTCCCGGTATGCTCCCCTTTGGCCATTTGATCATTTGACCATTTGGCTCTTTGCTTCTTTGCTGTTTTTCTGTTTTCCTGCTTTTCTGCTTTACCTATGCCCCTCTCCTGCACCGTCAAGCAGCTCGTCAACGCTCCCGCCGAAGTCGTCTTCGCCGCGGCCAGCGACTTCGCCAACGCCCCGTCGCGCATCACCGGCATCACCAAGATGGAGATGCTCACCACCGGCCCCGTCGGCGTCGGCACCCGCTTCCGCGAAACGCGCGTCATGTTCGGCAAACAGGCCACCGAGACCATGGAAGTCATCGACTTCAAGCCCGGCCGTTCCTACACCCTGGGCGCCACCAGCCACGGCTGCACCTACCGCACCACCCTCAGCGTCCGCCCCGTCGCCGGCGGCAGCGAGGTCGAACTCGACTTCATCGGAACGCCCCTGACCTTCTCCCGCAAGGTCATGGCCGCACTCATGGGCTGGATGATCAACAAAGCGTGCGTCAAGGCCATCGGGCAGGACCTCTCCGACCTCAAGGCCTCCGTCGAGCGCGAAGCCGTGCCCGCCGCCCGCTCCACCTGAGCCCGCCGCGCCCTCCTTCCCATCCGCTGGCGACGAGTGGATTTGGCCATTTGACTCTTTGACGATTGCGCATTTCGCAGCTTTGCTGCTTTGCTGCTTTCCCACCTTTCTGCCCTTGAGCTAGCCTCCCCGACCATGCCGACCCTCTTTGACCCGCTCGTCGCCGGCGATCTCCGCCTCCCCAATCGCATCATCATGGCGCCGCTCACGCGCTGCCGAGCCGGGCCCGGCCGCGTCCCAACGCCCCTCAACGCGCTCTATTACCGCCAGCGCGCCTCCGCAGGCATGATCCTCTCCGAGGCGACTTCCGTCGATCCCATGGGCGTCGGCTACCCCGACACGCCCGGCATCTGGTCGGATGAGCAGGTCGCCGGCTGGCGCCCGGTCACCGACGCAGTCCACGACGCAGGCGGCCGCATCCTCCTTCAACTCTGGCACGTCGGCCGAATCTCCGACCCCGTCTACCTCAACGGCAACCTTCCCGTCGCCCCCAGCGCCATCGCTCCCGCCGGCCACGTCAGCCACATCCGACCCAAACGCCCCTTCGTCACCCCGCGTGCCCTCGCCCGCGACGAGATCCCCGCCGTCATCGCCGCCTACCGGCTCGGCGCCCTCAACGCCCGCCGCGCCGGCTTCGACGGCGTCGAAATCCACGGCGCCAACGGCTACCTCCTCGACCAGTTCCTCCAGGATTCCTCCAACCGCCGCACCGACGACTACGGCGGCCCCGTCGAACACCGCGCCCGCCTGCTGCTCGAAGTCGCAGACGCCTGCGCCGACGTCTGGGGCCCCGGCCGCGTCGGCGTCCACCTCGCGCCCCGCGGCGATGCCCACGACGCCGGCGACTCCAATCCCGCCGCCACCTTCGGCTACGTCGCCCGCGAGCTCGGCCGCCGCCGCCTCGCCTTCATCTGCGCCCGCGAGCACGCCGCGCCGGGCTGGCTCGGACCCGCCCTGAGCTGCGCCTTCAGGACCGCCGGCGGCGGCGCCTACATCGCCAACGAGAAGTTCACCCGGCAGACCGCGTCAGACGCTCTTGCCGCCGGCGATGCCGACGCGGTCGCCTTCGGTCAGCTCTTCATCGCCAACCCCGATCTTCCCGAACGCTTCCGCACCAACGCGCCCCTCAACGACCCCCGCCCCGACCTGTTCTACGGCGGCGCCGAGCCCGGCTACACCGACTACCCCGCCCTCAACCCCTGATCCAGCCCGCCTTCAGTTCCCTCGTTCACACAAGCGATGCTCGCGCATCTGTCCCCGGAGCAGCCGCACCCGCTCGCCCCGGAGCTCCCAGTGCGCCCCAGCCTCCGCTCCAACCGAATCGCCCGTGGGTCACGTGCACTCGTTGCCGCAGCGGCACTGGCGGTGGCCATCGCCACCGTTCTCAGCGCCGCGTGCGAACCCCGCCGCGCCGAGCCCGCCCCGCTGCAGGCCCCCGACGGCCCGCCCGGCGCGATCGGTATGCCCGCCGACCCGCCCCCGATCGACACCAGCCCCGGTTGGGACGAGCCCGGTCGCCGCATCATCCTCACCGGCGTGATCTACCAGCCCGACGGCCGTACACCCGCGCCCGGCGTCATCCTCTACTACTACCACACCGATCCTTCCGGCCGCTACCGCCACCGGCCCGAGATCCCCCGCAGCATGCCTCCCAACGCACAGGGGCAGACCCACGGCTACCTCCGCGGCTGGGTCCGCACCGGGCCCGACGGTCGCTACGAGATTCGCACCATCCGCCCCGGCCCCTACCCCGGCAGCGACCAGCCCGCTCACATCCACGCCACCATCACCGAGCCCGGCCTCACCGAGTATTACATCGACGACTTCCTCTTCGACGACGACCCGCTGCTCACCACCGCCCGCCGAAGCAGACTGGAACTCCGCGCCGGCGGCGGTGTCGTCCGCCCCGTCCGCACCGAAGGCCCGCCCACCGCCGAGCGCGACATCATCCTCGGCCTCAACGTGCCCGGCCATCCGCGCCGGCCCCCCCCGCCGGCGTCCGGCCGCGGCGTCGGCGCCGACGTCTTGTCGTTCTCCCCCTTCCATGCCTGGGGTCCCGAACGCGGCACGCGCACCTGCCCCGTCTGCGCCCACGGCTGGCGTCAGGGCGCGCTGCTGTTCGTCGGCCGCCGCCCCGATTGGGACGCCGTCCGCGACTGGCTGCGGTTCTTCGAAGCCCACGCCGCGCAGCAGCCCGAGCGGTTCCGAGCCTTCCTGGTCTACGGCGACCCCGCCGGCTACGACCCCGATCGCCGCCGCGCTCAGCTCGAAGCCCTCGGACGCGAGCTCAACCTCTCCCGCGTCGCCCTCACCTTCCTCCCAAGCCTGACCGACGAGCCCTCCGACCTGGCCCTCAACCGCCTGAACCCCGACGCCACCACGCTCATCATCTACCGCCGTTGCCGCATCATCGCCGCCGAGACCAACCCGAGGCCCACGCCCGCCCGCCTCAGCCAGGTCGCCGACCTGTTGCGATCCACCGCCGACCGGCTTCTCGATCTGCCCCCGGCGAGTCCATGACCACGAGCGATCGGCCTGCGCCCAACGCGAACGCTGTGGAGCCACCGCTTTGGGGGACTTGTCGTCAGCCACCCCGGGGAATCCCCCAGCAGCCGATTTCCTGAGGTATCTTGCTGCTGGAGACCCGTTGCCCGGCGGTCGTCCGTCGGGAGCAGGTCAGGAGAGATGCGCCCGGTGCTGCGCGCCGCGGCCGGCAAGGAGAGAGACATGCACGCTCGAATTCTCATCGGCGCCGCCGCGCTGGCGGCTTCGATCACCGTCGCGGCGCACGGCCAGGTGGCCGAACAGAACTGGCCGTCGAGTTACCTCAACGTCGACCTCGGCGGGCCCGGCGGCACCACCTGGTCGGGCTGGACGCTCTTCGGCTCGGGATACGGCGCAGGCTCCAACAACCAGGGCGCCTCCGGCTACATCGCCCACAACTACGACTTCGCTTCCAACCTCACCAGCATCGTCGTCACCATCGACGAACTGCGCAACACCGGCGGGCCCTTCATCGCCACCAACTCTCCGTACGCCCGCACCACCGGGCAGGTGCTCTTCACGCCCTTGGTCGGCATGGCGTACACCATCAGCGGCGCCGTCTGGATGCAGCTCGACGGCGCCAGCATCTCGAACACGCTGACGACCGGCGCCGTGGGCCTGGAAGTGCTCAGCGGCCCGTCGCTGGCGACTTACAGCGGCGGTGTCTTCCGCTCCGGCGCCGGCGGCTTCGGCGCGGCCGGCAGCATTTTCAACTCGGCCACCCCGACCTCCGGCGCGTCCACCGGATTCCTCAACGCGGGCACCACGTACCGCCTGTCGTGGGACTTCATCATCTCCAGCACGATGAACAACGACGCCACCCTCTCGGGCAACGTCTCGACCCCGCAGTACGGTTCCTTCCTCCAGATCTCCTTCGCGGTGCCCGCCCCCGGCGCCGCTGCCACAGCCGCGCTGGCCGGCCTGGCCGTCCTTCGCCGCCGCCGGGCGTGAAAAGCCGCCGAACCTGACAGGATCGAGCTCGTCGCATGGATCCGTCGGCCCGGCCGTCGGGGTCGTCCCACGCGACGGCTCAGGACGGGTGCTTGACCAACGCCTCGACCCAGACCGGAACGTACGGCGACGTGCAGCCCTTGGCGACCGGCCAGTTTCGGTAGAGGCCGATGCGCTCGCCAAAGGAAGCAGCGCGGGCCCGGACCGCCGCGTGGCGGATGCCGATCGCCCCGAGCGTGTTGTTCGTGGCCCACGGGACCTCGGGCCGGGCCCGGTGAAGTGCCTGTTCGATGCGGTCGAGCAGGGAGGGCAGGTCGAGAACATCGTCGTCGCCCATGTTGATGCGGGAGGCGGCGAGGTGCCAGCCGGCCCGGCCCGCCCAGGGGTTCTTGTCCTTCATCCATTTCTGGCGCAGGACTTCGCGTTCCGCGTACCGAGCGATGACAAAGGCGTTGAGCCAATCGGCGATCTGAGCGAAGGTGGTCGAGCGGGTGAGGGCGTCGGCCCGTTTCGCAGAAGGCGACTCAGGCTTGCTTGGGAGCGTGGCGAGGCCTTCCCTGGCGGTCACGCGTGAGTTTGCAGCGGCGTGGGGCGGTGCGGGTACGCTCCAACGATGCCCTTGCCGCCGCCGCGACACGTCGAGTTGAGGCCCACCGTGCCGGAGGACCTGTCCGCATTGTTTCGGATGGGGAGCGATCCGGTATCGAACGAGCTTGCGGGGACCAAGGCACGCACGCGGGATGCGTTCGAGGCCCGCTGGGCGGAGATCTGGCGCGACCCGGGCGTGATCGCGCGGACGATTCTGGCCGACGGGGCGCTGGTGGGGTCGGTCAACCAGTTCGTGCAGGAAGGTCGCAACAGCCTGGGCTACTGGATCGACCGGGAGCACTGGGGCCGGGGCATCGCGACGCGGGCCGTAGGGCTGATGCTGGCCGAGACGGCGACGCGGCCGTTGTACGCGACGGCGTCGGCGGCGAACGACGCATCGCTGCGGGTGCTG
>JAHCJH010000135.1 GCA_026126345.1 Phycisphaeraceae bacterium | reverse complement strand
CATTCCGCCACGCCAGCGCCGCCGATCGGCCCGACTATTGCGAGCTCTCGGGCGCCCCCTGACGACCGCCGGCGCGCCGCACGTCTACCGTTCCTCGTTCCCGTTCCAGTCGCCGGTGCGTGCATGGACCAGCCTCCCGTCATCATCGTCGGTGCGGGCATCGCCGGGCTCTGCTGCGCCCGAACGCTTCTGGCCGCCGGAATCCCCTGCACCCTGCTCGAAGCCGCCGACACTCCCGGCGGCCGCATCCGCACCGACGAACTCGACGGTTTCCTGCTCGACCGCGGCTTCCAGGTCCTGCTCACCGCCTACCCCGAAGCCCAGCGCGTGCTCGACTACTCCGCGCTCGACCTGCGACCATTCGAACCCGGCGCCGTCGTGCGCTTCGACGGCCGCTTCCACACCCTCATGGACCCCTGGCGCCGGCCCGGCTCCATCCTCGACGGCGCCCTGGCCCGCGTCGGATCGCTGGCCGACAAGCTCCGCATGGGATCCATGCGCTCCGAGCTGCAACGCGCCGGGCCCCTGGCCATCTACCAGCGACCCGAGACCACCATCCTCGAATCCCTCCGCGCCCGCGGCTTCTCCGACGCCATGATCGACCGGTTCTTCCGCCCGTTCTTCGGCGGCATCACGCTCGACCTTTCTCTCAGCGGCTCCAGCCGCATGATGGAGTTCGTCTTCCGCACCTTCAGCATCGGCGACGCCGCCGTGCCCGCCGGCGGCATGCAGCGCATCCCCGAGCAGCTCGCCGCCGGCCTGCCCGCGGGGTGTCTCCGGCTCCACACTCCCGCGCTCACCGTCGAGCCCCACCGCGTCCGCACGCCCGGCGGCACGCTGCAGGCCAGCGCCGTGGTCGTCGCCACCGACGGCCCCGCCGCCGCCCGGCTGCTCCAACGGCCCCGAGCGCCCGCCGTCCGGGGTGTCACCAACCTCTGCTTCGCCATCGACGGCCCGCCGCCCGTCGAACAGCCCGTGCTCATCCTCGACGGCGACGGCGCCGGACCCGTCACCAACCTGGCCTTCATGTCCTCGGTCAGCCCACGCTACGCCCCGCCCGGCAAGGCGCTGGCCAGCGCCAGCGTCATCGGCATCCCCGCCGAAGACAACGCGACGCTCGAGCGCTCCGTCCGCCGGCAGATGGCCTCCTGGTTCGGCCCGGCCGCCGACGCCTGGCGGCTGCTGCGGGTCTACCGCATCGCCGACGCGCTGCCGCGCCAGTCGCCCCCGTGGCTCACGCAGCCGATCTGGAACCAGCGCGTCGCGCCACGCCTCTGGCTCGCCGGCGATGCCCAGGACACCCCCGGCCTCGACGGCGCCATGGTCTCCGGCCGGCGCGCCGCCGAAGGCATCATCGCCGAGCGCGCCTCGTGACGCTGCTGCTCATTCAACTCGCCGCCACCCTGACGCTCACCGGCCTGGTGCTCTTCGTCGCCGCCGTGCACTACCCGCTCTACGACAAGGTCGGGCGCGACGCCTTCACCGCCTACCAGCACGCCCACATGCGCCGCACCACCTTCGTCGTCGCGCCCCTGGCGCTGGCCGATACCTTCGCCGCCACGCTCTGGCTCCTTCCCATGTACGGCGACTGGTCCCGCCCCTTCACCGGCGCGCCGGCCGCCGGCTTTGCGCTCGTCGCCGCCTGGATCGGCATGACCCTGTTCGTGCAGGTCCCCCAGCACGCCGTGCTCTCACACGGCTTCGAGCCCCACGCCTGGCGAACCCTCTGCCGCTCGCACTGGCTCCGCACCGCGCTCCTGGCCGCGCGCTCGGCCCTGCTGCTCTGGACCGTCGCCGCCCGCGCCTGAACCCCGCGCCTCACGCCGCCGCTTCGCCCTCCACCCACGCCCGCGCGATCTCAACGCCCGCCCCCACGCTGCCGGCCACCGCCAGGTACGGCCGCCCGAACATCCACCCGGCCCTGGTCATCACCTCCATCGGCTGCGGCCGAACCCCCGCCAGCACCACGAAGCACCGCCGGGCCCCCAGGCGCAACACCAGCGACTCCAGGTTCACCAGCCCCGTCGCGTCCATCGTCGGCACGTCCTGCATGTCGATCACCACCGCCCGCACCCCGCCGCTGTGCCGCTCCAGCTGGCTCACCGCCCGCTGCGCCGCCCCGAAGAACAGCGGCCCGCCGATGCTGTACAGCACCACCCCCGCCGGCACCGGCTGGCTGTACGCCGCGTGCTCCCCGCCGATCAACCGCACCGTCGACACCTCCGCCATCCGCCGCATGAACAGCATCGCCGCCAGCACCACCCCCACCCCCACCGCCATCACCATGTCGAACACCACCGTCAGGCCGAAGCACGTCGCCAGCACCGCCACGTCGCTCCGCGGGCCGTGCCGCAGCACGAACGCCACGTGCTTCACCTCCGCCATGTTCCGCGCCACCACCAGCAGCAGCGCCGCCATCGACGCCATCGGCAGGTACCCCAGCACCGGCGCCAGCGCCACCAGCGCCAGCACCAGAAACCCCGCGTGCGTCAGCGCCGCCACCGGCGACCGCGCACCCGACCGGACGTTCGTCGCCGTCCGCGCGATCGCTCCCGTCGCCGCGAACCCCCCGAAGAACGGCGCCGCCACGTTCCCCACCCCCTGCGCGAACAGCTCCGCGTCCGGGTCGTGCCGCTTGCCCGTCATGCCGTCGGCCACCACCGCCGACAGCAGCGACTCGATCGAGCCCAGGAGCGCGATCGTCAGCGCCGCCGGCAGCAACGCCCGCACCGTCTCGAGCGACAGCACCAGCCGCCCCGGCGCGCCGTCGGCCCCCACCGGCCCCGGTTCGTTCCACGGCGCCACGAACGTCGGCAACGCCCCCGGGATCCCCGACGGGTTCGCCGCCGTCCCGAACTTGCTCGCGATCGTCGCGGCCTCGAACCCCGAGATCCCCTTCGTGCACGCCCACGCCCCCACCGCCGCCAGCGGCAACGCCACCAGCGCCGCCGGCACCGCCCGCGTCACCCGGGGCCACAGCAGCAGCACCGCGAGCGTGAACAGCCCCACCGACACGTCCCCCAGCGTCGCCGCGCTCAGCCCCGCGCCGAACTTCTCCTGCGCCGCCAACCACAGCACCCGCACCTTCTCCAGATAGTGATCCGGCATCCGCGCCACCAGCTCGCCGTCGATCCGCACGTGCAGGTCGCGCAGCTCCAGCCCCAGCAGGTCCTTCACCTGCAGGGTCGCGATCACCACCGCGATCCCCGCCGTGAACCCCGTCGTCACCGGGTACGGAATGAACTCGATCAGTCGCCCCAGCCGGAACACCCCCATCGCGATCAGGATCACCCCCGCCATGCTCGTCGCCAGCGCCAGGCCCGCCAGCCCCCAGGTCTGCGTGATCGGCGCCAGGATCACCACGAACGCCGCCGTCGGTCCCGACACCTGCACCGCGCTGCCACCCAGCAGCGCGATCAGCCCGCCCGCCACGATCGCCGTGTACAGCCCGTGCTCCGGGCGAACCCCCGTCGCGATCGCCAGCGCCATGCTCAGAGGCAATGCCACCACCCCCACTACCAGCCCCGCCAGCAGGTCCGACCGCAGCGCCGACAGCGAATACCCCTCGCGCCACGCCGCACGCAGCGCCGCCCCCGGCCGAACCCCCAGCCGGGGCTCGCCGCCATCCGCCGGGGTGATCCGCTCGACCGCCATCGCTGTCGTATCGTCGCCCCCGTTTCTTGCTCAGGAAGCCATTGACGATCCCCATAATGAGGGATAATTCGACGCGAATTCGCGGTCTGAACGATTTGGACGAATTTTCAGCCTACCCTGCATCGGCCGCGGCGCGGCTTTCGAATCCCCGCGCGGCCGCCCCGTGCCCCTTTGTGGGCATGTTCCCCGGGCGATCGAACTCCCACCTTTTTCTCACAAGGATCGAATCATGACCAAGTTGCTCGTCGCGTTCGCCGGCCTCGCCGCCGCCTCGGCCCTCACACTGGCCGAGCCCCCCAAGACCAACACGCCCGCCAAGCCCGAGGTCAAGGCCCCCGCGGCCCCGACCATGGACATCGTCGACACCGCCGTCGGCAACAAGGACTTCTCCACCCTCGTCGGCGCCCTCAAGGCCGCCGGTCTGGTCGACGCCCTCAAGGCCAAGGACAAGAAGTTCACCGTCTTCGCCCCCAACAACGCCGCCTTCGCCAAGCTCCCCAAGGAGACGCTCGACGGCCTCATGAAGCCGGAGAACAAGGAAGCCCTCAAGACCATCCTGCTGTTCCACGTCATCCCCGCCGAGGTCCCCGCCGCCGACGTCATCAAGATGTCCGAGAGCAGCAAGACCCTGCAGGGCACCACCTTCAACATCAAGGTCAAGGACGGCAAGGTCCAGATCGGCAACGAGAAGGCCACCGCCAACGTCATCGCCACCGACATCAAGTGCACCAACGGCATCATCCACGTGCTCGACACCGTGATCATGCCCGCCGACAAGAAGGAGAAGGAAGAGGGCGGCCGCAAGTCCGGCAAGTAACCCGCCCCGGCGGCCCCGCCCCCGCCGATCGCACCACGATTGCCCCACCCCCGCGGGACGTACCATCGCCTCCGACTGGAGACGCATGACCCCGGGCCCAGGCATCCTGCAGCGCATCGCCGAGGGCAACCGGGACGCCGCCCGCGAACTCATCGACCGCTACGGCGGGCTGGTGCATGCACTGGCCCGCCGTTTCCTTTTTGACCAGGCCGAGGTCGACGACGCCGTCCAGGAGGTCTTCATCGCCCTCTGGCAATCCGCCGAGCGCTTCAACCCCGCCATCGCCTCCGAGGAAACCTTCGTCGCCATGGTCGCGCGCCGACGCCTCATCGACCGCCGCCGGCGCGCCCAGCGCCGCAACCAGGGCCGCGTCGAAGCCGAGATCTCCTCCATGCCGTCCGAGAACCACGCCCCCTCGCCCGAAGTCAGCGAGCAGGCGCGCCGGGCGCTCGATCTCATCCGCACGCTCCGCCCCGAGCAACAGACCGTGCTGCGGATGTCCCTTGTCCAGGGCCTCAGCCACGAGCAGATCTCCAAACTCACCGGCATGCCCCTGGGAACCGTCAAAACCCACGTCCGCCGCGGGCTCATCGCCCTGCGTGAAGCCATGAAGCCACTTGGTGCGAACACCCCGGAAGACTGACCCTGCGATACCGCATGCCCCCCGCCGACGGCCATTCCGACCCCCGCTTCGCTCGCCTCCACGAGCTGGCGGCCGACCGCGCCGCTTCCGGCCTGCCCCCGGCCGAAGAGGCCGAGCTCCACCTGCTTCTCGACGAGCTGGGCCCCGCCGGAGACCAGATCGTGGACCAGTACGAGGCAGCCGCCGCCGCGGCTTCGGTCGCCCTGATCGGCGCCGATCGCCCCGCCCTGCCCGCCGCCCTGCGCGCTCGCTTGCTCGAACACGCCGGCCGCGCACGCCCGCGCCTGGCCCCGCTGCTCGACGACGCCCACGACCACCCCGCCGACCGCACCGCCCGGGTCGATGACGCCCGCCGCCGTCGTTTCGACTGGCGCATCGCCGGCGGCTGGATGGCCGCCGCGGCGAGCCTCTTGTTCGCTCTGGCCGTCTGGCAGACCCGGCCCGTCGTCATCCCCATGACGGGCGACGATCGACGCCTGCCCCTGGTCGACGGCGGCGACCTCTCGATGGGCCCGCCCGCGCCCGTGGTCATGGCCGGCCTGCCAGGCGTCGGCAACGGCGGCTCCGTACCGGCCCCCATCGCGCCCGTGCAACCAAGCCGCGACCTCAACGCCGCGGCCCGCGCGCTGGCCAACTTCGAGCCCCCCGAGCTCCGCCTGACCGGCCTGAAGCGCAGCGGCCAGCCGTTCGTCACCGTGCCGCTGCTGCGGCCGACCGCCGGCAGCCCCGCCGTCGGTGAGATCACCTGGTTCCCCCAGCGCCAGGAGGGTTTCCTCGACCTGCACGACGTGCCCACCATCGAGGCGCCCGGCGACCAGTACCAGCTCTGGATCTTCGACGCCCTGCGCGACGATCGCTACCCGGTCGACGGCGGCGTGTTCAACGTCCCCGCCGGCCAAAAGCGCGTGCTGCTGCCCTTCGCCGCACGCCTGCCCGTCGCCGACGCCACCAGCTTCGCCCTCACCATCGAACGCGCCGGCGGCGTCGTAGTCTCGGCACGCGACCGCATCATCGCCGCCGGCGTCAAGCCCCAGGCCAGAACCGCCGAGCCCGCCGACCACACCCCCGAAGTCCCCCGCGGCGGCCCCCTTCAGTTCGACGCCGGCGTGCCGAAATAACGCCCGCGCTGACGCTAGCTCCGAACCCTCGGGATCCGAACGACATACCACGACCATGCTCTTCATGGTCATCGAACGCTTCCGCGCCGGAAACCCCGACGCCGTCGGCCAGCGCTTCCGCGCCCGCGGCCGCCTCATGCCCGACGGCGCGCCCATCGCCTACGTCGCCAGTTGGATGACCTCCGACGGCGCCGCCTGCTACCAGCTCATGGAAGCACCGAACGCCGCGGCCCTGGAGCCGTGGATGAACGCCTGGCGCGACCTGGTGGACTTCGAAGTCGTGCCCGTGCTCACCTCGGCCGACTTCTGGGCCGGGCGCACCGGCTGAACCCCCGCTCGCCGCGCCGGCCGCTCAACGCACCCTCGAGAATCCGCACCACACCGGCCACGAATGCGCGCACAGCGGCCGCGTTTGTGCGCCACTTCGCGCCCCGGCGCGCTCAAACCCTTGCAAGCGGCCCGGCGGCGTGCATCATCCCCGCGTGCTCGCCACCGGCGTCCAACCCGCGTCCCCCGCATCGGCCGACCACCTGCGCGATTGCCTCCGGCGGATCCTGGAGCGGTTCAAACGCGGCGGCATG
>JAHCJH010000134.1 GCA_026126345.1 Phycisphaeraceae bacterium | reverse complement strand
TCACTTGGCGGCCGCCTTGGGCACGCACCGGTCGCAGTCCACGCCCTCGGGGGCGCACGTCGGGCAGCGGGCCTTGAGCACGCCGTCCTTCTCATAGATGGTCATCTCGTTCTTGCAGTCCTCGCACACGTGCGTGGTGATGGTGCGAGTGCCCGAGTAACCGTGCCTCGGGCTGTACGAGCCTCGCACTTTCCGGATCTGGTCGTAGCACTTGGTGCAGACCGAGACCTGCCCGGCCTCGGCCTTGACCATGTCGTGCTTGTCGGTGGCGCAGCCTCCGGCAAGCAGCGCCGAGGCGGCCGCGAGCAGAAGGAACGTGTGGTTGGTGTTCATGGTTGAATCTCCGGGAACGGCCCGCGCTCCTCCCGCCGAACACTTCGGCGGAGTGGGGAGCGTTGAATCGGCCCGCGCCGCTCTCGCGGGGCGGGACGGGTGAAGTTCTTACTTGCCGTGCTCGTGCGGTTTGGCGGGCGCGCTCGCATCGCCCTGCTTGACCTCGAAGGTGAAGGGCGCGGTGACGATCTTCTCGCTCTCCTTGGTGCCCACGTTGAACTGGCCCCAGCCCTTGTAGATGCCGGGCTTCATGAACATGGCCTCGAAGTCCACCTTGGGACCGGTCGCGGGCGCCGCGTGCTCGGCGCCCTCCTCGTGCGGGTGGCTGTGGACGAACTCGCTCCGGTCCTCGCTGATGACCACCAGGTGGCCCATCGCCCCCAGGTACGGCGCCAGCGTCGTCACCGGCTTGCCGTCCTTGGTGATGGTGAACGCCAGGTGCGTCTCGCCGCCGGTCTTGACCGGCCCGCCGGTGTCGAGGGCAACGGTGTACCCATCGATGGTCTTGGGGGCCTTGTCATCGACGGTGAGTTTCACCGCCGCGGGGGCCGTGCCTTCGACGGTCAGCGGCACCTGCACGACCTGCTGGCCCACGTTGGGGGGCGTGAAGTCGTGGTACAGGATGTAGTCGCCCCCCTGCGGGAACGTGAAGTTGAGCGTGAACGTGCCGTCCTTCTGGACCACCGGGTGCTCGTGGCGGAACCACGAGAGGTCCTTGGAGACGATGAGCAGGTGCAGCAACTTCTCGTGCACGGCCTCGACCTTGGTCACGGCCAAGCCCGTCGGGTCCTTGATCGTGAACGTGAGCGAGGCGGGCTTGCCCGCCTCGACCTTGCCCGCGGCGGGCTTCACGGCGACGCTGAACTTGTCCGTAGTCGCCTTCTTGAGGTTCATGCCGCACTTGGGGCACTTGCCCGGCTGGTCGTAGGTCTTGGACCCCTCGCAGTGCATGGGGCAGTAGTACGAATCGTGGGCGTGCTCCGCGGCCGCGCCCCCGGCGGGCGCGTACTTCTTGAGCGTGGCCTGGAGCGCGGTCATCTCTGCGAGGACCTTCTTGACGCCCGCCTCATCGCCCGAGTCGCCGGCCTTGTCGATCGCGTCGAACTTGCCCGCGAGCTCCTTGGCGGTCTTGTTGATGTCCTTGACGTTCTCCTTGGCGACGCCCGAGCCGGGCTTGAGGGCCAGCGCGGCGAGCGTGTTGGCGATGTCCACCACCTCCTGGGCCTCAGCGTGAACATCGTCGAGTTTTTTGGCGGTGATGAGTTTCTGGATGCCCTCCAGGTGCTCGTCGATCTCGGCGATCGCCTCGGCGTAGGTCTTCGGCGCCTCGTGCTTGCCCCCGGCCTCGCCGTGCTTCTCGGGCTGGGCCCCGTGCCCCTCGTGCTGGGCCAGGGCCACGGGCGTGCCGAAGGCCAGCGCCGCCCCGGCGGCGATGAGTGCGAACAGGATGGAACGCGTGCGATGATTCATTTCAGAACTCCTTGCGGTGATAGATGGAACGGTCAGATCGAAGATGCTCCCGGCGGTCAACGTGAACGCGCGGGCCGAGGTCAGGCCGCGAACACCACGGCCCGTGGTTCAGGGTTGGTGAGTCGTGCGTACCTCCTTCTCGGCCGGTCGCCGGATGCACACCGAAACCGAGTCTCGTACCCGCGTTCGCGCCGGGGTCATTGCGGGCTCGGCGGCCGCGGTCGGGCCGGGGGCGTGGTGAGAGACGTAGGGGTGGTGGGCGTGCGGTGGGTGCGTCAGGTCTTGGAAGATGTCGTGCACGCCCCGGAAGGCGTCGCTGGCGACGGCGACGATCAGGTCGCACTCGGCGGGCGAGAGCGTGAGCACGTCCAGCGATGCCTTGAAGAACGACCAGCGGTCCTGCTGGCGGTCGCCGTGCGGGTCGAGGTACTCCGTGCCGGACGCGATGCCCCCGCGTTCGATCAGGCCCAGGGCCCGCCGCACTGCCGGGGCGATGTAGCGCCCGCCGTTGGTGGAGCCCTCCAGCACGTACAGCGTGCCCACGAGCCCCACGGGCGCATCGGCGGCCAGCCCGTCGATCCGCTCGCGGAAAAGCCCGGTGGCCGGGAGGGGCGGGTGCTTGCTCAGGCATTGCCCAAGCACTTCCAGATCGGCCAGCAGGTCCGGCGTCCGCATGTGATGCTCGCGAACGATCAGCCCGAAGACGCGGTGCTCGGCCGCGAGGCGGCACAACTGCGTCTCCAGCGCCAGGTGCACGTGCAGGAGTTGCCCGAGGTAGCGGGCGTACCCGGCGCCGTCGATGCGGCCCGAGACCATCGCGGCCATGAGGGGGTGCTTCTCGGCGCGGGTGTGGTCCGCGCGGGTCTCTTCCCGCAGACGCTCGGAGAGGGGCCGGGGCGGGCGGTCGGGGGAGGACGATGTTCGATAGTCAAGCATGGCGGGCGCTCCTTCGCGCGATGGGACTGGCAAACGGGTCGCGGCGCGGCGCGCCGGGACCGTGCGGGCGGATGGGACGGGCGTTCGGTTGAACGGGACGGACGTGCGAACGATCGGGACGGTCGTGCGTGCGGGTTGTGCGGGCGTGCGTGCAAATCGGACGAGCGTTCGAGTGAAGCGGCCGTTCGTTCGTGCCGATGGAACGGGCGTCCGACCGTTCCGCACGGACGTGCGGGCGGCGCGGACGGCCCCGGAGACGATCCCCATGCCCGAGCAGCGCATCCCACGAGCCGACGGCGATTTTTCTTCCTACGCGAACCACTACTACGAGGCCGTCAAGAAGTGGTGGGATGCGCAGGGGCTGGACCCCACCGACCTCAAGCCGCTGGAGACGGCCCTGGCCGAGTGGAACAAGGACTACCCCGCGCACGTCGCGGCGCAGAACAAGGCCGAGGCGGCACGCCAGAGCAAGGACGCCGCCAAGCGTGAACTCGAAAGGCAGATCAGGCCCGTCTCCGCCTTCGTGCAGAGTTACCCCAAGACCACGGATGCCGACCGCGCCGCCATCGGGATCACGGTGAAGGACACAGGCGGGACGCCTGTGCCACCGCCCGCCTCGCGCCCGCTCCTGCTCATCGACGCGGCCAGCCGCCTCACGCACCGCCTGCGATTGGTGGACGAGTCCACGCCGAGCCGCAGCGCCCGCCCGCGCGGCACGCTCGGCGCCGAGGTTTACGTCGCGCTGGTCCCCCCACGCGCCGCGCCGCCCGCCGACTTCGCGGCGTACACCTTCGTCCGCACCATCACCCGCGGCGGGGCCGAGGTCGCCTTCCCCGGCGAAGAGGGCGGCAAGACCGCGGCCTACCTGGTCCGCTGGGTCTCCGCCACCGGCGAGCCGGGGCCGTGGGGGGAGACGGTCACGGCTACAGTTGCCGCGTAAGTCCGGACAACTACCTACTCGGAGGCGAACACGATGGCGTTGACTCAGGCTCAGACAGACAAGATCGATGAAATGATCGGGAACAACGCGAAGCGACTCGACATTATCGATGAACTTGTGGGCAAGCACAAGGCTTCGGCGGCGGAGGTCGAGGAATACATCAAGGAAAACAAGACCCTGCAAGGCATGCTCAAGACGATCAGTCATCGGACAAAGGACGTGATCGCCGCTGGCACCGAGGCCGAGCGGAAGGAAGCCGCCAAAGAAATCGAGACGCTGGCGAAGAAAGCGATCAAGATCCTCCAGCGCAAAGCCAGCTAGTTCCGTGGCTGATCCGAACGTTCGCTCAACAACATGCTCGCGAGCCTCCACCCGACCGGGCCGTGGGGCGAGACCGTGACCACTACCGTCACGGCTTGGTACCTGCTCGCGCGCTCCGACATAGAGTGCTGCATGTTCAAGCCCCGTCGCACGTTCGCCGTCTGCTCCGCCGCCGTGCTCGGGGTGCTCGCGGGGTGCGCCGCGGCGCCCGACAAGACCGCGAGGCCCTTCGCCATGAACGCCGCTCAACCCGCCATCGAACTGCTGGGCTTCCCCGGCTGCCCCAACACCCCCGCGATGCGCGACAACCTCCACGCCGCGCTCGCCTCCATCGGCAAGGGGTGGACGTTCACGGACACCAACCAGGAGCAGTTGCCCGCGAGCGACCTGCGGCGCGGCTGGCCCACGCCCACGGTCCTGGTCAACGGCCGCGACCTCTTCGGGATGCCCGCGCCCACCGCCCCGAGCATGGGGTGCCGGATGTACCCCGGCGGCGTGCCGGAAGCCGCCGAGATCGCCACCAAGTTGAAGGCCGCAGCGGCGAAGTAGCGCGCCCACTTCGCGATCTGCATGCTCCCGGCGCTTGCCACCTTGAAGGACGGTGAGCCACACACGACGTGACAGCGTCATGGTTTGGCCTCCTTGTGCGCGTCGTTCTTCTTCTCCACGGACGTGGGATCGCTCGCGGCGCGTGGGGCGTTGTCCGCGACGACTTCCTCCTTGACCGCGATGGTCGGTGTCGGTGCGGCAGTTGCAACGGGCGCGGCTTCGCTCGCCTGCCCATCCCGCGTGGCCAACTCCTGCTTCCTCTCCGTGCCCTCCGTGTGCTCCGTGGTGAAATGCCGTCCGTCGTCGCTCACGTCCGCGAGCGGGTCGGTCTTGGCCTGCTTGTGCTCGCGGGCCAGGCGCTCCGCCGCGTGGCGGCCGAACTTCAGGAACACCGTCGGGGTCACGAAGAAGTCCAGGAGCGTGCTGGTGATCAGCCCGCCCAGGATCACGACCGCCACGGGGTAGAGGATCTCCTTGCCCGGCTCGCCGCGCGAGAGCACCAGCGGGACCAGGCCCAGCCCGGCGGTGAGCGCCGTCATCAGGACCGGGGCGACCCGCTCCTGGCTGCCCTTGATGACCATCTCCTTGCCGAAGGGCAGGCCCTCGTGGGTCATCAGGTGGATGTAGTGGCTGACCATCAGCACGCCGTTGCGCGTGGCGATGCCCGTGAGCGAGATGAAGCCCACCAGCGAGGCGACGCTGAAGGGCTCGCGGGTGATGACCAGGGCCGCCACGCTGCCGATGAAGGCGAAGGGGACGTTGAGCATGATCTGGGTGGCGACCTGGGCGCTCTTGTAGTGCGTGTAGAGGAGCACGAAGATGGCGATGAGGCTGCACGTCCCGAGGATCAGGAGCAGCCGCGTGGACTGCTGCTGGGCCTCGTAGACGCCGCCGAACTCGAAGGTGTACCCCTGCGGGAGTTTTACGTCCTGGCGGATGGAGGCCTGGAGTTCCTGCACCGTGGAGCCCAGGTCGCGGCCCCGGACGTTGCACTGCACCACGATGCGGCGGCGGATGTTCTCCCGCCACACCTCGTTGGGGCCCATCTTCTCGGTGATGTCCGCCACGTCGCGGATGAGCACGACCGCGCCGGTGGGCGAGATCAGCCGCACATCGCCGAGTTTACCCGGGTCGCTCTTGTGCGCATCGTCGAGCGTGAGGACCATCTCGAAGGAGCGCAGGCCGTCGAGCACCTGGCTGACGACCTTGCCCTTGGTCGCCGTTTCCATCGCCTCGGTGAGGGCCGCGGGCGTGAAGCCCAGGCGGGCCGCGGCGGCCCGCCTGACGGCGATGTGCAGTTGCGGCACGAGCACCTGCTGCTCCACCTGCAAGTCCGCGACGCCCTCGATGCCGTTCATCGCGGCCTTGGTCTGGTCCGCCAGCGCGCGGAGCGTGTCCAGGTCGTCGCCGAAGATCTTGACGGCGACCTGGGCGCGGACGCCCGAGAGCAGGTGCTCGATGCGATGGCTGATGGGCTGGCCGATGCCGACGGCGATGCCCGGGAACGCCTTGAGTTTGGTCTCGATCTCGGCGAAGACCGCCTCACGCTCGCGGATGTCCTTCGGTGCCGGGGGAGTCCGCCCGCTGGGGAGTTTCGACCACTCGGGCTTCTTGGCCTCATCCTTCGTCCAGAAGTCCACCTCGATCTCACTGGCGTGGACGCCCAGCGCGTGCTCATCCTGCTCGGCGCGGCCGGTACGCCGCGCGACCTGCTTCACCTGCGGGATGGAGAGAATGATCTGCTCCGCCTTGGCGCCCAGGGCGTCGGATTCCTTCAGCGACAACCCCGGCTGGCCCATGAACGTGACCACGGCCGTGCCCTCGTTGAACGGGGGCAGAAACTCCGAGCCCAGCCGCGTGACCACAAAGAGCGCTACGGCGAACACGGCCACGCCCGAACCGATGACCTTCCAGGGATGAGGCAGGGCGACGGCGTAGGACTTCCTTGCCAGGGCCTTGCACCAACGCAGGACCGGGCCGTCCTTCTCCTCCTTCATCTTCTTCATGTTGGGCAGGAGGTAGTACGCCAACACCGGCGTAACGGTGAGGGCCACCAGGAGCGAGGCGAAGATGCTGATGATGTACGCCTGGGCCAGCGGCCAGAAGAGCCGGCCCTCGATCCCCGGCAGGAACATCGTGGGCAGGAAGACCAGGCACACGATCACCGTCCCCATGATGATCGGATTGCGCACCTCGCTGGAGGCGTCGAAGACCACGCGCATCGCGGGGAGCGGCGAAGCGGCGTGGCGGTTCTCACGAAGTCGGCGGAAGACGTTCTCGACATCGACCACCGCGTCGTCCACCAGCTCGCCGATCGCCACCGCCAGGCCGCCGAGCGTCATGGTGTTGACGCTCATGCCCATCCAGTGGAAGACCAGGAAGGTCGTGATGATCGACAGGGGCAGCGCCGTC
>JAHCJH010000133.1 GCA_026126345.1 Phycisphaeraceae bacterium | reverse complement strand
ACCCGCTGGTCTGCACCGGGTTCAACGCCGACTTCGACGGCGACCAGATGGCCGTCCACCTGCCGCTGTCCGTCGAGGCGCAGGCCGAGGCGCACGTGCTCATGATGAGCACCCACAACATCTTCTCGCCCGCCAACGGCAAGCCCATCATCTCGCCGTCGCAGGACATCGTGATGGGCGTCTACTACATCACCGTCATGGTCACCGACGACCGCCCGGCCGAGAAGCTCCGCCGGTTCAAGGACCGGCGCGAGGCCCTCATGGCCTACGAGCGCGGCCTGGTGGGCATCCACGAGCGCATCACCCTCCGCATCGACGGCTTCGAATCGATCGTCGAGGACCAGGGCGGCGCCGCCAGGAAGCTCCCCGAGAATCGGCGCATCATCACCACCCCCGGGCGCGTGCTCTTCAATGAGATCGTCGAGCGGGGCATGCCGTTCTACAACTGCGCCCTGGGCAAGAAGGGCGCCAGCCGCGTCATCGACGATTGCTACGCCATCGCCGGACGCGCCGCGACCATCGACCTGCTCGACCGCCTCAAGGAGATCGGTTTCAAGCAGTCGACCCTCGCGGGCCTTTCGTTCGGCATCACCGACCTGCGCATCCCCAAGGAGAAGCAGGCCATCCTCGACGAGTCGCAGAAGAAGGTCGACCGCGTCGAGAAGATGTTCGAGCGCGGCGTCATCACCGCCCGCGAGCGGTACAACCAGCTCATCGACATCTGGTCGCACTGCCGCGAGCAGGTCACCAAGAAGCTCCAGGAAACCCTCAAGACCGACCGGCGCGACAAGGACGGCAACGAGCTGCCCACCGACGCCAAGACCGGCTCGCTCTACCTCAACCCCGTCTACCTCATGAGCGACTCGGGCGCCCGCGGCAACGTGTCGCAGCTCATGCAGCTGGCCGGCATGCGCGGCCTCATGGCCAAGCCCTCGGGCGAGATCATCGAGACGCCCATCCGCGCCAACTTCCGCGAGGGTCTGAAGATCCTCGAGTACTTCTCGTCCACGCACGGCGCCCGCAAGGGTCTGGCCGACACCGCGCTCAAGACCGCCGACTCGGGCTACCTCACCCGCAAGCTGTGCGACGTCGCTCAGTCGGTCATCATCACCGAGCACGACTGCGGCTCCAAGCGCGGCATCATGAAGCGCGCCAAGTTCAAGGGCGAGCAGATCGACGTGCCGCTGCGCGACCAGATCGTCGGGCGCGTGGCGCGCAAGACGGTCGTCAACCCCGTCACCGACCAGGTGATCGTCGCCGAGAACCAGATCATCACCCTCGAAACCGCCCGCAAGATCGAGGACCTGGGCATCACCGAGCTCGAGGTGCGCTCGCCCCTGACCAGCGACAGCCGGACCGGCTGTTCGGTGCTCGACTACGGCATGGACATGTCCACCAACAAGCCGGTGGAGCCGGGCATGGCGGTGGGCATCATCGCGGCGCAGTCGATCGGCGAGCCCGGCACCCAGTTGACGATGCGAACGTTCCACACCGGCGGCATCGGTTCGGCCTCGGTGCTCGAGAGCGAGATCCGCGCCGGCCAGGCCGGCAAGGTCGAGCTGCGCGAGTGCCGCGAGGTCGCCGTCTCCGACGACGAGGGCCACAAGGTCCTGGTGGCGCTGAAGCGCAACGGCGAAGTGGCGGTGCTCGACGCCAAGGGGCGCGAGCTCGAGAAGCACAAGGTCCCCTACGGCGCGTACATCCTCGCCGCCCACGGCACCGAGGTGAAGAAGGGCGACAAGCTGGTCCGCTGGGACCCGCACCGCACGCCGATCCTGGCCGAGAAGCCCGGCACCGTCGAGTACGTCGATATCGAGATCGATGAGACCGTCCGCGAGGAGGAGCAGAAGGGCCAGAAGGGCAAGGGCCTGGTGGTCATCGAGCACAAGGGCGAGAAGCACCCGCAGATCGTCATCAAGGACGACCAGGGCAACATCCTCGACTTCCACTACCTGCCGGCCAAGGCCCGCATCGAAGTGCAGAACGGCCAGAAGATCGAGGCCGGCCACATGCTCGCCCGCCAGCCCCGCGCCGCCACCGCGACGCAGGACATCGTCGGCGGTCTGCCCCGCGTCACCGAGATCTTCGAGGCCCGAAAGCCCAAGGACCCGGCCATCATGGCCGAGATCTCCGGCCGGGTCGAGATCCACTCCGACAAGCGCAAGGGCAAGATGACCATCCGCGTCATCAGCGAATCCGGCATCGAGAAGGACCACCACGTCCCGCAGGACAAGCACCTGCTCGTGCACACCGGCGACTACGTGCAGGCGGGCGACCCCCTGATCGAAGGCCCCCTGGTCCCGCACGACATCCTGCGCATCAAGGGCGACGACGCACTGTGGAGCTACATGCTCGACGAGGTGCAGAACGTCTACCGCGCTCAGGGCGTGACCATCAACGACAAGCACATCGAGGTCATCCTGGCCCAGATGCTGCGCAAGGTGCGCGTCGAGAACCCCGGCGACACCGACCTGCTGCCGTTCGACGTGGTCGACAAGGTCGAGTTCCGCCGCAAGAACGCCGAGATCAACGACATGGTCCGCATCGTTGACGCCGGCGGCACCGACCTTCCGGTTGATGCGCTGGTCTCCCGGGCCGAGTTCAAGGAGGCCAACGCCAAGGCCGAAGCCGCCGGCAAGGAACCGGCCAAGTTCAAGAAGCCGCGCCAGGCCACCGGGCGCACCCTGCTGCTGGGCATCACCAAGGCGGCGCTCTCCAGCGAGTCGTTCCTCTCGGGCGCCTCGTTCCAGGAGAGCACCAAGGTGCTCACCGAGGCGGCGCTCCGCGGGGCCACCGACACGCTCGTCGGCCTCAAGGAGAACGTCCTGCTCGGCCACCTGATCCCCGCGGGCACGGGCTTCCTGCCGTACCAGGAGATGCGCGTGAACCTGCTGGCCGAGCCGGTGGGCGACGCCGAGGCCGAGGCCGCCATGATGGCCGAGGCCCGCGAGCGTGCCGAGGAGCTCGGCGCCGCCAAGGACGAGCCCCTGGGCATGCCCCAGGTGCAGGTCCCCGGTCTGGTCGTCGGCGACGGCGCCGCCCAGAGCTGATCCCGCATCGCGGTCTCGCAGAACCCTCTCAGGCCCCGGGCGCTCGTCCGGGGCCTGTTTCATTCGTGATCGGTCGGTCAGCCCGGGTTCGCGCCAACATCGCCGCCGCGGCCGCAGGGCTCAACAGCGGCAGAGCCTGCGCGCCCGTCTCGATCACAAGCCGCACGTACGGCTCGCACGTCCCGCACCCGCCGCAGCAGCCCGTGCGCGCCCGGATCTGATCGAACGTCAGCCCCGCGCCGGCCATGCGTGCCACCGTCTCGAACGGCACTCCGCGGCAGACGCACATCGTCACCACGCACGCGCTCACGAATCCCTCCGATCGTTCAACGGTACCCGAACAGCCGGTTGTCGTCGTCGATGCCCGGCCAGCCGACCGCCGCTTCAGTCGGGATGGGGCCGTACACCCCGGCCGACGCCGTTCGACCCAGCGCCGAGGCGCCCGCGTGCCCGTCGAGCCATGCCGCCGAGGCCACACCCGGCCGGCCGTGACGGAAGTGCACCGACGGGTCGGGCCGGTGCCCGGGGTTGTCGGGCCACCACGTCGGTTCGATGAAGCTGTACTCGGTCACGGGTCCGAGCCCCCGGCCCGGGTTGGTTGCCAACGCGGCGTCGGCGAACAGAAGCGCGCCGGCCGGGCGTTCGAAGCGGTGCATCGGCGAACCGGACCGATCGGTCACGAGTTCCCACACGCCCGTGCCAGCCGCCGCCTCTCGCCGCACGACGCCCGCGAACGCGTTGTTGTACCCGTACCCGCCGCAGCCGCGCTCGAACCCGAGCCCGGCGTCGCGCAGGGCGAACATCGTCGCCTCGAACGTCGGGCAGGAGCGGACGGTTCGGCCCTGCTCGCCCGCGTCGAGATGGTCGCTGAGGCTGCCACCTTCCGGCCGGAACGGCTGCGCCGGGTTCGCGCGCGAACCGTGCCAGCGGTGAAGGTTCTGGGCGAAGTCGCTGGCGCCCGGCGGCAGCGAGCTTTTCTGATCTCCGGCGTACTGAAGGGCCGCCGCGGCGATCTGTCGAAGGTTCGACAGGCACGCGGCCGCGCGTCCCGCGCGCCGCGCCCCCGCCAGCGACGGCAGCAGCACGCCGGTGAGCAGCGCGACGATGGCGATCGAGACGAGCAACTCGATGAGCGAGAATCCGCGATGTCGGTTCCGCGTGCGCACGCGATTCACTCGCCTCCAAAGAACGCCTGGATGAACCGGTCGAAATCCTCGCCGGACAGGAAGCCGTCCGGTACCGGATCGCCGCTGCCGACGGTCGCGATGTCGGCGATGAGCGACCCGTCGGGCCGCGTCAGCGCGCCGAAGAACGCCACGATGAAGACGTCGAAGTCCTCCCCGGTCAGGAAGCCGTCGGGCCCGGCGAACGGGTCCCCGCCGTCCGCCGCCAGATCCGCGATCAACCACGGACGCACTTCGGCGACGCCGCCGATCTCAACCGACACCTCGCCAAAGACGCCCGCCAGGGCGTCCACCGCCGTGGTGATTCGGATGAAATCGAACCCCGGCAGGTTCGCCGGCAGACCGTCGCCGTCCACGGCCCAGGCGATGTCGAACGCGTCCCCGCCGCACGAGCCGGCAGCGATTCCGACCCGGAACGGGTCGTCCGGCTTCGTGTAGAAGACGTCGGCCCCCACGTCGGGCCGGTCTATCACGCCGTCGCCGTCGAAGTCGCCCAGGCTCAGCGCCGGCGTGCAGTCGGCATAGCCCCACACCGATTCGTGCTCCGTATCGGCCGCGAAGATGACCGGCACCCCACCGGTCAGCCACCCGTTCTCATCGATGCGGAACGCGTCGACCGTCCACGGCGAACCCCGCCCAGGCGGCACCCACGACGGCGGCAGATTCGCGGGGTCGTACGACCTGCTCACCCGCGCGGCGGTGGCGCTCAGGCGAGAGCCGGGCACGACGTACCAGAGGTCATCCGCCAGGCCGTTGCCGTTGGCATCGATCGAGATCTCGATCACCCCGCCCTCGGCCCAGCGGCGAGCCGAGTCCCCACCGACGAAGAACGCGTTGCCGAAGACGATCGCATCCAGGCCCAACGGGTTTCGCGCGGTGGGGGGGCGGTTGGCAATCCGATGGTCAAAGCCGAGCGTGATCGAACCCCCGAACCCGCCCAGCGTGACGACCTTGGCGTTGTTCGGCGCCGCGGGTCCGCCGCCCACGGGAGCGCCCAGCGCTCGCTGCGGGTCGCTGTACGCAGGCGACCGCACGTTCTGGCCCGGAGCCGGTTCGTAGCGGACGACCGTCGTGGCGAACGGACTCTGCGCCGCCGCTCCGTGGCACCACGCACCCGCCGTCGCGATCGCGACGGCGGGTGCGGCGCAACGCACCGCGTTCCATCGCGATTCACGCACGGCGACGCCTCCCGGCCGCGAGCCCCAGCGCACCCAGCACCGTCGCTGCCGCCGGAGCGGGAACGGTCGCGTACCAGGTTGTGCCGTCGGTCATCACCAGTTCGCCCGTCAGAGCGTTGAAGAACCCTCCGAAGAAACTGAACCCAAGCCCGGTGGGGTCGAGCCGCCTCAGATGCGTCGCCGCGGTTGGGTCCAGCGGCCCACCCCCGCCCAGGGCCTGGGAGATCGCCGCCGCGCTCACAACCGCGAAGTACCCGTTGTCCGGGAGCGATCCGTAGTCCCCTCCTCCGACGAACAGATTGCCCAGCGGATCGAACGCGAGCGTCGCGGCGGAGAGCACCTCGCCAACAAGAACGCCCGATGACTCGAAGTCGATCGGCGTGCCCGAAAGCGCCGCGGTCCATTCCGCCAGGCCGAAGGCCCGGATCGTGCCCGTGCTCGAGCCGCCGGGGCCGAGGTCGAACCCGTTGGCGGTGAACAGGCGCCCGGCGCCATCGAACGCGACGCCGGCCGATGCGCCGCCGATATTGGCTACGACCGTCGTGTTGATCGGCGTGCCGACCGGGCTGGTGATGTCCAGCACGGTGATGCGCGAGGGCGAGCCGAACGACCCGGCGGCCAGGGCCAGTTGCGTCGCGCTGGCGAACGCGCCCGACGAGTGCTCGACGTTGTACGCCCGGGCGTTGGCTGAGTTGATTGTGCCGCCCGCCAGCGATGCGACACCGAACACGACGACCGGCCGCCCGAACCCGGCGCCCAGCGCTACGGTCGATCCGTCGGGAGAAACGGCCAGGAACGCCGGGTCGGTCGTTCCACCGGGGCCGAGCAGCGCGGGATCGATGCTCGCCGCCAGCGCGAACGCTCCGGTGCCGACGCCGGTCTCGACGAAGATCGCCGACCCAGTCGCGGCGATCAGCCTGCCGTCGGCCAAGGCAGCGCCCGCGACGGCGAACGACCCGATTCCGACCGGGGGCGTCGAAAACGCCCGGTAGGCGGATCCGTACGTCTCGAACCCCGGTTGCGCAACCGCGTTGCCGCCGGAAGAAGCGACGAACGCGACCGCAATGCCCGCGAAGCGCAGCACACCAGTCACCTGTGAGGACATGACGAACTCCCGTTCGTTCCGAATCGCGCGGAACGGTCCCCGGACCGCCCTGCGTTGACCGCAGGGCATCCGCCCTCGCGTGGGAATGGGTCGGAAGAGATCCGCCGCGGGGGACGCGCGGCAAACTCCGCCGACGCCCGATGTCGCGAGGGCGTGCAGCACACAGTCCAAGGCAGGTCTTCCGGCTCGGGGCGGCGGGTCCGGCCTTCCCGCTCTTGGTGTGAGCAGTGGCCCGGTGTGGACCCGCGCGGCTCGCCTTTCGGCGGGCCTGCCCCTTACGGCGGCGCGTCCGCGGTGGAATGGGCCGGGCCGTTGTCGGGCCCGACCTTCACCACGCTTCCCTTTTCAGCCCCCGCGCCGGCGGACCGGCTCGCGAGGGCACCTTGAACGCCGGCAATATAGACCCTCACGCGACGCTGTCAACTCCGCACCCGACGCCGGGCGGGCACGCTAGCCCAGGCCCAGGGCCTTGATCTGGCGGCACATCACGGCCGCGGCCGAACCGCGGTGCGACAGCCGGTGCTTCTCCTCGGTGGGCAATTCCGCGCTGGTCAC
>JAHCJH010000132.1 GCA_026126345.1 Phycisphaeraceae bacterium | reverse complement strand
CGGCGGTTCCGAGACGGCGGACGTTTCGGGCATGGAGCATGATCACGGTTCCTTGGCCAGTGGCTGCGGCGGCTGGGCGTGGAGATCGTCCACGCCACCGGTGCGACGGTATTCACGCAGGGAGAACCACAGGCACCAGACCAAGAAGGAACCGAGCCCGCTCATGAAGACGTAAAAGCAGGCCGCGCCGGGAAGCGTGAGGCCGGAGATCAGCACCACGACGCCCAGGGCCATGAGCAGCCGCCCGCCGATGCGGTGGGTGCGGTACCAGACGGTCTCGTTGGCCAGAGTCCAGGGCGTGCGGATGCCCATCCAGAAGTTGCGCTGGAGTTTCGAGGCCCAGTTGCCCAGCGGGATGAGCATGAGGCCGAACACAACGCTGAGCGACCGACCGATGTCCAGGTCCGTGCCGGCGCTCTTGAGCACGATCACGGCGCAGAGCGCTCCGATGGCGGCGACGATGAGACAGGCGAAGCGGCCGTAGACCGGGCCGGTGCGCTCGAGGTTGGCGCGGAAGGGGCCGATGCGCAGCGCCAGCCACATGAACCCGCCGATCAGCGGCACGAGGCAGGGCAAGAGCACCGCGACGACCCAGGCCGGGCCCCAATTGTCGGGCTCTCCGGCCAGGTTGTAGTGCACGGGCACGCGCTCGGGCATGCGGCCCCACATCGACAGGCCCAGCGCCACGACGGCGACACTGATGAAGATCATGAGCAGGGCGTGACGGCGGAGAATCATGGGGAACTCCTTTGGCGCGGGCCGGACGGTCGGCGCCGGGCCGCGCGGGGCGGGGAGCCGGCAGAGCCGTCCTCCGCCCCACCGGAGCCGAACGCGTCCAGGAGCGAGCGCACGAGGTCTTCGACGACGGAAGTGTTGAGCCCGTAGATGATGAACTGCCCCTGGCGCCGGTCGGTGATGAGGCCGGCCTGGCGCAGGGTGCGCAGGTGGAAGGACAGGGCGCTGGGCGCCACCGAGAGCCGCTCGGCCAGCTCGCCGGCGGGCAGGGGCCGCTCCCGAAGGGCCCGCAGGATGGCCCTGCGGGTGGGGTCGGCCAGGGCTTTGAATGTGGAATCGAAGCCGATCATGGGAATTCAATAGTTCAACAACCGTTGAAGTATACCCCGGCCCGCGCGGCCGTCAAGCCCCCACGTTCCCGATTCCCGAACGCCAGCGGAGACGACCCCGCACAGGGCCCGGAGGGCTGTTCACGCGGTTTCGACCAGCGGCGCGGCCCCCGCCCCGAACGGCCGCAACCAGCGGCGGAGGCGCGCCGACATGGTCCGGCCCTGGGCCCGCAGCGCGATGTGGCGTGCCTGCCGCGCCAGGGCCGGGTGCGTCGAGCGGAGCGCCTGGCCGACCTCGAGGAAGTACCCCCCCTCGACGGGCGACAACCCGAGCCGCAGCGCGCGGATGCTCGCGGGCGACACGGGGCCGCGCAACGTCGCGCAGTGTTCGAGGCAGCCGGCGGCCAGCAGCTCCAGCTTGGTGCGCAGGCACTTGGCGCAGCGGCCGCAATTGCCGCCGTCCGGATCGGCGATGCAGACCTGCAGGTGCTCCAGGAACAGCCGCTGGCGGCGCATCGCCCGCACCTTGGCCAGGCGGCTCAGCGCGCCGCCGGTGAACCAGAAACGGATGCCCGGCGCATCGTGGAGCGGGACCGTGGCCGGGTGAACAGTGTTGGCGTCCCAATCGTTGTAGGTGCACCCGGCCGAAACATGCGCCAGCGCCACGTCGCCCCGGAGCAGCAGCCCCGCGGCGCCCAGCGCCGGCCCCAGCATGTCGTACCACGGGCCGTAGCGGTCGGTGATCTGCCGGAGGTTGGTCCGCATGCGAACGTGCCGCCGGCCGAGCGCCGACGCGACGGCGGACCAGCGACGATCGAGATCCTCCGCCAGGGCGCGGTTGCCCAGCGAAACGTCGAACCCCACCACGGTGATCAGCGTGTCCTGTCGAACGGACGGATCGAGCGCCGTGTGGAACGAGTCGACGCCGCCGGTGAAGAACGTCGCTCTGCTGCCGCCCGGCGAGGGCTCATCTCCCGACGATCGGGCCGGGGCTTCGAGCCGGCCGATGCCCAGCTGCGGCCACCAGCAGGCCCGGATCCGCCGGAGCTGGCCCAGGTTCTCCAGGACCAGCGGCGAAACGGGGGCGTCGATGGCCAGGTCGGCGCGGGCCGCCAGGGCCGGCTGCACCATGGCGGTGAGCAGGGCGTCGGCCGGCGGGCCGGTCAGCGGGTGATCGCACTCGAACCACAGCCGGTCGGTTCCCAGGGGGTGCTCGACCGTCGCTTCGGCGGTCCACATGCCCGCGGCCCGATCGACGCGCGCACCGGAAATCCTGAACGCGGGGCGCGGAGCGGCGGGTAGCGCAGCGCCGGCGCTCACAGGTCACCTTCATCGCGTTGGGGCTGTTCGGACCGACCGAGGACGGCGGCCGCGGGGCGCGCCAGGGCCCGAAGCCGGCGGGAGAGGGTCCGGCCCTGGGCTCGCCGGACGAGGTGCCGGGCGGCCAGGTAGACGGCGCGGTCCTCGGGCCGACGACGCAGAGCCTCGAGCATGCCGAGGTAGAAGGGGATGTCTCGGTATGCGTCGATGCGGCCGGCGCGAACGGCTCGCGGATCGAGCGTGCCGGGGAGGGTCCGGCAGCGGCCGATCGCGCCAACGGCCTGCAGCGCCAGCATGGTGCGGACGCACTTGAAGCACTCGCCGCAGTTGATGCGTTTGCCCGATCCGCAGAAACAGACGTGCAGGTGGTCCATCGCCAGCGGCTCTTCGGCCAGGGCACGGACCTTGCCGAGGCGCGAGACCTCGCCGCCGGCGTAGACGAACCGCGCGTAGGCCGTGTCCAGCATCGGGACCGTGACGGGGTGTATGGAATCGGGCACCAGGCCGTTGAACGTCGCGACGGCCGAGAACAGCGCCACGCCCACGTCGCCCGCCAGCAGCGACACGGCGGCGCTCAGCCCGCCGGGGTACATGCGGAACCGCGGCCCGCGTTGGTCGTGGATCTGCCGCAGGTTGCTGCGCAGCAGCACCAGCCGCAAGCCCAGCGCGTCGGCGACGGCGCTCCAGTTGGCGGTCGCCGCGGCCGTGAGTTCGGTGTCTTCCGGGCGCACGTCCATGCCCAGGACGTTGATGAGGGTGTCGAGGTTCCACCCGCCGCGGAGCACGGTGTGGAACGAATCGACGCCGCCGGAGAAGAACGCGGCCCGGGACGGGCCCGTCGGTGGGCGATCTGAAGGTGCGCGGGCGGTCGCCTCGACGGGGACGCGTCGCCAGCGCGGGCGCCAGCAGCAGAGCACCTCGTGCAGGCGGGCGATGTTCTCGAGCAGCACGGGGCAGACGGGCGCGTCGATCTGTAGCGGCACGCCGAATCGCAGAGCCCAGGCCTGCGTGACCATGAGCGCCGCATCGGCGGCGGGCCCGGGCAACGGGGTGTCGGAGCGGAACCACAGTTCGTCCACGCCCAGCGGGTGTTCGACCCGGGCTGAGGCAACCCACTGCGGGCCGTCGCGGAACGATCGCACCTGGCTGACACGAATCGCCGGTTGCATGGCCGCCGCAGCGTACCACGGCCGGGACCGGCGCGGAGGCGACACGGCCGCTAGGCGCCGGGGGGCAGGGCGCCGCCGTACGGCGAGCGGCGCGTGCGGCCTCCGGCTCGCTCTCCGAAGAGCCAGCGCCGCCAACGGCGCGAGAACGTCCGGCCCTCACACCGTCGCACGGCGTGCCGGAGCGCGTCGGCCCAGGGCCGGCAGTCGGGGCGGACCCGCAGCGCCGACTCGAGCTCGCGCATGAAGGCCAGCTCCCGGTCCATGTGGAAGCGCAGCGCGCGAACGTAGGACGGTTCGGGCAGCGGACCGAACGTTGAGAAATCCCCGAGCCGGCCCTCGGCGAGCAGGCCGAGCATGGTGCGCACGCACTTCTCGCAGCGGGAGCAGTTGCCCGGGGTGCGCGGGTCGTCGATGCACACCTGGAGCGTCTGCTGGACCAGGGGCACGCCGGCGACGGCGCGGATCTTGGCCTGGCGCGAATGCTCGGCGCCGTGAAACCCGAGCCACAGCGACTCGCTCGACAGCAGCGGGATCACGACCGGGTCCTGCGGCGGCCAGCTCATGTCCCGCCAGGCGAGGCTGGCCGACGAGTAGAGCACGCCGATGCGACCCTGGAACAGGTGCCCGGCGGCCGCCAGACCGAGGGTGTAGATCGACTCCCAGCGGGCGAACCGATCGATCAGTTCCCTGGCGTTGGTGCGGACGACGATGAGCCGCTTGCCGAGCTCGTCGGCGGCGCGACGCCAGCGCGGCAGCAGCGACTCGGCCTGCACGCGGTTGCCGACGGTGATATCGCCGCCCAGCACCGAGAACAGCGCATCGATCCGGAGCGACGGGTCCATCGCGGTGTGGTAGGAATCGACGCCGGCGGTGAACAGCGCGGCACGGATCGGGCCGGGCGCCGGGTTCTCGGCGCCGAGGCGGCGCGGGGCGTCGATGACGATCTCCGGTGAATCGGCGTCCGACGCCTGATTCAACCGGCCGATGCGCCAGAGCCCCTCGGCCAGGCGGTGTGAAACCGGTTCGCGGCAGACGACGGGCCCGCCGGTGCTCAGCGCACAGGCGACGGCGAGCGTGACGAACGCGTCGGCGGGCTGCAGGCCGAACGGCTCGGCCGACTCGTACCAGACGGTGTCGGACCCCGCGGGGTGCTCGACGCGGGCGCTGACGCGGTGCTCGGCCCCCGTCCTCGCCACGGTGATGTCGCAGATGCGGAAGCCGTCCATCGGGACGGCAGCATACAGCGTCGTGGCGTTCAGGCCGTGGCCGCGGCGGGCTGGGCCAGCTGCATGCTGGCTGCACGCCGGATGGGCTGGCTCTCGGCGTCCTGGTCCTCGGCGCCGGAGTAGGCCTCGCCGAAGCGGAACAGTCGGAACGAGTTGAGGATCACAAGCACGTCGGCGATGAAGTGGAACAGCAGCGCGGCGAAGATGTCGAGCTTGCCGGTGGCCGCCAGGGCCAGGCCGACGATGGCGACGACGATGGCGATGGCGATGTTCTGGGCGATGATGACGCGGTTGCGGCGCGACAGCTCGATGAGGAACGGGATGCGCGACAGGTCGTCGTTCATCAGGGCGACGCCCGCGGAGTTGGTGGCGATGTCCGAGCCGGACAGGCCCATGGCCACGCCCACGTCGGCCGAGGCCAGTGAGGGGCCGTCGTTGATGCCGTCGCCGACCATCAGCGTGCGCCGGCCCTGAGCGCCCATGCTCTTGACCAGGGCGTGCTTCTCCTCGGGCAGGCACTCGGCCTCGACCAGGTCGACGCCGACGGTGCGGCCAACGCGCTCGGCCACCGACAGGCGGTCGCCGGTGAAGATCGAGACCGTCTTGATCCCCAGGTCGCGCAGTCGGTCGATGACGTGCTTGGTGTTGGAGCGGACCTTGTCCTCCAGACCGACGGCGCCCAGGTAGCGCCCGTCGCGCATCACGTGCACGCCGGTCATGCCGGCGATGCGGTCCTCGACGATCGCCAGGTCGGCCTTGATGGCGGGGTTGAGCTCCAGCAGCCAGGTGGCGCGCCCGACGTGCAGCTCGCCCATGCTGGTGCGGGCCTTGACGCCGCGCCCGTGGATCTCCTCGTAGTCGTTGGTGCCGTCTGGGTTGATTCGCGCGGCCTTGGCGGTGTTGAGGATGCTGCGGGCCAGGGGGTGGTTGGAGTGCTGCTCGCCGTTGGCGGCGGCCGACAGGAGCTCGGCGCCCTCCACGCCCGGCGCCGGCGACAGGCGGGAAACGACGAAGCGGCCGGTGGTGATGGTGCCGGTCTTGTCCATGACCACGGTGTCGACGTCGGCCGCGGCCTCGAGGTAGGCCGTCTGCTTGATCATGATGCCCAGTCGCGCCGCGGCGGCGAAGGCCGCGACCATCGCGGTGGGGCTGGCGATGAGCAACGCCGCCGGGCAGGTGACGACGAGCACGGTGATGGCGCGCTCGATGTCGCCGCCGGTGAGGAACCAGACCAGGAAGGAAATGGAGAGCACGACGGGGACGTAGAAGCGGGCGACCTGCTCGATGAGCAGCTGACGCGGAGTCTTGGACTGCTCGGCCTCGCGGATGAGCTGGGTCACCTTGCCGATGGTCGTGTCGGCACCGACCTGCGTGCAGCGCAGGTCGAACGAGCCCGACAGGTTGGTGGTGCCGGCGTACACCGGGTCGCCCGGCTGCACCTCGTGGGGCGCGGCCTCGCCGGTGAGCGAGGCCTGGTCGATCGTGGTGCGCCCGGTGACGACGACGCCGTCGACCGGCAGATTCTCGCCGGGGCGGACGCGGACAACGTCGCCCACCTTGACCTGGGCCAGGCCGATCTCCTGCTCCTGGCCGTCGCGGACCACGCGGGCAACGTTTGGCGTCAGTCGCACGAGCTGCTCGATGACGCGCTGGGCGCCGAAGGCCGTGCGGCGAAGCAGCTGGTCGACGACCAGCAGGATGAGCGCCAGCCAGCCGGCGGTCTCGTACTTGCCCATCGAGATCGAGGCGATGATCGCCAGCGAGGCCAGCGACGAGCTGGAGGCCCGGCCCTCGCGCAGCTCCTTGATCGAGGCGTAGAACAGCGGCGAGCCCAGCAGCACGGCGGCGATCGCCGCGGGAATCTGGGCCACCGAATCGTCGATCGTGCCGGGGAAGAACTTGCGGGCGATGAAGACGCCCACCAGCAGCATGCCGCCGAGGAGGTAGAGCAGCAGGTACCGCTCGGACTGCAGCTCGTGGTGCGAGCAGCAGGCCGAGTCCTTGTCGTGAGCGTGGCCCGAGTTGCCGGAGGGGACGACGTGCAGGGAAAGACCGGACATGCAGGGCTCCGGGAGGGAATTCGGTGAGGACTGTACCGCCGGCCGCCGGCGAGAGGGCTCGACCGACCGGGCAGAGAACCTGCCGGAAACCGGCCGAGGGGTTATGGTAGCCTGAGACCGTTCCACCAACGCCCTCGACAGCTTCGATACGAGCGGCCGTCGGGATGGGTTCGGGTTGGGGCGCTGGTCGGGGTTCAAGGCCGGGGCCGCGCAGGTCCGCCCCTATGGTTGTTTCCCCAGGGGCGCGTCCCGGGACGGAGGGTCGATGTCCAAGCGGCCGAAGCAA
>JAHCJH010000131.1 GCA_026126345.1 Phycisphaeraceae bacterium | reverse complement strand
GGTTGCGCGGGTGGTAGACGAGCAGGTCCTCGCTGCGATGGTCGAGCACCACCAGCACGGCGTCGTTGCCGGCGTCGACCGAGAGGGTGACGTAGTCGCCGCCGGCGGCGACGAGGTCGGCCGCCAGAGCCGGGGCCGGCGCGCTCCAGAGCCGGCCGGCCTGGACGATCACCAGCGCCGCCAGGATCATGGCCGAGGCCCACAGCGCGGCCCCCGCGGGGCCGGCGGCACCGGGTCGGGCACGATCATCGGGCTGACTTGCGTGGTGGTTCATGCGCGCTGGCGTGCGTGGTTCAACGGCTCGACGGCCCGGCGGCGTCCTGGGCGATGTTCCGATACCCCAGCGTTTCCAACCGTTGGCCGGCGCGGTCCCACCGCAGGGCCAGCAGCTCCTGGTTCACGACGTCGAGCACGTAAACGGCGTGCACCGTCGAGCCCTGCATTCGTCCGGCGTTGAGGACGTACTGGCCGCGCGGGCGGGCGGGTTGGCCGAGTCGCGTGGCCGAATCGGCGCCGGCCGCGGGCTGGAACGTGACCCACGCCAGCGCGCCGAGCAGCAGCAGGTTGAGCCCGATGAGGCTCAGCCGGCCGGGGCGGACGTGGTTGGGACGGGGCGCGTGCATGGTTGTCGGGACCGCGGACGGGGGCCGATCAGTCCTGGTGGCCGCGCTTGGAGGGGATGAGGTTGGCGCCGACGGCCATGAGGACGAAGAGCACAGCGCCGATCATGACCCACGTCTGGCCGGTGTCATCGGCCCGAGCGTTGAGCGTCGGGGGCTCAAGCTTGGCCTTTTCCTTGCGCTCGACTTCGAACCCGATGCCCGGCTGGGCGCTGGCGGCGGCGGCGGTGCAGCAGACGGCGACGGCGATCAGCAGCGTTCTCATGCGCCCAACTCCTTGAACGACCGGGACTTGGGGATTGTACAGCCCCCCGGCCGGGCCCGCCAGAAGCGCGGGGTCAGCCGGCGCGGCTGGCGCCGGCGAGCCAGTCGGGGCTCAGGGGGTGGCTGAGCGTCGTGAACTCGGCGGCGGGCAGGTCGACCGTGCCCCACCTGGCGCTGCGCGGACGCATGCGCGACCTGTAATCGGCCAGCAGCACGGCGCGAAGGGCGTACCAGGCGCCCTCGAACGCGAAGACCTCCTGGAAGAGCCCATCGGGCGGCTGGTCCGGGCACCAGTAGGCGAAGACAAACGCCCCGGCGAACCCGGGCCCGAACAGCCGCTCCCACTGGTCGAGGGAGCGGACGTCTTCGGCGGTGACCCACGATTCGAGGCGTGCCCGGCCGCCGGGGCGCCGGGTCGGCGGGACCTTACGGCCCTTGACGTCTGCCAGCAGGTTCAGCGGGCGGCCGTAGAGGACGAAGTCGAAGGACTTGAGCCCTTCGGGCGCTCCCGGCGGGGCGGCGGCCGGGGCGAGCGCCTTGCGGGCCTCGCTGACGGCGACGAACGGGATGCGTCGCGCCAGCAGGAACGCCTGGAACGCCCGCTCATAGTGAAGGCTCAGCCTGGCCATGTGGACCGCCCCGCGCCGGCCCGGCCGACCCGATCAGGGGTTGGCCAGGATCCGGTTCATGAACGCCGACTCCGCTTCCTTGTACCGCTTCATCGCCGCTTCGAGCTGCGCCTTGAGCGCATCGCGCAGCTCGGCGGAGACGGGCGCGGCGCCCGCCGCGGCCACCTGCTCGAGCGTCGCGCTGGCGGCGCGGAGGTCGCTGACGGCCTCGGCGTAGGACCGGGCGGCGTCGTAGAGCAGTTCGCGCTCGAGCTCCTTCTTGCCTGGCTGGTAGAGCAGTCGCCAGGGGTTGCGGCGCACCTCGGTCATGGTGAGCTTGAGCTGGTCGCTGGAGAGCCGCAGGTTGGCCAGCGTGACGCGCAGCTCGGGGAGCTGCGACCGCAGCCCCTCGGCGGTGTCGGCCAGGGCGGTGAGCGCCCGGTCGCCCTCGGCGACGACCTTCATGACGCGGGCGTAGGCGTCGGTGTTGATCTTGTGGACGAGGTCCTTGACGTCGTCGAGGGCGGCCTGGATCTTCGGATCGGCCCGCTCCATCATGGCGCGAGCGACGGCGACGGCCGCCTTGACCTCGGGCGAGATCGACTTGATCTCGATGATCGCCTCGTCGAGGTTGGACAGGACGCTGGTGATCCGGTCGGCCCAGCCCGGCGTGCGCGACTTGATGGTCGAGGCGATCTCGCGGGCGTCGGCGGTGGCGTCCTTGACGTTGTCGAGGCTGGGCAGGAGGCGCTTGTCCATCACCTCGGCGTCGATCTTGGCCAGCATGCCCTTGAGCTGGGCCGTGATCTGGCGCGCATCGGCAATCACCGCCTGCACCTGCGTCACCTGCTCCTCGCCGTAGCCGGCGGACTTGAGGAACGACGGCGCGGCCAGCGTGGCCTCGAACACGTGGCCCGCCTGCGCCAGGCCTCCGGCCCTGGTGCCTGTGCTGAAGATGTTGAGCGTGGAGACGGACCCCAGCAGCGGCGTCTCGAGCGTGAAGCGTGCATCGGTGTACAGCGGCTTGTCGGCCTGCAGCACCACCGACACCTCGATCGCGCCGGGCACGCCGCCCTCGTCCGACGTGAACCTCACCCGCTCCACCCGCCCGACGCGCTGGCCGCCCAGGCGAACCTCCGACCCGGGCTTGAGCCCCACCGCGCCCTCGGCGATGGTGAACCGGACCGTGTACGCGCTGGTCCGCTCGAACCACTCCCCGGCCTTGGCCAGCACCAGCACGATCACCGTGATCGACACCAGCGTGCCGACCACCCACACGCCCGTCATCACCAGATCGCGCTTGCCACGAGCACTCATGCCTGGGTCCCGGTCCTTTCTCTGGCTTCGAGCATATCAGGCGGCCCGATCCCTCGCGGGCGGGCGGCCGGCCGTGGTCAATCCGCCTGCGCCCCCAGCAGGTCGTCGGCGTAGCTGCCGGTTCCCCGACGCTCGGTGATCGGCCCGTGCGCATCGCCCCGCAGGAATTGCCGGATGATCCGCTCGTCGGTGGAGAGCGCCGCGGCCTGCTCGTCGGTCAGTTTCCGAAGCCGGTCGAACCACTCCCGCGACTCGACCTTCAGGCACCGGCCCTTGTCCAGCATCACCATCCGGTCGGCGATGGTGAACGCCGAGTCCATCTCGTGGGTCACCACCACGCTGGTGACCCCCAACCCCCGCGTGAGGTTGATGATCAACTGGTCGATCTCGGCGCTGGTCACGGGGTCCAGTCCCGCCGACGGCTCGTCGTAGAACAGGATCTTGGGGTCCAGCGCCATCGCCCGGGCGAGGCCGGCGCGCTTCTTCATGCCGCCGGAGATCTGGCTGGGCAACTTCTCGGCGTGCTCGCGCAGACCGACCAGCTCCAGCTTCATCTTCACCTGGATGTCGATGATCTCCCGTCCCAGGTCCGTGTGCTCTTCCAGCGGCAGCGCCACGTTCTGCGACAGCGACATGCTGTTGAACAGCGCCCCCGACTGAAAGAGGATGCCGAACTGCTTGCGCACCTCGTCCATCCCCCGCTCGTCGAGCCCGGCGAGGTTGCGCCCCAGCATCCGCACCTGCCCCTCGTCGGCCTTGATCGCCCCGATCAGGCAGCGCAGGAACGTGGTCTTGCCGCACCCGGAGCCCCCCATGATCACCACCGTCTCGCCCGGGTAGATGTCGACGTTCAACCCGTCGAGCACCGTCCGGCCGTCGAACCGCTTCACCAGGTTGCGCACCTGGATCACCGGCTCGCGCTGAGGCGACGAGGCGCCCTGGGACTGCCCGGCGTTGACCTGACCCGACGTGCTCACGCCACCAATATACCCCGCGACGCCCCTCGGTGAGTGGCCCGCTTCATGCCCCCGGTTTGGCCGGGGGGTTCGGCTCCGCGGGGGGCGGGGGCGACGGTGGAGCGGATTCCGGCGCGGCGGGTCCGGTCCCGGCGGCCGGCTGCGCAGGCGCCGGCGAGCTGGTCGAGGGGGTTTGCGGCGGCGGCCGCAGCCAGATCGCCCGTCCCTGCGGCCCCCACACCACCAGATTCACCGACCGCCCGTCGATGCTCTGGTTCCCGAAGAACAGCGTGTACAACGCCGCGGGATCGTCCATGATCCACATCACCACCGCCGGCCCCTTCTCGAACCGGAACACCTGCGGCAGCGGCAGCGGAAACTGGTTGGCCGGCAACCGGATCTCGCGGGACGAGCCGCTCGCGGTGCCCGTCCCGCCCGAGCGGAACGTCGAAATCAATTCCCCGACGTCGGGATTCTCCGCCTGGCGGAACGCGCCCAGCGCGTCGGCCAGTTCGCGCCGGAAGCGCTCGAAAGCGTCGTCGCCCGTCGCCGCCCCGGCGCCCTGCGTCAGCGCAGCGCGGGCCGCGCCGAAGTCGCCCCCCTCGACCGCCCGGAAGAACGCGGCGGTTGGCTGCGTGATGTTGCGGTCCATCGAGCGGAGCATCTGGGCCCCGCCGATCAGCAGGCCCACCCACACCATCGTTGACAACAGGCCGAGCACGATGCCGACCAGCGCCAGCCCGTTGCCGCCGAGACGACGCCCGCTCTTGCCGATGGCGTAGATCGCGCCGGTGCCGAGCCCCGCGCCGATCAGGCCCGTCCCCGGCAGGCAACAGACCAGGCTGAACACCAGCGAACTGACCGCCAGCGCGCTCACCCGCTGCTGCGGCTCCGGCTCATCGCCATACAGGAATCGCTCGGCCGCCGCTTGATCGAATGGTCGCTGGCTCATGTGGGCCCGCATGGTAGTTGGGAAGACCCCCTGCACGATTGCCGCGGCGACATCACCGGCGACGGCGAGATCAGCGAAAAGGACAGCCTGGAGTTCTACACCTGGTACGACCCGGGCCAGTACCACAAGAGTTCCGGCACGCTTTCCAGCCGGGTGCCGCAGGGTCAGTACTCCGGCGGCAGCGGGTACGTGGACAACCGGTTCGGGCGGGCGGGCTATCTGTGGGACCCGGTGCTGGAGGTGTACCACGTCCGCCACCGGGTGTACGACGCGGCCGACGGCCGCTGGCTGCAGCCGGACCCCAACTTGCATGAGGCTGAAGCCCTGTGAAAGTCTGTCAACTGCTGCACGCGGTTCGGAACCGAAGGGCACGTCGTTGTTGTGTGGTGCCGATTGTGTCACGCCGCTGCGACGAGGATATCCACATCAACTCAGCGCTTGACAGTCGCGATGTGATGAACTGTGATGTCGGAGTCGGCTACTGCCGACATTGCGGGGTGCACATGAAACCGATGTCATGGGTGGTGGGGCTGGCTGCGGCGTTGGCGGCTACCTACGCGAGTGCGGGCGATCCGCCGCCTTCGCCCTCGTGCGACGAAACCGGCAGGTGGGTGCCCTTGTTGCCGACCGGCTCGACCGCCGCCGATCGCACGGCGACCTCCGGCGTCATCGAGTCCGTCGCGGGGCAGCCGCCGGCTCGATCGGTTCGGTGGGGCCTGACGCCGCAGGCCGCGGCGAACTTCGTGCTTCCGACGAGCCCGCCTGGGTTTCAGGCGTTCGGTTCGGCGTGCTGGTACACGTTGGCGCTCTACGAACGGGTCGATGGCGGCGACCGCTACTCGCCGGTCCGGCTTCCGCCCGGAGTTCCGCTGGGTTTCCGGCTCGGAATCAACCTGCTCGCGGGGCCGTCGCCCGGTGATTTCTCGCCACCCTCACCGACGATCGGCGGCGGCAGTCTCTGTCTCGTGCCGCCCGGGGCTGGGGGAGCGTCGGCCTGGTGGAACGCCAACGGTCGGCCCACGCTCGACGGCGTCGTTGACCTCGTCACCGGCGTTCCGCTGGTGCGATCCGTGGACCTCGAGCTGCCGCTGGACGGCGCCACGTTCCGGCTCACACGCACGCGCAGCAACCACCGCATGTTGCGGGAAG
Source organism: Phycisphaeraceae bacterium (assembly GCA_026126345.1). Taxonomy (GTDB): domain Bacteria; phylum Planctomycetota; class Phycisphaerae; order Phycisphaerales; family UBA1924; genus JAHCJH01. The sequence goes on along the minus strand of JAHCJH010000131.1, from coordinate 1,296 downwards.
ACCAGAGCGACATGGGCATGGATGCGCCCGATCGCTGGTGGGACTGGGTCGGGCAGGGGTGGATGGCCGGCGAGAACCCGATTCTGCTCATCGACGCGGCAACGCCGGATCTGATCGGCGACGGGGCTCGGACCACGTGGCTCTGGCTCGACGCCCATCACTCGATTCCGTTCCAGATGGTGTACCACGGCCCGTCCGGGGGCGGGCCGAGCATCACGTACGAGGCGCCGGCGCGGTTCCGCGCACGGATGACGCACAACGGCGTGGCGCAGGAGCCGCAGGCCGGCCGCTTCTGGGCGGTGCGTCCGACACAGTTTGATGTCTGGCTCTACGACGGCCAGGTTCACTACACGTTCGTGGCGGTCAACGAGGACGTGCCGCCGAACCGCTGGAATACCAATTCGCTGAGCACGGTGGTTCAGGAGAACTCGCCGGACCCGAACTGGGAGGCCGCGTCGTATCACGACCGGCCGTTCACGAGGAACCAGTTGCTCCAGGCCGGCGTGAGCCCGGAGCGGCTGCAGAATCACAGCCCGTTCGCCTGGTTCCTCAACCCGGGGTTCGGCGTGCCGCACTACGGCCTGTGCGTGCGCGTGGCCGACCAGTACGGTCACGAGGTGCGCATCAAGCACGCTCCGTCGGCCCGCTGGACGTTGGACCACCCGGGCACTTCGTGCGTCGAGATCTGGCAGGACGCCGCGGCACGCGGGCAGATTCAGTACATCAAGCTCGTTTCGCAGGGACAGGTCAAGTGGACGCTGCTGTACGCGCACCGGCGGTTCGCGGCCGATGGTTGGATCGCCCAGCCGGGCAGCGGCGAGCGGTACCGCGACCTGTTCGACGCGCTGCCGGAGGCGACGCGCCGGGTGCTCCTCGAGCAGTTCGGCGCCAGCGCGATCGACCGGATCTACGTCTTCCCGGGCGACGTTCCGGACGCCACGCTGGGGCCCGCGGTGCTGGTGTGCCATAGCACCGAAACGCCGGGCCTCACGGGCGGGGTTGACCCGCTGACGGACTACAACGCCAACCGCCCATCGGGCGCTGCGGCGCTGCCGACGGACTGGACGCACCGCGTGCGGTACCACTATCTGCCCGATGACGAGGGGCGGCCGGTTTCGCCCCCGATCCTCGCGATGACCACCGTGGCATCCAGCGGTCCCGGGGCGCCCGCGGGCGCCCCGGCGTCGGAACGCAGGACGGTGTACGTCCACCGTCGGATCGATCCGAACGAACCGGGCGGCGATCGGGCGTTCCGCCGCCTGCCCTGGCTCGAGTGCGTGTACACGGAAGATGACC
>JAHCJH010000130.1 GCA_026126345.1 Phycisphaeraceae bacterium | reverse complement strand
AAGTTCGTCGGGACGCATGCGCAGTACGACCGCATCGACGTGGAGAGCGTGAATGACTATTAAGCCGATCCGGAACGACGATGACCTGAAGAAGGTGTTCCGCCGCCTGGAGAAGATCTTCCAGGCCGAGGAGGGCACGGCACAGGCCGACGAGCGCGACGTGCTGGTGACCCTCGTCGAGGCCTACGAGAGCAAGCACTACGACTTCGGACCCGCCGACCCGGTGGAGGCCATCAAGTTCCGCATGGAGCAGGAAGGACTGACGCCTCGCGATCTGGAGCCCTTCATCGGTCCGAGCGGGCGGGTGTCCGAGGTGCTGAACCGCAAGCGGCCGCTCAGCCTGCGGATGGTCAAGCGACTGCACGACGGGCTGAAGATCCCCTACGAGAGCCTGCTGGCCGAGGTGTCCTGAGTCGGCCTCCGATCTCGATGGCCGCCTTCTCCCGCTACATCGGCATCGACTATTCCGGGGCCGAGACGCCCGAGGCCAGTCTCAAGGGCCTGCGCGTCTACTGCGCCGTCGGCGAGTCCGCGGCGAATGAAGTACCGCCGCCGCCCAGCCCTCGCAAGTACTGGACGCGACGCGGCATCGCGCACTGGTTGGCCGCGCGGCTCGCGGAGGACGTTCCGACGATCGTCGGCATCGATACTTCGAGGTCCATCGGCTGCCACCCGACTGGCCGACGTTTCTTGAGGACTTCCAGCGACACTGGCCCACGGACGCCGAGCACACTTACGTCGATTTCGTTCGCGACGGCCTGGCCGGCAACGGCGCTGCGCGGACCGGCAACACCCGCTGGCGCCGGATGACCGAACAACGCGCCGGCTCGGCCAAGTCGGTGTTCCACTTCGACGTGCAGGGTTCGGTCGCAAAGTCGACTCACGCGGGCCTCCCGTGGCTGAGGTACATCCGCGAGCGGCTTGGCTGCCGCATCCACTTCTGGCCGTTTGACGGTTGGACGCCGACCCCCGGTCGTTCGGTCATCGCGGAGGTCTACCCGTCGCTGTGGAGCCGGTCGTTGCCGAAGGCCGACCGCACGCCAGACCAGCACGACGCATGGAGCGTCACTGAGTGGTTACGGCGGGCGGATGTGGATGGCGGCCTCACGGAGTTCCTGAACCCCCACCTCTCCCCCGAGGATCGAGAGACGGCAGCAGTGGAGGGTTGGATCATGGGTCTCGGGTAAGCGCCACGGCCCGAGTTCGATCCGCCTGTTAAGCGTGAGGTGCCCCAGCGGCCAACCAACGCCGTTTGTCCACTCTCTCTGGTCGGCACGACTTACTAACGGCCCCCAAAATCATGCCGAGTTCGAGACACCCATCCGATCGGAGTTCTGAGAAAGGCCTCGTAAAGAGGCCTTTTCTCGTTAACGGTCTGGGCCTTTCGCCCACCGCGCGTATCTCTCGGGAATCGTGGCACTTCCTGAAAGTCCGCGATTTGCCGGGCGCTCTCGAATCCGAGGCATCGCATCGCCGTTTCGGTCGCCACGCCGGGGTTGGGGGCCGAAAGTCTCTCCGCGCTCTCAAACGCCCGGGCGGGTCTGGTTAACGCGCTGCCGGGGTGAACGAGGGGTGAGATTCGGACCCTGCGCCGCTCTCCGACCGTTTCGCGTATTCAGAGGCAGGCGGCCCGCACCGGACGCGGGCCCCATTCCAGCATCAGGTGCGAAGCCGAGCGCCAAGCGCACGCCCGCACGGATGCATGTCCCCCTTTACGGAGGATGTGCCCGTGCACGACACCGCGCTCACGGACGATGCGCCCGCCCCCACCACCCCAACCGCCTCGCTTGATCCCGATGCCCCGACGACGCCCGTGGCGCGACTGAATGCCATCGCCGCCATCTTTGCCGAGGGCATCCGCCGCCGGCGGCGACAGGTCGCCATTTCGGAGCCGAGCATCGAGCATCAAGACGGCTCTCCGACTCGACTTGAACTCTCCGAGCATGCCCGCCCTGATGGGTCGCGTGGTTAACGACCACGAGAACGGAGACCCCGATGGCGATCGATGTGAATGCAGCCGAAAAGGCCTTGGAGAAGATGACTGTGCCGCAACTGAAGCAGCGGTACGCCAAGGTCTATGGCGAAGAAGCTCGCACGCACCACAAGGTGCTGCTGATCAAACGGATTCTCTGGCGGATGCAGGCGCTTCGGGAGGGGGACCTCTCGGAGCGGGCACGCCAGCGGGCGCGCGAACTGGCCAACGACGCTGACCTGCGGCGAAGCCCGCCACGCGCCCAATCGCCGGACGCGCCCAAGCCCCGGGCCAACGGCGAAAGCGTGGTGAGCGTGCCCATCCACACGCGAGAGGACGGGCGGCTGCCGCCACCCGGGACGGTCCTCCGCCGCGAGTACAAGGGCCGCGCCGTGTTTGTCCGGGTGCTGCCCAAGGGCTTCGAGTTTGAGGGAGAGGTCTACCGGTCGCTGAGCGCCATCGCGGCGAAGGTGACCGGGTCGCATTGGAACGGATTCCGATTCTTCGGGCTCCACGAGCCCGGCATCACGGAGGGCAAGGTATGAGAACGTCAATGGAAACCAAACCCGCAAAGAACGCCGGCGTGGCGACGGTGCGATGCGCCATCTATACCCGCAAGTCCAGCGAACAGGGACTCGAGCAGGAGTTCAACTCGCTGCACGCCCAGCGCGAGAGTGCGGAGGCCTACATCGCCAGCATGAAGCACGAGGGGTGGGTGGCGCTGCCGGACCAGTACAACGACGGCGGCTTCACCGGCGGGAACACCGACCGACCCGGCTGCCAGCGGCTGATGGCCGACATCGAAGCGGGTAAGGTCGACTGCGTGGTGGTCTACAAGGTCGACCGGCTGTCGCGCTCGCTCCTGGACTTTGCCCGCATGATGGCGGTATTCGAGAAGCACCGCGTGTCATTCGTGTCTGTGACGCAGCAGTTCAACACCACGCAGTCGATGGGGCGGCTCACGCTGAACATCCTGCTCTCGTTCGCCCAGTTCGAGCGCGAGATCATCTCCGAGCGCACCCGCGACAAGATCGCCGCGTCCAAGCGCAAGGGCAAGTGGTTCGGCGGCAAGCCGATCCTGGGGTACGACCTCGCGCCCCAGCCCGCGGGCGGGAGCAAGCTCGTGGTCAACGCGGCGGAGGCGGAACTCGTCCGCGAGGTCTACCACCTGTATCTGGAGCACCGCTCGCTCACCAAGGTGGCCCAGATCCTCAACGCCCGCGGCAGCACGAGCAAGCGCTGGACGACGCGCAAGGGCACGGCGGTCGGCGGTCGCGTGTGGGACAAGCACCTGTTGATCAACCTCCTCACCAACCCGGCCTATGTGGGCAAGGTCAAGCACAAGAAGGAGCTGTTCGCCGGCGAACACGCGGCCATCGTCGACGAGCGGCTTTGGCAGCAGGTCTTCCAGACGATCAAGCACAACGGCCGCACCGGCGGCATGCACGTCCGCAACCAGCACGGGGCGCTGCTCAAGGGGCTGATCCACTGCGGGCCGTGCGGGCACGCGATGGGCCACACCTACAGCGTCAAAGACGGGAAGGCCGCGTACCGCTACTACGTCTGCTACGTCGCCCAGAAACAGGGCTGGCACGCGTGCCCTTCGGGCTCCCTGCCCGCCGAGCAGATTGAAAGGTTGGTAGTCGACCGGATCAAGCACATCGGTGGCGATGACGCGTTGGTCGCGGCGGCATTCCGCCAGTTGCTGAGCGGCATCCGCTCTCGGAGCGCCCAGATCGACAAGGACCACACGGCGAGCACGCGTGAGATCCAGAAGATTGAGGGCGACATCCGCAAGGCCGCGATGGCCGCAGGCACGGACGCCAACGCCGCCGCCCGGCTGGCCGACCTCCACGAACGCCTGGCGACGGCCAGCGAGCGGACACGGGTTCTTCGCGCCGAGGCGGAACAGATCGAGAACGAGTCGATCACCCAGGCCGACGTCGCGGCCTCGCTTCGCGAGTTCGCCGCGTCGTGGGACGTGCTCTACCCGCGGGAACAGGCGGCCGTGCTGGCGAACCTTGTCAAACGGGTGGACTACGACGGTGCAAAGAAGACGGTGTCGATCACGTTCCATCCTGCCGGGCTGCGCACGCTCGGCCAGGCACCCGTTGAGCACGAGGAGGTCGCATGAAAAACATGCACGACGTCACGATCGAGTTCCCGGTGCATTTCACGCGGGGGACGGCGGGCCGGAAAGAGGTCAACGTAGGCGTGGAGCCCGCCGCGCCGCCCGTTGAAGCGGGCCGCGTTCCCCGTGTCGCCCGCCTGATGGCGCTGGCGATCCGGTTTGAGGAGTTGGTTCGAACGGGCGAGGTCGAATCCCACGCCGACCTCGCCCGGTTGGGGCAGGTCACGCGGGCTCGGATCAGCCAGATCATGGACCTGCTGTGTCTGGCTCCGGACATCCAGGAGGAGTTGCTGTTCCTGCCCCGCGTTGCGCGAGAGCGTGATGCAGTCAGCGAGCACGAACTGCGCACGGTGTGTGCCGCCTCGGACTGGCGCGAGCAGCGCCGGCGCTGGCGGGAGTTGGCGGGCGCAAGGCGGCCTCGTTGCGAACTACCGCAATTGTGAGGTCGCCAAACAGCTTCATGAGATCTGTCGACAGCACTCCATCGCGACATCCCGAGGGGAGATGGTGACGCTTTCAAGAGGTATTGCCGGCACATCATCGGCGTCCATCCGATGGGAGAAGCGATATTGAAAACTTGACTGCTCGCGCACTGTCGTGTCGCACAGCAATCTCTCCGCCGCTGGCTCTCGTGAGCGTACGGGCGACGGCGAGGCCCAGGCCGAAGCCGCGTTGATCGTGGCGAGAAGCGTCCTTGCGCCAGAACGGCTCGAAGAGGTGTGCGAGATCTTCGTTCGTGAGAGCCGGGGCCGAGTTGGTGATATCGATGCGAACCCCGTCCGCAACCAAATGCGCGCGGACGATCACCGGATCATCCGGCGCGACGTCGCCGTGGCGCAGAGCGTTGTCGAGCAGGTTGCCGACGATGGCCGCGAGCGTGGCGCTCTCGACGCGGGCCACAAGCGTCTCATCCGCGTCGATGCGCACAAGACGGGCATCGCCGCCGTGCATGGCGATGGCGCGGGCGGCTTGCTCCGTAAGAACGGGACCGACTTGGGTGCGTGCCTCCGCGCCGGGCGCGGGGTCGGCCGCGCCGGCACGTGACAGGCGCAGCAACGTCTCGCAGAGCGATTGCGCGCGGGCCAGCACCCCCAGCGCGGTCTCCGTTGTGCGCGACCATTCCTGACCTGTGCGCGGCTGGCTGGCGGCGACTTCAAGGAGCATCCGCAGCTCCGCGATGGGCGTGCGGAGTTCGTGGCTGGCCGCGGCGCTGAAGCGTTTCTCGCGCTCGAACGCCTCTTCGAGCCGGGCCAGCAGGGCCGAGAGTTGCTCGGCGATGGGGCGGAGTTCGGCGGGCAGACCGGCGGACTCGAAGCGGGCGTTGAGCGTCTCGGGGCCGAGGGATTGCACGCGCCGGGAGAGGTCGCCCAGAGGGACCAGCCCGCGACCAACGGCCCAGCGCGAGGCGGCGATGCTCGCCAGCGCGAGCGCGCCGCCCACACTCGCGATGCACCAGCCGATGACGGACAGCGTGCGGTCCAGCGGCGTGCGCGGCAGCGCGACGAGAAGGCGGACGGCGGGCGCGGGGGCGGTGCTCGCCGCCGGTGCGGCCGCCGCCTTGTCGCCGTGCTGTTCGCTCTCTTCGTCGCGCTCGTGCGGCGCTGAGAACTCGATCATCACCGCGCGCCCCGCGCCGCCACCGGGGAGCGCCACGTCGCGGATGCTCGCCGGCCCGTCGGGCACCGTCGCGGGGGGCCATGCATCGTTCTTCAAGGACTCGGAGCGCTCCAGCACACGCCACTCGGACCCTTCGCGGACCCACGCCACAAAGTACTCGGCCTCGCCGGGCTGCCGGGCGGCGCGTGCGAAGCGCGGCATGGCCTCGCCCGCGAAGTCCATCTCGACCTTGGTTCCGTCGAATCGTGTCAGCGATTGCAGCGCGGCGGCGCGGGCAATCAGCGCGTCATCAAACTGCGCCGTCATGGCCCGACGCAGCACGATCACCAGCACGACGCCGCCGAGGACCAGCAGCACGGACATGCACACGGCGACCAGCGCGGCGGTGCGGAGCTGGATGCTGGTCATGGCACGCCCTCTTTCAGCACATACCCGATCTTCCGCCGCGTGTGGATGAGTTCAGGGCACTCGGCCCCGCCCGCCGCGCTCAGTTTCGCCCGCAGCGCGGCCACCGCCGAGTCGATCGCGTTGGAGAAGACCTGCGACCGGTCGTCGTAGAGGTGTTCTTCGAGTTCGGCGCGGGTCACGGGCTTGCCCGCGCGGGCGGCGAGGTACGCGAGCAGTGCGTACTCGCGGGGCGAAAGGTCCACGGGTACATCCGCGCCTCCCCGCCCGACGGCCCCGCGCGTGATGTGCGCCGCCTTCGCCGCCGTGTCGATTGTCAGCGGCCCCACCCGGACAAGCGGGGACGACTGTCCGTGCCGCCGCCGCGTCATGGCCTGCACGCGGGCCAGCAGTTCCTTGAAAGCGAAGGGTTTGACGAGGTAATCATCGGCCCCGGTGGTGAGCCCCCGCACTTTGTCGTCGAGCGTGTCCCTGGCCGTGAGCATGAGGACCGCCGCGCCGCCGCCCGCGATTCGTTTGTCGCTCGCCCACGCGCGGTACCGCGAGAGCATCGTCACGCCGTCCATCTCCGGCAGCATCCAGTCGAGCACGATCACGTCGTAATCGGTGGTCTGCGCGTGGATCAGGCCGCGCTTGCCGTCGGCGACCGCGTCCACGGCGTACCCCGCCTCGCGCAGGCCCTGGGCCAGCGAGTCGCGGAGCACGGTGGAATCTTCGACGATCAGGAGGCGCATGGACGCTTTAGGGTATCGGCGACGCGGCACCCGCAAGGTGACGGCAACGTGATGTCCGAGCCGGGCCGCCCACCGATCACCTCCCCGTCATGTTTCCCCGCCTTCGTCGGCGAACGCTCCACCATTCTCGCGCCCGGCCCACGCCCTGATGGGATCGGCCCCGGATGCGAGCCAACCCGGAACCACCAGTATGCCCAACTCCCGCCCAACCGATTCCGACGCCCTCCCCACCACGACGCCCCTCTCGCCTGCGCTGCGGGCGCTCCAGTTCGCGCTGGTCGCGTTCATCGTGGTGAACACCATCGTCTTCCTCACGCTCGCGGTGCTCAACAAACTGCCC
>JAHCJH010000013.1 GCA_026126345.1 Phycisphaeraceae bacterium | reverse complement strand
GTCGACCGCGCGCTGCACGACACCTACTTCGTCGTGGCGCACTTCCACTACGTCATGATGGGCGGCACGATCATCGCGTTCATCGGCGGCATCCACATGTGGTGGCCGAAGATGTTCGGCAAGATGTACAACGAGTTCTGGGCCCAGATCGGCTTCTGGCTCGTGTTCATCGGCTTCAACCTGACGTTCTTCCCCCAGTTCATCATGGGCGCCCACGGCATGCCCCGCCGTTACGCCAGCTACGCCGACGAGTTCATCATCTACCACCAGCTCTCGACCGTCGGGTCGTGGGTCCTCCTGGCCGGTTTCCTGGTGCACCTGGGCACGTTCCTGCACTCGCTGGCGGCCGGGCCCAAGGCCCCGCCGAACCCGTGGGGCGGCCTGAGCCTGGAGTGGACCGACGCCGGCAGCCCGCCCACGACGCACAACTTCTCGCACGAGCCGGTCGTCACCCACGGCCCGTACGACTTCGACGACGTCGAGCCCCCGCAGACCCGCAAGGGCGAGTTCCCCATGCCCCCGCCGCTGCCGTCGCGCCAGGTGACCACCATCCGCACCGGCCCGGCCGGGCACTGATCGTCAACGCGCGGGCCCCAACCGATCGCACGAGAGGCAACGAATGAGCACCCTCCCAGCCGACAAGAACCTGACCGGCATGACGTACGCCGAGACGTACCGCGCCGCCGAGCATTTCCGCGACCGCGACCACGAGTTCGACGCGGTCAAGTTCGGCGTCTGGCTCTTCCTCAGCACCGAGATCCTGCTGTTCTCTGGGCTGTTCGTCTACTACGGCATCATGCGGATGATGCACCCCGAGGCCTTCATCCACGGCTCCAGCCTGCTCGACTGGCGCTGGGGCCTGCTCAACACCGTCGTGCTGCTCTACTCGTCCTACACCGTCGCCGCCGCCGTTCGCAACGCCCAGATGGGCGAGACTTCGGCCCTGAAGCGGAACATCCTCATCACGTTCTTCTGCGGCCTGGCGTTCCTGGCGATCAAGTTCGTGTTCGAGTACGGGCCCAAGTACGCCGAGGGCAAGCTCCCCGGCATGTTCTACTCCTACGCGGGGTGGGAAAGCCCCTACGAGGTGCACTGGTGGGGCGTGTACTGGGCCGCCACGGGCGTGCACGCCTCGCACGTGATCATCGGCATGGGCCTGTTCTTCTGGCTCTACCTGCGGGCCCGCAAGAACCACTTCGGCCCGCGCCACTACAACGCCGTCGAAGGCGTCGGCCTCTACTGGCACATCGTCGACATCGTCTGGATCTTCCTGTTCCCCATGCTGTACCTCATCCACTGACGCGCCGACCCGCCCGACGACCCCGACCGATCGACCGAATCACCAGCGCGAACCTTCGACGAGCACGCGAGTTCACCCATGTCCCACGCACACCAGTCGCCCGCCGCCGACGCCGTCGTTGACCTCTACCCGGCCGGCGCCAGCTACTCCCACGGCCACCACGGGCACGTCATCGTGCCCAAGCGCGTCCTGCTGAGCGTCCTGGGCGTGCTGATGTTCTTCACCCTGCTGACCGTCGGCGCCGCCCAGGCCGAGCAGTGGATCTCCCACACCTTCGACGTCGTCATCCCCCAGTGGGTCAACGTCGCCGTGGCGCTCTCCATCGCCACGATCAAGAGCATCATCGTCGTGATGTTCTTCATGCAGCTCAAGTACGACAACCCGATGAACTCCATCGTCGTCATCTTCACGCTCTTCGTCCTGGCGTTCTTCCTGGGCTTCACCGCCATCGACCTCACCAGCCGCGACCGCATCTACCGCGAGAAGATGGACCCCATCGTCGCCGGCGGCACCGGCGGCCTGCCGATCTCCAAGCGCGACGGCAAGGACACATCCCTCAACCCCAACGAGTCCATCGCCGCCTTCAGCCGCGCCCGCGTCGAGCGCATCATCGACGAGGCCCTGGCCGCCGGGACCGACATCGCCGACAAGGCCGCCGCCAAGTACCAGGACCACCGGATGCACGAGATCCTGGAACTGCGCGAGGAAGGCAAGGCGCTGCCGAAGGAGCTCGCGGCCCACGCCGAGAAGCTCCTGCAGGGCGCCGCCGCGCTCGAGAAGGCCGGCAAGCCCGTGCCCGGGTGGCTCCACCACTTCGAGAAGGCCTGGCACGAGAACCCCGGCCCCGGGTCGTCTCCCGACCGCAGCCGCGTCAAGCGGGGCGTCACCATGCCGGGCCTGGCGCCCGCCGGGCACGGCGAGCCGGGCGGTCACGGCGCCGAGCCGGCCAAGCCCGCGGGCGGCGCGGATCACAAGGGCGGCGCGTAACGCGGCGAACGCGGGAGGTACTGTGGCATCCAGCCGGCTCGGGACCGCGGGGTTGGCGGTGACGCTGGGCTCGGCGCTGCTGTTCATCGTCAGCGGCGTGGCCATGGCGCTGCGCATCCGCGACTACCACGACGCCTCGCCCCCGCCTCAGTTCTACTTCAAGGCCGCCACCGACCGCTCGTTCGATGTCGACGGCGTGCCCGTCTCCATCACCGACGAGAAGACCGCCGACGGCCGGGCCGCCGTCCGCATCCGCTACGGGACCGACGAGGCCATCGTCCCGGTCATCGCCCCGCCGATCGAGAAGTTCAAGGACCTCACCGGCTACGAGGAGAGCCTGCGCGTGCTGGCCTTCGCGCCCATGGTCGCCGGGCGCGTGCAGACCGAGGTCGACGGCAAGCCCGCCGTGCGGCTGGTCATCGTCGTGCGGCACCCGGCCGTGGAGCGTGAGAACGATCCCTCGGCGCTCGTGGGCTCCAAGCTCTGGACGTTCGAGTTGATCGAGCTCTCCCGGGGCGGCACGCCGGGGCTGGTCCGCCGAACCATGCAGTTCCGCGACCGCAAGGGAGACCTGCCCGCGCTCAAGGCCGACAGCACCGCCGACGTGCGGCCCATCGAGGAGCGCTCCTGGGAATGGCAGGCCGCCCTCTGGGCCATGCCCAAGCTCTACGCGTCGCGCTACAAGTACAAGTCCGACGCCGTCGACAGCATGGGCTGGACCCTTCCCGGCGCCGGCTTCTCCATGCTCGGCGTCATCATCGGCGCCGCCCTGCTCATGGCCCACAAGGCCGAGCGACCTCGGGCCGTGCCCGCGGCCTGATCGTCCCGGACCATCACTTCACGACGCCATCGGTTCCCATGAGAACCCGGGGGGAATCAGCTCCGGCCGATCGTTCAGCCAGCCCACCAGGAACTCGAACGCGTCGATCAAGCGCGGACCCGGCCGGTTGAAGAACTGATTGCCGTCCACGAGCGCCACCCGTCGATGTCGCACCGCCGGCAGCGCTCGCCACCATGCCAAGCCCGCGAGCCGCGCGGCCTCGGCGCGCGTTTGCTCCAGCGTCAGGCCGCACGGGGCGATGACGATCGCCTCGGGGGCGGACGCGATGAACTCAGCCGAGGCAACCTGCCGCGAGCGCCCCGCCGTGCGCTGCGTGACGCCGATCGGTCCGCTGGCGGCCCCGGCGTGCTCAACCGGAACGGTCGGGTTCAGCGGGCTGCGTCCGCCGGCCCGCTCGATCAACTGCGGAGTCCAATGCCCGCCGACGAACAGCGGGTCCGTCCACTCCAGCATCGCCACCGATGGGCCGTCGCTGTAGGGGTTGACGAAGTCCTGCGCACCGTACAGCCGCTCCCGGAGCCGCGCCACCACCTCCTGCGCCGCCGGCTCCATCCCCAGTTCGCGCCCGACGATCAGCACGTCGTCCAGCACCCCTTCCAGGGTCGTCGGGTTCAGCGAAACGATCCGCGGCGTCGGTCGAAGCGACGCCGCGATGCGCCGTACGGTCGCCAGATCGATCGAACAGACCCGGCACAGGTCCTGGGTGATGATCACGTCCGGTCGAAGAGCCGCCAGGCGGTCCGCGTCCAGGTGGTACAGCGACGCATCCTGCTCCAACGCCGCACGGACGTCCCGATCGACCGCCGCGGCGTCGCCCGTGGCGGTGTACGCGACACGCGGTGCCGTCAGCACGGGCACGTGGTCAAAGCCAGACGGGTGGTCGCACTCGTGGGAACGGCCCACCAGCCACGGCCCAGCGCCGATCGCCGCGACGATTTCCGTCGCCGAAGGCAGCAGGCTCACGATGCGGGGCGGCGTACCGGTCATTGGGGGCGCGGTTGCTGGGGTCGGAGAGCGGGTTCGGATGCGGCGAAACCCGGGCGGAAACGGTATAACTCCGGTGTCTGGCCGGCGCGTCCCGCGGCGTGCCTCGGGATGCCGATAATGGGGGCCTCGGGGCGGCGGCAGTGGGGCCCCGCCTGGGGCGGGAGCGGGCGGCCCGGAGGCGGGATCGGGCGAACGGGAGTGATCGAATCGGGGGATCCAGCGCAACGACGGTCACGGGACCGGCACGGAGGCACAGGCGATGAACGGACACAGCGGATGGAGCGTGGCGCTGGTAGCGGCGGTGGCCGGGTTGACCGTGAGCGTCGCGGCGGGCGCACAGCCCGACGACGGCATCAAGAGCGGCGATCTGCTCAGGCCCGTGCCGCCGGAGAAGCCCGGCGATCAGGCCAAGCCGGCCGATCAGGGCAAGGGCGCCTCCGGTCGCCCCGGACCGGCCGGCAAGCCTTCGACCCCCGGCACGCCCCCGCCCGCCGATGAGAACGTCTTCCGCTTCGGGCCCTTCCCCGAGCCGGTGAAGGTCAAGCTGCTGCTCGACACCGTGGTGGACCTGCTGAAGATTCAGGTCATCGGCACCGACAAGGCCCTGGGGGACAAAGATATCCTGCTGCCGACGGTGCTGGAGATTCCGCGCGACCAGTTGCTGCGGTTCCTGTCGCTGCTGCTGGAGCAGAACGGCCAGACCCTGTCGCGCGATCCGTCCACCGGCATCTACTTCGTCCGTCCTTCCACCGAGATGATCGGCCAGGTGGGCAAGGACGATTTCTCCACCACCCGCATCATCACCACAGTCGGCCTCAAGCCGTCGTCCATGGCCAACGCCATCAACGTCGCGCTCAAGAGCTCCGGCGCCGCACCGGGCGCGCCGCCCGCCCCCGGCCAGGGGTCCATCGCCTATCTCGACGATCTGGGCGTGATCGTCATGACCGATTCGCCCCGGCGCATCCAGACCGTTGTTGACGTTGTCAACGCCATCGGGCAGGAACAGGCCGCCGTCAAGTGGACCCGGTTCAAGATCAAGCACGTCGCCGCGCCCACCGCCCGGACACGAATCCTCGAACTGCAGGGCCGGGCCGTCCGGGCGACCGGAGCGGATCAGAACGCCGCCGCCGCGGCCGCGGCGGCCGCCGCTGCGGCACAGGCGGGCGCGCTGGCGACCGCAGGCTCGCTGTCCAACCTTGCCGACCGGCTCACCCCCGATTTCCAGGACAACGCGCTGTTGTTCCGCGGTCGGGCGGAGGAGGCCGAGCAGCTCCGCCGGCTGATCGACCTGGTCGATGTGCCCAACGGCCTGGTGCCGCGCTGGTACCCGGTCGGCAGCGCCGCGCTGCAGCTCGCCCAGCAGGGCAAGCGCATGGGCCTGGGCGACGTCATCACGCTGCAGAGCCAGCGCGACACCGCCGGCGCGCCCACGCCGCCAACCCCTCCCGGCCAGCCGGGGCAGAGCGCCGACATCGCCGGCGGACCGGTGTTCGTGCTCGATTCCGAGGGGCGGGGCTTCATGTATTACGGCACCGAGGAGCAGCACGCGCGGGTCAACCAGCTCCAGAAGGAGTTCGAGGAACTCACCAAGAGCGAGGCGGTGGTCTACGAGTTCTACAAGCTCAAGCACGCCAAGGCCGAGGAAACGGCGGACCTGATCCGCGGGCTCATCAGCAACACGGTGACGGGCGGGGGCTCGAGCCCCCTGCTGCCCGGCGGGCAGCAGGGGCGTCAGGGCACCGCGGCGAACCAGCGTCGGCCGGGCGCTGCGGGCGCGACCACGCCCGAACTGGCGGCGGCGGCGGGCGAGATCGGTCAGATCGTCGCCACCGAAGACATCTTCGTGCTGGCGAACAAGGAGAACAACCAGATCGTGGTCAAGGCGCCGCGCCGATTGCAGGCGACCTTCGCCCGGCTGATCGAACGGCTGGATCAGCGCCGGCCGCAGGTCTACATCGAGGCCAAGATCGTCGCCATTTCCGCGTCGGACGACTTCCGCCTGGCCTTCGAAACCCAGCTCATCAACGCCAACGGGACCGGCGGCGTGCTGCGCACGCTCTTCAACGCGCCGCCCGGCTCGCCCACCAGCACGCCCAGCGGCGGCAACATCCTCACGAACCCCAGCGTGAACCCGCTCCGCGGCATCACCATGGCGATCATCAAGAGCGACCAGGTGCCGATCGTCATCACCGCCCTGGCCAACACGGTGGACACGCGGATCGTCGCGACGCCCCAGTTGCTCGTGGACGACAACGAGGAGGCGGAAGTCTCCAGCCTCGACCAGCAGGCGACGACCACGACCAGCCAGGCCTCCAGCGCCGGCAGCACCGTGACCGCCTTCGGCGGCTTCGAGCCCGCCGGCCCCAAGCTGAAGGTCAAGCCGCAGATCAGCAGCGGCGACTACCTGCGCCTGAAGTACGAGGTGGAGCTCTCGAGCTTCGTGGGCGACCCGCCGAGCGCAGGCGTGCCGGCGAACAAGCAGGAGAGCAAGGTCAAGAGCGACTCGGTGACCGTTCCTTCGGATTCCACGATCGTCATCGGCGGCCTGACGTTCGAGCAGATCGGCACCACGGTCTACAAGATCCCGCTCATCGGCGACATCCCGTTCATCGGGCAGCTCTTCCGCGACGAGCGCAAGAACAAGCGGACCACCACGCTCTACGTCTTCCTCACGCCCCGCATCATGCGCGACCAGAACTTCGAGGACCTGCGGCTGCTGACCAAGGGCCCGCTGGAGCGGGCGAAGCTCAACGAGAATCTCCCCGACCCCGAGCCGGCCATGATCGAGGTGGAACGGGCGGGCCGCCCGCGCCCGATCGTCGGCCCGGACCCCATGCCCCGCACTCGGGACGAGCCGCCGGCCCCTTCCCCCAGCACGATCGAGCCGTGAACGCGTAGAGTCAGGCAGTCGGATCGCCCGCGGCGGAGCCTCGGGCAGCACCGGAGCGACCGTGGCGAAGAACGGATTGGCCAAACGAGCGGGCGGGGGTGGCGAGGTGATCGACGCGGCGACCGCCGCGCCGGCGGTGCGCGATTACGGACGGCTGGCGGAGCTCTTCGGTCCCCTGGGCCTCAAGGGCGAGCAGATCAAGTCGTTCCCCGACCTGCCGGGAAGCGACACCGAACCGTGGGACGTGGTGCTCGGCCTGCTGGCCATCGACGAGCACGCCGGGCTCGAGCGGCTGAGCCAGCGGACGGGCCTGCCGTTCTCCACCGAGCCAAAGCTCCAGGACTCCGCGGCGTTGTTCTACGAGCGCGTGCCGGCATCGACGGCGCGCGAGCAGCAGATCGCCGGCGTCAGCAGCGACGGCGCCGTGATGGTTGTGGCGACGAGCCAGCCGATGCAGCCGGCGGTGTTCGGCGTGGTGGAGGACCGGCTGGGCATGCCCATCCGGCTGGTGCTGGCGCCGCGGGCCGCGGTGACCAACCTGATCAACCGCGGGTACGAGCAGAAGCAGGACCTGGTCACCGAGATCGTCGAGGAGATGCCGCTCGACGACCGGGCGATCGAGTCGGCCGCCGGCAGCCTCAAGGCCTCCAACGACCTGCTGCAACTGGCCCGTCAGACGCCGGTCATCCGCCTGGTGAACATGATCCTGTTCGAGGCCCTGCGCCGGCGTGCCAGCGACATCCACGTCCACCCCATGGAGAACAAGCTCGTCATCCGGTTCCGGATCGACGGCATGCTCATCGATGCGTTCAGCCCGCCGCTGAGCCTGGCGCCGGCGATCAGTTCGCGCCTCAAGGTGATGACCGAGCTGGACATCGCCAACCGCCACAGCCCGCAGGACGGCCACACCAGCGTGCGCGTCGGCAACCGCAAGATCGACATCCGCTTCTCGTGCGTCCCGACGGTGTACGGCGAGCGGCTGGTGATGCGACTGCTCGACCAGAGCCAGACCCAGCTCTCGGTCGACCAGATCGGCATGCCGGAGGAAGTCAAGCGCGTGCTGGTCGAGCTCATCAACCGTCCGACCGGCATCATCCTGGTCACGGGCCCGACCGGCAGCGGCAAGACCACCACGCTCTACGGCGCGCTCGGCCAGGTCGACCGCACCAGCCGCAACGTCATGACCGTCGAGGACCCCGTCGAGTACCACCTCGACGGCATCAGCCAGACCCAGGTCAACGTCAAGCGGGGCGTCACCTTCGCCTCCGGCCTGCGGTCGCTGCTGCGTCAGGACCCCGACGTGATTCTCGTCGGCGAGATCCGCGACCGCGAGACTGCTGAACTCGCGATGCAGGCCTCGCTCACCGGCCACCTCGTGCTCGCCACGCTCCACACCAACGACGCCCCCAGCGCGATCGCCCGCCTGCTGGACATCGGCATGGAGCCGTACCTGGTCACCAGCACGCTGCTGGCGGTGATCGCCCAGCGCCTGGTCCGCCGCACGTGCCAGACCTGCAGAGGCTCCGGCAAGGCCGCCGATGGCGACCGCTGCGACCGCTGCCTGGGCACCGGCTTCTACGGCCGCCAGGGCGTTTTCGAAGTCATGCGCATGAACGACACGCTGCGCCGCCTGACCGCCCAGCAGGCCGACGCCGTCACCATCGCCGAGGCCGCCCGCGCCTCGGGCATGAAGAGCATGATTGACGACGCCCGCGAAAAGGTCGCCAAGGGCCTGACGACCGAGGCCGAGATCATTCGCGTGCTGGGCTGACGACCGGCCCGCCCCGGCCGATGGCGTACACGCCGACCGTCCCGGAAACCTCAAACCCGCCGATCACCAGCGGCCTGCCCGTCGGGTTCTTGTCCGCCGGGACGAAGATCAGCCCCTCGGGGGCGGTATCGCCCAGCAACGCCGTCACGGTCAATCCGACCACCTCCGGCCGGGTCGGGTCCGTCAGGTCGATCACCGCCAGCGCGCCGGGACGTTCCAACGAAACGAAGACCAGCCGCCGCCCGTCCACCATCCCCGTCGCCAGGCCCTCGGGTTCCGGCCCGCGGTCGGCCGACCGCCGGTCGAACGTTCCCGCCTCGGCGTTGGCATTGAAGCACTCCGGCGCCAGGCGGGCCATCCACCGCTCCAGCGCCGAGCCGGTGTCCCCAACGCGGGCCAGGGTCGTGGCGTCCCACACGCTGACGCTCCGCGTGCCGAACATTGTCGGCCGGTCGATCCGTCCCGAGCCGTCCGTCCCTACGTCGGTCGCCACGTGCAGGCGTCCAAGCCGATCGTCCGCCAACAGGGGCGAACCCGCCCAGCGGTCGGTCAGGCGGCCGGCCTTGGCCAGTTGCGTGAGACGCTGTTCATCGGCCAGCGGGGAAGCGTGCGTTCCAGCCTCGCCGCGGGTGTCGCCCTCGTTGGCGGTGACCAGGTAGGTGCGCCCACCAGCGGCGAACGCCAGCAGTTGATCGGGCATCGGCAATCCCGTGACTGTCTGCTCGATTCGGATGCCGCCATCGGCGTCGGAGGCATCGATAACCTGATCGATCGTCCCCAGGCCGCCGAGCGCGCTCCACGCCAGTTCCCGCAGGTCGAACGCCGCCACAGCGTTGTTCTCCTGCAGTGTGAGGTACGCCGTCGAGCCCAGCACCGCGATGCTCTCCGGCTCCAGGTCCGCCGTGCCGTTGTTCCGGTTGTGGGGATGGATCCGCAGGGCCGTTCCGGCCGCGTGAGCCGGTTCGAGCCCGTCGGCGATCACCGGTCCGCCGAAGAAAATCGTTCGCACGTCGCGCTGGCTCAGCGAACGGATCTGCTCGGCGGACTCGAAGCGATCGAGCCGAATCACCGAGACGCTCCCCGGCGGGTCGGTCACAACGCCCCCGCCCAGGCGAACCGGCTCGCCCTCGTTCGCGGTGATCAGGTACGCGCCATCGGCCGAGAACTTGAAGCAGTCCGGCGATGTGCCCACGCACACCACCCGGAGGATCTCCCCGTTGGTCGTCGAGAAGAACACCAGACGGCCCTGCAGCCCCGCTCGGTCCGCCGGGATCACCGTCGCGGCGGCAAAGCCGCGGCCGGCAGGGTCGACCATCACGTGCGTCACTTCGCCACGCATCTGCTCGGGCAGATCGCATGCCGCGCCGACGTCAACCGTCCGCACCGGCCCGAGCGCGCCGTCGGCGTGAAGCCTGAGTACCGAGACGCCGTCGGCGCCGGTGACGAAGAGCAAGCCGCTCACCGGGTCGAAGTCCACAATCTCGGCGCCCGCGACCGTCGCGCCCCCAAGGCGGGTCAGCGAAACCAGCGGCGGCCCATCGGCGGCGGGAAGGGCCGCTGCGCGCCACAGTGCCAGCGTGAGAATGAGCCCGGTGAGCATGGCGCAGACTAGCCCCGGAGCTTCGCGACGCGGGGCCTTTCCGCCGCGTGCGCCGATCAAGATTGTGCAAAGCCGTGCGGTGTCGGCCCGGTTCTAGAATGGCGGCGATGGCGGCCAAACGACGATCCAGCGGCGGCAGGAACAGCGGGGGGCGTCTGTCCGTCGGTCCGGTTCGACGGGGTTCGGCGCGCGGGCCCGCGCTGGTGGGCATCATCATGGGTTCGCAGAGCGATTGGCCGACGATGCGCCACGCGGCCGAAACGCTCGACGAACTGGGCGTGCCCTACGAGGCGCAGGTGGTCTCGGCGCACCGCACGCCCGACGCGATGTTCCGGTACGCGGAATCCGCCGCCGAGCGCGGGCTGGAAGTCATCATCGCCGGCGCGGGCGGCGCCGCCCACCTGCCGGGGATGACCGCGAGCAAGACGTCGCTGCCGGTGCTGGGCGTTCCGATCGAGAGCGCCGCGCTCCGCGGCATCGACTCGCTGCTGTCGATCGCGCAGATGCCCCCCGGGATTCCGGTCGGCACGCTGGCGATCGGGCGAGCCGGCGCGATCAACGCGGCGCTGCTGGCGGCTGCGATCGTCGGTTGCTTCCGCCCCGCCGTCGCGGGCGCCCTGCGTTCGTTCCGGTCGCGCCAGACCGCGGCGGTGATGGGCAACCGGGCGCCGAAGGACGAGCCGCCCGCGCGCCAACGAGCCATTCGTCGCGGGGGCCGTCGCGGGGGCCGGCGATGATCGTCGGCGTGCTCGGCGGCGGGCAACTGGGACGCATGCTGGGTTTGGCCGCGGCCAATCTGGGTGTGCGCGTGCGGTTCATGGACACGTCGGCCGAAGCTCCGGCCCGCCACGTGGGCGAGTTGATCGTGGACGATTTCGATCGACCCCGTCGCTTGTCGGAGTTCGTGCGCGGGCTGTCGTTGGTGACCTACGAGTTCGAGAACGTCCCGGCGGCGCTCGTCGAGCGCCTGAGCCGCACCCTGAAGGTCTACCCGGGCCCTGAGGCGCTGCGCCAGGCGCAGGATCGCCTCAACGAGAAGACCCTGTTCTCTCGCCTGGGAATCCCGACGGCTCGGTTCGCGCCCATCGACGGACCCGGCGATGTTCCTGCGGCGCTGGCCCACGTCGGTCTGCCCGCCGTGATCAAGACCCGCCGCTTGGGCTACGACGGCAAGGGCCAGGCGTTGGTGCGCACCACCGGCCAGGCCGCCGCCGCGGCGGCTGAACTGGGCGCCGGACGCATTCCCCTGATCGCCGAGCAGTTCGTGCGGTTCGACCGCGAAGTGTCGGTGATCGGCGTGCGGTCGGCCGACGGCAGCACCGCGTTCTACCCGCTGACGGAGAACGTGCACGCCGCCGGCATCCTCCGGACCAGCCGCGCCCCGCTGCCCGGCCGCGGGGCCGCGGCCTTGCAGCGTCTGGCCGAGCGCCACGCCCGGCGTGTGCTGGCCGAGGTCGAGTACGTGGGCGTGCTGGCGATCGAGTTCTTCGAGCGTGCCGGTTCGCTGCTCGCCAACGAAATGGCGCCGCGCGTGCACAACAGCGGGCACTGGACCATCGACGGCGCCGCGTGCAGCCAGTTCGAGAACCACCTGCGTGGCATCCTGGGCCTGCCGCTGGGCCCGACCGGTGCGCTCGGCGCCGCCGGCATGGTGAATCTCATCGGCGACTGGCCGCCCCTGGCGCGCCTGGCCGCGATCGACGGGGCCCGGGTTCACCTCTACGACAAGCAGCCCCGACCCGGGCGCAAGGTGGGACACGTCAACGTCTCAGCGCCCAGCGCTGCGCAGCGCGAGCGCGTGATGCGGGCCGTCGAGCGCGAAGTGCGCCGCGCCGGCCGGATCAGTTGACCTTTTCGAAACTCTCGCGGGGCGAGTTGTCAACCGGGCACCGCCGGATGTCCAGCCGGTCCAGCAGGTAACCGCACCCCTTGCACACGAAGTAGTCGCGCTTGCCCTTGCGGTACGCCTCCACGTCGGCCAGCGCGTCCTTGCAGTACTGGCTGAGCTCGAACAGCCCCTCCCGCGCCGCCAGGAACGCCTTGCGGGCGTCGGCGTCCTTGTCGCTTGTCGCCTTGGTCATCGCCGCCGCCAGCGGCTTGTCGCGCTCGGCCAGCGCCGCATCGCGCACCGCCGTCAGCGCTTCCTTCACACCTTTGAACTCCGGCATCGCCAACGTTTCTGCCTTCGGCGTGCCACCGGCGGCCTTGATCAGCCGCTCGAACGTCGCGCGCTGCACCTGTCGGCTCCGTGCCCCCGCGCGGAACAGGCTGCCCACCTGGGTGTACCCCCGGTCGTCGGCGGCCCGGGCGAAGCGCGACAGCACTTCCACATCGTGGGTCGCACGGCTGAACGCACCCTGCAGGTGTTCCACCACCGTGCTGGGCTCCGACGCCGCGCCTGCCGCCGGCTGAGCCGCAACGGCCCACCCAACACAGCCCCCGGTGCTCAAGCACAACGCCGGCAGAACAGCCAGAAGCACGATCCGGGCGGGTGTGGCGTTAACCATGGTCGGCTCCCTTCACCGAACAGTACGCCTTCACGGGCGGGTTGGATTCAGACGGCGCATTCCCGCGTGTTCGGCCCAGAAACTCGGCGCAATCGCCGCAGATCGACGCCAAGGCCGCCACAAGTCCGGCCTGTCGGTTCCGCGACCGTCCGAGAAGCCGTCCGCCTTCGCCCGGAGGGGGGGCGAATCACAGGTCTGGCTCAAAGGCCTCCGAGACTCAGCCGATCCCATCTTCCAGCCGGCACGGTGGCCGGCCGCAGGGGACGTGCGCCTTGAGGAAGACGGTGACCAACTGGATGCGGGTGCTGGCCCGGCGAATGCCCCAGGGGGAGGGTGTGGTCGCTTCGGTCGGGGCGGTCGGCACGCTCACGCTCGGGCTGGCGATCGCGGCTTCGGCCTGGTGGATCGTGCGCGTGCAGCAGCGGGCTCACGCCGCCGCCGAGTCCGAGCGGTTGGCGATCTCCGCCGACCTGCTGGGCCGAAGCGTGCCGGAGCTGCTGGCCGCCGGCGATCTGGCCGGGGCGCGCCGCCTGATTGCTGAAGCCGTGGCCAACCATCACCTGGGTGGCTGCCGTGTTGTTCTGGGAGACGGCACGGTGCTCATCGACTCCGATTTCTCGCGGTCGCAGGGCAAGGCCGCCGCCCTGCCCGAGACGTTCCCGCCGCTGAAGAACGCGGCGGAGCCCCAGCCGGGCGTGCTGACCAGCACGCTCAACGTGCCCGGGCGCGGACCGGCGCTGCTGAGCATGGGCGCGGGACAACCGGCCCCGTTGCTGAGCGATTGGGAGTCCCGAGTCGGCGTGGGTCTCATTGCACTCGTCGGCTTCGGCGGCTTGCTGGTGTCGTACCGGCTCATGCGATCGCGCCTGCGGGCGCTGTCGGCGATCCGCGAGGCCCTGGCCGCCGCCGAGCGGGGTGAGCGTTCGCCCGACGCCCTGCGCGTGGGCGAGCGGCTGGGCGCCGAGGCGACGGCGTGGAACCGACTGATCGCCGAGCGCGAGCAGCTTCGGCTCAAGGCCGAGGGCGCCGCCGCGGGCGAGCGTCTCAGCGCCCGCACCGGGCGCGAGAGCGACCTGTCCAGCGGGTTCGACGCGCTGTGGCACGGCGTGCTGTTCGTGGACGAGGGGTTGAAAGTCCGGTACTGCAACGGCGCGGCGGCGGTGCTGCTGGGCGCCAAGCGCGACCAGTTGCTCGGCTCGGCCATCGCGACGTGGATGCCCGAGCCCGCCGTGGCCGAGGCGATCGGAAACGTCGTGGCCGGGCGCGCCCGGGGCAAGAGCACGGTCGAGGTCCGCCGGCCCGGCGAGTCCGCCGCGGGCCCCCGATTGGACGACGGTTCCGACCGACGGGGCAAAGCGGCCCCGACGGCCGCAGCGCCGGTGGTGCTTCGGTTCAGCGTCCGTCCGATGCGTCGGGAGGACTCTGCGTCGGTCATCGTGGTGATCGAGGACGTGACGCAGCAGCGCGTCGCCGACGATGCGCGCAACGCGTTCGTGGGCCAGGCGGCCCACGAGCTTCGGACCCCGCTGACCAACATCCGCCTGTACGTGGAGCAGCTGATCGAGGACGGCGACTCGGACGCCGGTGCGCGGGCCAAGAGCATCAACGTCATCAGCCAGGAGTCCCGCCGGCTGGAGCGCATCGTCTCGGACATGCTCAGCGTTGCCGAGATCGAGGCCGGGTCCATGAAGCTCCACCGGGGCGACTGCCGGTGCGAAACGCTGTTCGAGGAGCTGCGCCGCGACTACGAAGCGATGGCCGCCGCCAAGCAGATCGAGCTCACCTTCGATCTTCCCCCGAAGCTCCCCGTGCTCCAGGCCGACCGCGACAAGGTCGTCATGGCCCTGCACAACCTGCTGGGCAACGCCATCAAGTACACGCCGGTGGGGGGGCAGGTCACCGTCCGGGCCCGGACCACCGACGCGGCGTTCGAGGTCGAGGTGGTCGACAACGGCATCGGCATCCGCGAGGAGGAGCACGAGCTGGTGTTCGAGCGGTTCTACCGGGCCAAGGACAAGCGGATCAGCGGGATCACCGGCTCGGGCATCGGCCTGGCGCTGGCGCGCGAGGTGGTCCGCCTGCACGGCGGCGACATCACGCTGCGCTCCCAGGTCGACAAGGGCAGCACGTTCACGCTGTCGCTGCCGTTCCGGGCCCAGGCGGCGTGAGCGGCAGGAGGATCGGCGTGCAGATCGACGAGCAGCGACAGGGCGCGGTGACGGTGGTCAAGCCGATCGGCGCGCTGGTCGGCGCCGACGCCGAGCAGTTCAAGAAGCACGTCGCCGAGGTCGTCGGCCGGTCGCTGGGCCGGTTCGTGGTCGACGCGTCGGCCGTGCCGTTCCTGGACAGCCGTGGGCTCGAGGTGCTGGTCGAGGTCAGCGCCGACCTGGCCGAGAGCGGGCAGACCCTGCGCCTGTGCGGCGAGGGCGAAACCCTGCGTGAAACGCTGGAGCTCACCGAAACGGCGCGCTACTTCGAGCACTACCAGGACGTGCAGACGGCCGTGAGGAGCTTCCTGTGACGCGCGGGCACGACGCCAACCCCGACCGTCCGGCCGCGTCGCCGCCGCCCCAGGCCCGCCCGGCGCACGGCCAGGGCCGGCGCATGCGCGTCGGCGAGGCGCTCATCGCCGAGGGCGCCCTGTCGAGCGAGCAGCTCGAGCGCGCCCTGGCCCAGCAGAAGCCCGGGTCGCAGATGCTCGGCGAGATGCTCGTCAACCAGGGGGTGATTTCCAACGCGGTGCTCGTCCGCGCCCTGGCGCGGTGCATGGGCGTGCGCGGGTGCTCGCTGCGGCACGGCCTGCTCGACCCCGCGCTGCTCAAGCTCCTGGGGCCCGAGGAGGCCGAGCGGCTCCGTTGCATCCCGATGTTCAAGGTGCACGGCACCCTGACCGTCGCCATGGCCGAGCCGCAGAGCCTGCCGACGCTCGACCGGCTGAAGACGCTCACCGGCTGCAAGATCCGGCCCGTGCTGGCGCTCGAGCCCAACATCATCGAGTTCATCCGCAAGTACGCCGGCGCCGGCGACGGCGGCGCGGACGTGGACGCTTTCCTCACCAGCCTCGCCGAGCAGGACGTCGAGGTCGTCGAGCGTGAGACGGTCGACGAAGGGCCCAGCACCGACCTCGACAAGATGGTCGCGGGCAGCCCGATCGTCAACCTCGTCAACATCGCCTTCCTCACGGCGGTCAAGGACGGCGCCAGCGACATCCACATCGAGCCCGACAAGCGCGGCACGCGCATCCGATACCGCATCGACGGCGTCCTGCGCGACCTCATGAAGCCGCCGCCCGGGATGCACGCCGCCGTCGTCTCGCGCGTCAAGGTCATCGGCAAGATGGACATCGCCGAGAAGCGGCTGCCCCAGGAGGGACGCGTGCGCATCGTCGCCGAGGGGCGAGAGGTCGACCTCCGCGTCAGCAGCATGCCCACCCTTCTGGGCGAGAAGATCGTCGTCCGAATCCTCGACAAGGCCAACCTGCGCGTCCGCATGGAGGACCTGGGCTTCCGCGACGAGCCGCTCAAGACCTTCAAGCGCATTCTCGAGCAGCCGCACGGCCTGGTGCTGGTCACCGGCCCAACCGGCTCGGGCAAGACCACCACCCTCCACTCTGCGCTCGACCTGCTCCGCAACAACGAGACCAACATCCTGACCGTCGAGGACCCCGTCGAGTACCAGCTCGACCTGGTCAACCAGATCCAGGTCAACGAGCCGATCGGACTGACCTTTGCGCGCGCCCTGCGGAGCATCCTGCGCCAGGACCCCGACGTCATCATGGTCGGCGAGATCCGCGACCAGGAGACCGCCCGCGTCGGCGTACAGGCGGCCCTTACCGGCCACCTCGTGCTCGCCACGCTCCACACCAACGACGCTCCCGGCTCCGTCGCCCGCCTGACCGATATGGGCATCGAGCCCTACCTGCTCAGCAGCGCCCTCAACGGCGCCGTGGCACAGCGGCTGGCCCGCACCATCTGCGGCGCCTGCGCCACCAAGTACTACCCCACCGAACAGGTGCTGACCGACGCCGGCCTCACCGAGCACCTCGGCCGGCCCTTCCGAAAGGGCGCCGGATGCCTGCAGTGCCACGACTCGGGTTTCCAGGGCCGCCTGGGCGTGTACGAGGTCATGGAAGTCACCGGGACCCTGCGCCGCATGATCCACCACGCCTGCCCCACCCATGAGCTCCGCGACGAGATCCGCCGACTCGGCGGTCTCGGCCTGCGCGAAGAAGGCGTGCTGCTGGCGCTCGACGGCAAGACCAGCCTCGAAGAAGTGCTCCGCGTCACCCAGGTGGAAGACGTGCTCGACGAGGCGCTGGCCGCCGGCGCCATCGGCAAGGCCCCGCCGGCCAAGGAGGCCGCGTGAAGTGGGCGTACGCCGGCTTCGACGGCTCGGGCGCCGCTTCCCGCGGCGTTCTCGAGGCGGCCACCGCCGACGAGGCACGCGACGCCGCGCGCCGCAAGGGACTCTTCGTTACAGAGGTGCGCCCCGCCGGCGCCGGCGACTCCGCGCCGTCGGCCGGGTCGCAGCGAGCCGACCGCCTGGTCACCTGGGGCAAGACCCGCCGCCTCAAGGACCTGGCGCTGTTCATGCGCCAGCTCAGCGTGCTCATCTCCACCGGCACCCCCGCCGTCGAGGCCATCACCGTCCTGGAGCGGCAGTTGCCCGACGGCGCCTGGCGAACGGTCGTGTCCGACGTGCGCCGGCGCGTCGAGGAAGGCTCCACGCTGTCTGCCGCCCTGGAGGCGCACCCCGGCTGGTTCGATCCGGTCTGCCGCAGCCTGATCGCCGCCGGCGAATCGCGCGGCAAGCTGGGCGACATGCTGGTTCGGCTTTCGGCGCTCACCCGCCAGCAACTCAAGATCCGCGGGGCCGTCGCCGGCGCGATGGTCTATCCCGCCGTGCTGATGTGCGTCGCCGTTTCGGTGATGGGGCTGATGATCGGCTTCGTGATGCCGCGGTTCGAGGGCCTGTTCGAGCAGCTCGGCGCCCCGCTGCCGCCCAGCACCGCGATCCTGATGGACGCGGGTCGCGAGCTGCGCCAGCACTGGTACTTCTACGGCGGCGCGCTGCTGGCGGCGGTGGCAGGACTGGTGGCGTTCCTCCGCAGCGACGCGGGTCGCCTGGCGTTCGACCGGGCCGCCGTGCGCCTGCCCCAACTCGGCAAGGTCACCCGCGCGTTCGCGACCGCCCGCATCGCCCGAGTGCTGGGCGTCCTGCTCGAGGGAAAGGTCGCCCTGCTCGACGCCCTGGCCCTGACCCGCCAGGCCTCGGGCAACAGCCTCTACGCCGCGCTCATCGAGCGAGCCGAGCAGAACGTGACCCGCGGCGAGACCGTGACCTCGGCCCTGGAGGGGTCCTCACTCATCAGCCCATCGGTGGTCGAAGCGTTGCGGAGCGGCGAGCGCACCGGTCAGGTCGCCCCCGTGCTGCTGAGCATCGCCGACTTCCTCGACGAGGACAACGAAGTCGTCGTCAAGACCCTCACCTCGATCATCGAGCCGCTGATCCTGGTGGTGCTCGGGGTGGCGGTCGGCCTGGTCGCCATGAGCATGTTCCTGCCGCTGTTCGACCTGACCAGCGCCGGCGCGGGAGGTGGATGATGCTGAACAGGTTCTCACGCGGGCTCACGCCCATCGGGATCGACATCGGGCCGACCGGCATCCGCGCCGTCCAGCTGCGCTGCGCCGGAACGCGCCCGGCGCTTGCCGCCGCGGCGGAGATCGAACGCGCCGAGCCCGGGCGCCCCCTGGGCGACGCCGAGGCCGAGCGCCTGGCCGAGGTGCTGCGCCGCCAGGGGTTCTCGGGCAACCGGTGCGTGATCGCGGCCCCGCAGGAGCAGCTGCTCACCGGCGTGCTCGACCTGCCGCCCCGGCGCAGCGGCGCGCCCGTCGACGTGATCGCCGCGGCCGAGATGGCCCGCACCCACAAGTGCGATCCCGCCGGGCTCGAGGTCGGTCTGTGGGAGATCGCTCCGCCCGCGGGCCAGAAGTTCACCGGCGCACCCTGCATGGTCGTCGCCGCCCGCGCCGCGGACCTGGAACGGCCCGTCGAGTCCCTCGAGCGGGCGGGCCTCGAGGTGATCGCCATCGACGCGCCGGCGCTGGCCCTGCAGCGCTCGGTGACGCCAGCCGCTCCGCGTGCCGGAGCGTTCGTGAGCGTCGGCATGGGCTCCTCGCTGGTCATTGCCGTGCGCGACGGCGCCGTGGTGCTCCAGCGGCACCTGCCCGAGCACGGCGCTGCGCAGTTGATCAGGGCGCTGGCAAGCCGGCTCTCGGTCGATGAGCAGACCGTCGGCGTGCTGGTTGCCCAGCGTCAGACGCTCCAGTCTCCGTGGGCCGATCTCGAAGAGGCCGGCGCGACGATCCGGGACTTCTGCGAGAGCCTCCGTCGCGAGCTTCAGCTCTCGCTCGGTTACGTGTCGCAGAAGTACCCCTCGAGCGCCGCCGACGAGACGGTGGCCTTCGTGGGCGCCGGCAGCGAGTTCCCCGGCGTCAGCGCCGAGCTGTCCAAGGTGTTCGGCGGCTCGGGGGTGCCCGTAACCCTCGACCGCCTGGCCGACACGTCGGGGCACGAGCTCCACGCCGGGGGCGTCGGACTCATGCTCGCGGCGGGCCTGGCGCTGCACGGCCAACGCGTGGCCGCGGAGGTGACCGTCCCATGAACAGCGTGAACCTGCTCCCCGGAACGCGGAAGTGCAGGCTCGCCGCCCGGTCCCGCGTGCGAACCTGGAGCATCATCGGCGCGGTCTACGGCGTTGGCCTGCTCGCCGCCGCGCCGCTGCTGGGGCCCGACGTGTCGTCGGCCGCCGCCGAAACCGATCGCGCGCTGGCCGAAGCCCGCCAGCGGCTCGAAACCGCCGAAGCTCGACTCAAGGAGCTGAGGCCCAAGCTGCTCGAGGTGCAGGGCGACATCGACGCGACGCGATCGGTGACCGAGCACCCCGATTGGTCGATCCTCATCGACCTGGTGTCGCGCCTGCGCCAGGACGACGCGGTGCTCGACGCCGTCGAGATTTCCGGCCCGCGTCCCATGGGCGCCGGGTCGGCCGCGCCCCCGGGATCGCCCGCTCCCAAAGCGTCCGCCCCCGCCCGGCCGGGCGCGCCGGAGCTGTTCACGCTGACGCTCTCGGGCGCCGCCCGCACACCCTCGGCCGTGGCGCAGCTGGCGATCCGACTGGAGCAGACCGGGTTGTTCACGCGCGTGCAGATCGCCGAAACCGCGCCCACAGAGTCGCACGGGGCGCCCGCGACCGCGTTCCGCATCCGTTGCGAAGCGCAGCCGCCGGCGGCAACGCCCGAAGGACCGCGATCGCGAGCGGGCGGGAGGAGCACATGAACACGACGAACCGGGCGCACCGAACGACCGCGCTGATCGACGGCGCCGGGCTGGCCGCCATCATCCTGGCGACGCTCGTGGTCTACGCGCTGTTCCTCGGACCGCGCTGGGCTGCCTCGGCCGAGCTGTCCGAGCGCACGTCCCTGCTGGAGCAGCGGCGCGAAGAGGTGACGCGGGCCGACGAGGTTCTGCGCGACGCCCACGAGCGGCTGGGCAAAGTGCGGGCGCAGGCCGACCGGGCGCCGGTGCAGCTGCGCCGGGTCGACGAGATCAACGCCCGCCTGGCCGCGCTGGCGGCCCTCGGCGAGTCGATCGGGCCCGGAGAGGTGAAGCTCAGCCAGATCACCCCGGGCCAGACCGCCCGCAGCGGCCGGTTCGAGATCGTGCCCATCCGGCTCAGCGGCCAGAGCGCCTACCCCCGGTTCGCGGAACTCCTGACGTCGCTCCACGCGTCGTTCAAGGACACCGAGATCACCGCGATCCAGATCGCCCGCGACGGGTCCGCGCCCGGCGCCGCGAGGTTCACCGTCGAACTGGCGTGGTTCGCACTGCCCGCCCAGGCGCGCGGCGCCGCCCGGACCGTCAGCGCCGCGCCTTCCAGCCCTTGACCCCAGCGCGAGAGCACCCCATGGCCGTCAGCAAGCAACGCAAGATCATCGCGGGGATCATGTGCCTGTCCGGCGCTGCGCTGTTCATCGACCGCGTCTTCCTCGGCTCGACGCTCAGCGGACCCGCCGGCGCCGACGCGTCGCCGGCCGAGCTCTCGGGCGCGACCGAAGCTCCGTCGCGCACGGCACGGGCCCAGCGCGCCGAGACGGGGACGACCGCCTACACGTGGATGGCCGCCCGACTGAACGCCATCCGGGCCGCCACGCCGACCGGCGACGTCGGCGATGCCTTCGAACCGCCGGCCGACTGGGCGCCCCGAGTCGCCGCCCCCGCCGGCCAGGCCGGGCCGCAGACCCCTTCTCCGCTGGCCGGCAAGCGCCTCGGCGCGATCATGACCGTCCCCAATGGCGGTCGCGTGGTCCTGATCGACGGCCAGGTGATGCGCGAGGGCGATTCGTACCTCGGCATGACG
The DNA here is from genome assembly GCA_026126345.1 of Phycisphaeraceae bacterium. Taxonomy (GTDB): domain Bacteria; phylum Planctomycetota; class Phycisphaerae; order Phycisphaerales; family UBA1924; genus JAHCJH01. Next base: position 16,937 of record JAHCJH010000013.1, on the reverse strand, counting down.
CTGCGGCGGATCGGCGAGTCGAGCGCCACGTTCATCGGCGCGGAGCACACCACCGAGGTCTACCTGCCCGGCAAGGCGCCCGGAGACAACGAACCCGCCGTCATCCGCGCCAAGCCCCCGGCCCCATAACCACGCCGACGTCGCTCGCCCGGACGATCCCGGGCCGAGTCCCTTAAGCGGCGTCGCGAAGCGGTCGATCCGGAGTATCGGCGCCGGTGTTTCCCGGCCAACACGCAAGGGTCACAAGAAACGCACTGACACAGGAGCACACCATGGTCGCCTCGTTTGCCGGTCGCCGGCGCGCGTTCAGCCTCATCGAACTGGTCATCGTCGTCGTGATCATCGGCATCATCGCCGCGATCGCGATTCCCCGGATGTCGCGCGGCTCCGCCGGCGCCTCCGACGCGACGCTCACCGCCAACCTCAAGGTCCTGCGCAACGCCATCGACCTGTTCTACACCGAGCACAACAACACTTACCCCGCGGCCGCCACCATCGCCGACCAGCTCACCCTCTACTCCGACGACGCCGGCGCCACCAATGCCTCCAAGAGCAGCACCTTCGTCTTCGGCCCCTACATCCGCGCCATCCCCGCCCTGCCCGTCGGCGCCAAGAAGGGCAAGAGCGGCATCGCCGCCGCCGACGCCGCCAACATCGGCTGGATCTACACCGAGGCCGACGGCACCATCAAGGCCAACTGCGCCGACGGTGAGACCGACGCCCGCGGCGTGAAGTACAACACCTACTGATCCGCGACGATCATCCCGCACCCACCTTCGAGCCGCCCGGCGGAGCCCTTCGGGGAATCGCCGGGCGGCTTGTCTTCGCCCACGCCGCTCCGCCGACGCCTCACTGCACGCGCAGGTACGGCCGCAGCCGTTCCAGCGTCTTGGGTCCGATGCCGCGAACGCGATCCAGGTCGTCCACCGTGCGGAACGGCCCGTTGGCCGCGCGATCGTCGATGATCCGCCCTGCCAGCGCGGGGCCGATGCCCGGCAACGCCTCCAGTTCCGCCGCGCTGGCGGTGTTGATGTTCAGCGTGCCGCTGAACGCGGGCTTGGCGGGTGTTGGCGCATCGGCCGAGGCCGCCCGCGTCTCTGCCCGGCCGCTCGTCGGAACGGGCCGGGAGCCGTCCAGGGTCTCCGATTCATCGACCGGCGCGGGCCGGGGTTCGACAGCCGCCCGAACCACCGGCGGGCCGACCGGCCGCAGCACCGCCCACGCCAGCCCCGCCGCCGACGCGATTGCGAGCACGATCACCGCGGCCCACTTGGCCGGGCCGTCCGTCCAGTCGTCGCGTTCAGTTCCGCCGCCCATGGCCGCAGCCTACCGGATCCGTCCCCGCCAACCAAGGGCCTACGCCGATCCGGGCAGAATCGGTCTGCCGCCCCGGAGCGCACCCCGCAGTTCGCTCAGCACGCGGGCCACCGGCCGGGCGGCCCCGCTCGCCGTCGCCAGGCCGCCGGCGGGCATCTCGGCCTGCGCCGACGGGTCGTACAGGTCCTGCCAGCACAGGCTGGTGACGAACGGCTTGGCCGCGATGATCGCGCCGAGGTGAGCCATCCACTCGGCCTGGTGCTCGGGGTTCCAGTGCCGCCGCCAGTGCCCGGGCTCCAGTTCTCCATCGCCGGGCGCGGGCAGGGGCGCCGCCGGGCAGCCCATCGCCGTCACCGCGACGGGAACGTCGAACGCCGCGAACCGATCGAGCATCGCCGAAATTGCCAGCAGGTCGCGGGCCGACTTGCCCGGCTCGGGCTGGCCCATCTGCAGGCGGACGGCCCACGCATCGACGTGGCACTGCACCTGCTGCATGAAGTCGCAATAGACGGTGGGGGGGATGGACCGCGCCCCTTTCGGGCCAGCTTCGCCCGTGTACTCCCCCCAGGGCTGGGCGATCTCGACCTGAACCTTGGCCGTGGGCTGGAGCTTCCGCACCACCATGACGCACGTGCGAGTCAGGTCGATCGCCTGCTCGGGCGTCAGCGAGAACCCGTTGCCCGCGTGCAGGCCCGAGCAGACGGTCCACACCCCGACCGTCCGGCGGTACCGCGTCACCAGGGCCTTGACGTGCTCGAACACCACGTCCCGCAGCGTCTCGTAGTCGTGCTCCCAGATTCCCAGCCAGCGCGGCGCCGACCGCGCGTGAAAGTCCACCACCGGGCCGGCGGTCACCGGCAGCTTGGCCTTGGTCACCGCCCATTCGATCCACTTGTCCGTGCGCGCGAAGGCGTACTTGCCCTCGGTCGGCTCCATCTCCACCCATCGCATCGGGATCGTTACGAAGTCGCACGCCTGCTGCGCCAGGGCGCACAACTCCGGCGTGAACTGCGCGGGGTTCACCGAGCAGCCGATCCGCGCCGGCTCCGGCAGGATCACCCCCGGGCTGCCCAGCAGCGCGGCCCGGCCCGCCCGCGCCTCATGGTCCGTGATCGCGTTGGCCGGCGGCGACTGCGACGCGATCGCCGCCAGCGTGCCGTTCAGCCGCCGCGCGTACATCACCCGGCTCTGCAGCAGCGCCAGCGCCTCCCCGGCCTTGAGCGCCAGCGCCAGCGCCGACCGGGCGGCACGGTCCGCGGCCGGCGTGTACCCGCCCCTGCCCTTGACCGCCGCCGAGTAGTGCTGCTCCACCAGGGCGTGCGTGAACGCGTCGCGGGCCTGTTCCACCAGTCGCATGGCGGGGTCGTCCGCCGGTTCGCCGAACAGGGCCCACTCTTCGAGCTTGTTCAGCAGCAGCAGGATGCGGTAGCGCGCCAGCTCCAGCGACAGCAGATACGGCTCTTCCCGGTCGCGCAGCAGGCACGTCCGCAGCGTCAGCAGGCTCCCCTCGCCGCCGGATTCGTCGGCGACCGGGAACTGCAGCCCCAGCGCCGCCGAGCCGTCGATCCGCTTGCGGCACTGGATCAGGCCCCCCTCGAACGCGATCTCCGACGGCACGACCACGTCGTCCGACCCGATGAGGTGCTGGTGGCGCAGGTTCCACGCGGTGGCCGGGCCGGACTCGTCGAAGACCGCAAACTTCAGCATGGTCGGGGCATCGGAGGGGTCGAACCGCGAGAAACGGAGGATAGCGGCCCGGCTCCAATCCGGTGCATGCTCGGCTCGCCCGAACGTGGCGGCGCCGCTACCTTGGGGGCGTGACCACCCGAGCCGACGCCCCCCCGCCCATCGACCTGCCGCTGGTCCGCCGCGGCAAGGTCCGTGACGTCTACGCCCTGCCCCCCGCCCGCCCGGGGGGCGAGGGCCGGCTCCTGATCGTCGCCACCGATCGCATCTCCGCCTTCGACGTGGTCATGCCCACGCCCGTACCGGGCAAGGGGCGGACCCTCACCGCCATGTCTTCGTTCTGGTTCGGGTTCGTGCGCGATCGCCGGTTCGCCGAGACGCACGTGCTGTCCACCAGCGTCGCCGACCTGCCGCCGGGCTTGGCGCCCCCGGGGTCCGAACTCGCCGCCTGGCTGGACGGCCGCATCACCATCGCACGACGCTGCGAGGTCATCCCCATCGAGTGCGTCGCCCGCGGCTACCTGGAAGGTTCCGGGTGGAAGGAGTATCAGGCCACGGGCTCGGTCTGCGGCGTTGCCTTGCCCGCCGGCCTGCGTCAGTGCGACCGTCTGCCCCAGCCCATCTTCACGCCAGCCACCAAGGAAGCAAGCGGGCACGACCAGAACATCTCCTTCGACCGCGCCGCCGAGATCGTCGGGCTCGAGACCATGGCCGTCCTCCGCGACACCACGCTCGCCATCTACGCCGCCGCCGCCGAGTACGCGCTCGGCCGCGGCATCATCATCGCCGACACCAAGTTCGAATTCGGCCTGCCCGAGGGCGGCGCGTCGCGCCAGGGCCGCGTCTGGCAGCCGCCGATCCTCATCGATGAGGTGCTCACCCCCGACTCATCGAGATTCTGGCCGGCCGACGGCTACGCGCCCGGACGCCCGCAGCGCAGCTTCGACAAACAGTTCCTCCGCGAATACCTCGAATCGCTCGTGGCGTCCCGCGCGTGGGACAAGTCCCCGCCCGGCCCCGAACTGCCGGCCGACATCGTCCGCGGCACCCAGGCCCGGTACGCCGAAGCGCTCGAACGCCTCTGCCGCTGATTTCCACGGACGCGGACGCTACTTCAGGTCCTGGTTCGCCTTGTCCTGGGCCTTTCGGGCCGCTTCCTGCGCATCGCGGGCAGCCCGGTACGCCGCGTAGTCCGGCGGCGTCGGGAACAGCCTGCCCAGTTCCGGCGTGGCCGGCGACCCGTCTTCATTCATGGGCACCATCTTGGCCCGGTCCATGAGGTAGTAGATCGCCAGGCGCAGGTCGTTGGGCGTCCGCTGGAACATGAGCGCGGAGTCGAACGGACTCAGCGCCCCGGCGATGGCGACGAATGCACGCGATGCCTCCACGCGGAAGTCCCGGTCCATTACTTCCATCCGCGCCCGCGTCAGGTCCACCGTCGTGAGCCGAAGCTGCTCGTCCATGTACGTGCGGTGCACCATCTGCGCGTAGTTGAACTGCGAGCGGAAAAGGTCCTCATCGCCGACGTACAACCCGTTGAGGTACGCGCCGAACAGGCCCGCCCACACCTCGCTCCGCGCCACCGACGGGTCGGTCATCCGTTCCTTGAGGTTCTGCAGGATGTACTCGTCGATCGGCAGCTTGCGGATCCGGTCCTGCTCCAGGTCGTTCAGGTTCCGGCCTTCCCACGTCGCCAGCTTCTGTTGATAGCGTTTGGCTTCCTCCACCTGACCACGCCGGTAGAGGAACGCGAGCGCATCGCTCAGGAAATTCTCGTACGCCGCGGCGTAGAAGCGGAAGACCCGCCGCTTCATGTCGGCCCCCTGCAGGGCCATCTGGTCGGCCTCGCGCTCCATGAGCTCTTCGATCACCCCCTCGTAGCTCTTGATGAAGTCGCCGCTGGGGATCTGCACGTACATGTCCGGCAGCAGGATGTCGTACATCACCTGCCCGCCCCGGCGCAGCTCCTGCAGGCTCTGGAGCACCAGGCGGTCGGTGTTCACGAAGTCCATGTTGCGCTCGTTGTACTCGTTGAGCCGCGTCAATGCCTCCTCGACGCCCCGCGCGGCCCAGTACAGCGAATGGGCGCACGGATGCCGCCAGTCGATCGGCCCGTACTTCTGCGTGAAGCGGACCATCCGCTCCGGTTCCATATGGTAGTGGTCGATGAGCAGCCGCTTGCGCAGGTAGGGCGACAGCGCCTCCCACCCCGGCCGCAACGAAGCGTCGGAGAGCAGCCGGATCAGCGACGCGTTGAGGTTACCGGGGAATTGGCTCTCGACCCCGAACGCCTCCATCTTCCGCACGGCCGAGCGGGATTCCTCGATGTGCCTCAGGATCTCCAGCCGGCCCTGGAGGGTCGCGGGGTCCAGGCCCGCCTCGGCCTTGAGCCGATCGATGAGCGCCACGGCCTGCGGGCCCGATGCGCGCACCTCCTCGATCGTGTTCCGGCCGTTGGCGATGCGCTGCAGCCACTCCACGTGCCGCGCCGTGATCGCTTCGACCGTCCGCGTCTCCTTGGTCCGGGGCGGCGGCGGGCCCAGCGCGATCGTCCACTCCCGCGCGAGCTCTCGCTTGTACACGTTGTTCGCGTCGTCCATCACCCCCTGCACCTTGTGCAGGAAGATCCAGGCCAGTTCCTTGTGCAGCAGGAGGTCCGACGGGTTCGCGGGGATCCCCTCGTCGCGCAGCAGCCGGATCCCCGCGTTCACCCACTGCCAGCGCTCCCCGGCAGTCTGCGTCGCCACCGAAATGTTGTACGCCAGATTCCAGGCGTGGAACGCCCACACCCGCGGGAACCGCGGCTGCAAGCGCGTGATCGACCGCGCCAGGTCCACCGCCTCGTAGTACTTGCCCGCTTCCTTCAGTTCGTTGGCGCGGATCCAGAGCCAGTTGACGAACAGCCCGCGGAACGCCCCCAGCGCCACCCCCAGCGCCTCCTCCCGCGTCATGCCCTCTTCGGCCTTGCCCGTGTACGTCAATTGGTGCCGGCCCGCCGACGATGCGATCCGCACCGTCAGCAGCCCGCTGGCGGCCAGCGATACCGCCAGGGCGATCGAGGCGACGATCTGGGTTCGGGCGAAAGCTCGCATGCGGGGTGTCCGGCGGTCGGGCAGAGGTCTTGCGGTGCTACTGGCCCGAGTAGGTAGCCAGTTCGCGCCGGCGGAAGATGAACGAACCGATGGCGAACAGGGCCGCGTTCAGCGAGCCCAGGATGATCGTCGATTGCACGAGCAGGTTCCACGATAGAAGCCGCCCCTCGACCACGTTGGCTACCGGCGACAGATCCGAATAGAACCTGAAGATGGTGCTGATCGGCGTCGCGATGGCGATGATGGGCACGCGCCACCACAGGAACTCACGCTCGCTGCCCTGGATCGTGCCGTAGTTGTCCAGCGCGTTGGCCAGGAACGTCGCCCCCTCGGCCATCCACAGCACCCCGAACGCCGTCAGGCACGCCACAGGGAACGACAGGAACGTCGAAGCCGCGATCGCCACCATCGCCAGAAACGTCGTCTTGAGCCACAGCACCACCGCCGCGCGGACGAAGTTCCACCGCCAGTCGCTCACCGGGTATGACAGTTCCAGCCCGTCGGGCGGGAAGACGATCGTCTCGCGGTTCACCGTTTGGCGGGACAGGTCGCCGTTGAAGATGTAGACCGGCAGCACCCAGTCGGTGCTGGTCGAGCCGTCGTTGTTCTGCACCTGCTTCTCGGTGATCGCCGAGGCCGAAAGCGTCATCGACAGCGTCTGCCCCAGCGGGGCCGAGACGATCTGCGGGTTCCACCCCGGCACCAGGAACGTCACCCGGTACAGATCCGTCGGCAGGTTGCTCCCCGCGTTGAAGCGGTAGCGGAACGTCAGCGGCCGCCCCAGGTCCTTGGCCGCCTTCAAACCGTCGAACTCGTACAGGTGCGGCCGGTCCAGGTTCGGCGGGATCGACAGGAACTCCGTCAGCCGGTCCCGCGCCACGTCCATCATGATCCGCTGCTCGTCCGGGCGCGGCGTTACCTGCGTCAGATCGTTGTTGAACTCCTGCATCGCCAGGTCGAACCGGCGCTTCACCTCCGCGTTGATCGCCGCGGCGTCCGCCGGCGGGATCGTCGGCCGCACCGTTTCCCGCGCGACCAGGATCTGCGACTCCAGCACGAGCCGGTCCTCGGTCACCGCCAGCGTCTCGTCGGCCGGCACGAACGGGGCTCGCTCGTCCGGCGCCTTGCCGTTGCGGAGGTACTCCGTGAACAGGAAGATGCCCGCGGCGCTGGCCAGCAGCAGCACCGCCGACACGCCCGCCACGCCGAGCCACTTGCCCAGCACGTACTGCCAGGCCTTCACCGGCTTGGTCATCGTCTGCCAGATGATCTTGTCGCGCTGCTCGAAGGCCACGCTCCCGGCAGCCAGGAACACCGTCAGCAGCGACACCAGCCAGAACGCGCCCCCGGCGCCGTACTGCAGGAACGCCTGCACGCGGTAGCGCAGCGGCGTGTTGGCGTCCAGCGTGCCCGGCAAGGCCGCCAGCGCCACGATCAGCACCACCATGAACACCACCGTGATCCGCATCCGCACCGCCTCGGAAACCACGTTCCGCGCGATCGCCGTCACCGGGTTCGAGGCGCTCAGCGCCACCCGCAGCGCCTGCATCAGCCCGCTGAACACCGACGCCAGCGTCAGCGCGAACGACAGGAACAGCCCCAACCCGCGCCACGATTCGTTCCCGAACACCACCAGCGGAGCCGCCGTCACCAGGGCCGCCGTCGCCACCGCCAGGTACGTCAGCCCCGAGCCGATCCACACCACCGCCAGGCACACCAGCACGCCCAGCCCAAGCCCCACGGCGATCGAGCCCACGCTGTACCGCGTCAGCTGGATGTTGCGGATCACCCGCGCGTTGGCCTCGGCCATCCGCCGGATCTCCTCCGTCGCCTGCGCCTCGGCCGTCGGGGCCTTGGTCCGGTCGTCCTCGGCCGAGCCCGGCGCCTTCGGCTCGGCCGTCGGGATCGTGATCAGCGTGTCGGCCTCCGCCCGCTGCAGCGCCGCCGACCGCACCGAGTACGTCACCAGCGCCGCCACCGCCAGCGCCACCACCACCCCGGTGGCGACCAGCTTGAACCACAGCCCCTGCTGCAGGCTGTTCAGCCGCGCCAAACGCTCCGAGAACGTCACGGCTTGGCCCCCGGTTGCTCGCCGCCGTTGAGCAGCGCGTCGATCACGCCCTTGTCAACATTCGCCGCCGGGGTCGGCGCCTTCGCGGCCGGCGCGGGCGTCTTCCCGCCCGCGGGAGCTTCGCCCGTCGCCGCCGCTTCCTTGGGCGCCAGCAGCGACCCCAGCACGTCGGCGTCCGGGCCGCTCCGGGCCGCCGCCGGTTGCGGCGCCGTCGCGGGGGCCGCCGGTTCGGGGCGGCGCGCCGCCTCCACCAGTTCGCTGATCAGCGCCGCGCCTTCCACCGGAGCCGCCTTCAGGAAGCCCGCCACGTCCCCCGTGTGCTGAGCGCCGCTGGTCGCCACCTTCTCGCGGACCGCCCGCTCCACGATGTCGATGAACAGCGACTCGAGCGATTGGCGCGGCTTGCTCACCCGGTTCACCGCCAGGCCCCCGCGCCGCCGCAGCAGCGCGTCGATCTCCGCGACCGTGCCGTCGTCCAGCAGGTCCGTCTCGATCAGGCTCGCGCTGCGGCTGGTCAGCAGCTCGTCGCACGTCCCCTCGGCGCGGATCGTCCCGCCGTACAGGATCACCATCCGGCTGACGCAATCCTCCACGTCCGACAGCAGGTGGCTCGACAGCACGATGGTCTTGCCCCGCCGCCCCAGCGCCAGGATCAGGTCCTTCACCTGGCGCGTGCCGATCGGGTCCAGCCCCGTCGTCGGCTCGTCGAGGATCAGGAGGTCCGGGTCGTTGATCAGCGCCTGCGCCAGGCCGATCCGACGCTGCATGCCCTTGGAATACTCCCGCACCGCTCGGAACTGCACCCCCGCCAGTCCCACCATGTCCAGCAATTCGTCCGTGCGCCGCCGGCGCACCTTGTGGTCAAGCTCGAACAGCTTCCCGTAGTAGTCCAGCGTCTCGCGGGCGTTCAGAAACGGGTAGAGGTACGACTCCTCAGGCAGGTAGCCGATCCGCTTCTTGACGCCCACGTCGGTGGGGGGCTTGCCGAACACCGCCACCCGGCCCGACGTCGGCTTCAGCAGCCCCAGCACGATCTTGATCGTCGTGCTCTTGCCCGAGCCGTTCGGCCCCAAGAGCCCGAAGATCTCCCCCGGGTCAACGTGGAACGTCACCCCGTCCACCGCCCGAGCGCGCGTGCGCATCCAGAAGTCCTTGAAGGTCTTCACCAGTCCCTGGACGGCGACGATCGGCTGTCGGGCGCTCTCGGTGGCCATGCGCGTTCCTGGCCGCCCCGCGGCGGCGCGTGTTCACTCTGCGGCCCGCTACTCGATGCGGGCCTTGATCTCGTTCGTCGGCTGGAACTGCCGATCCTGCAGCTCCTTGGCCTGCTGCCGGGCAACTTCTTCGGCCAGGCGCTTGGCCCGGGCCTGCTCCTGCTCGCGCTGCACGTCCGGGTCGCGGTTCAGGAACAGCTCCAGCGTCCGCGTGCCCCCCGGCAGCCAGAACACCTGCACGGTGTCCCGCGCCAGGAACGCGCTGAACGCCTCCGCCCAGTCGCCGGCCAGCACCACCTGCGGGTTCGCACGGTAGCTGGCGAGCTTCACCTCGAACAGCTTCGCCTCGGCCTGCGCCCGGCTCACCACGCTCGCGCGATACTGCCGCGCCTCGGCCAGCAGCGCCGCGGCCCGCCCCGTCACCCGCACGCTCACCGGCCGCCCGTCCAGTTCCACCGGCTTGTCGTCCAGCACCGCATCGATCCGCTCCAGCGCCGCGTCGGCCGCGGCACGGTCGCCGGCGCTCAGCGCCGTGTCGTACGCGCCGATCAGCCGCAGCAGCAGCCCCGCCGCGTCGCCCGCCGTCCCCGCCAGCGTCGCCTGCCGCTCCTGCTCGGCCTGCTCGGCGACGCTCTGAGCCGTCTGCACGCTGGTGTTCACCTGCTCGAAGTCGTTGATCAGGTTCATCGGCGGGATCTTGCGGATGATCTTCATCGACTCGATCTCGATCCCCGTCCGCATCCGGTCCAGCGTCCGCTGCGCCAGGCTCTTGGCACGCTCTTCCACCGTCATGAACGCCCCCGTCCGCGAAGCGTCCGGCAGGTTCTTGAACAGCTCGTCGATCGTCAGCCCCGCCGCCGCCTGCACCACCGCCTGCATCGCCGCCGCGCGGACGATGCGCTGCTCCGTGTCCGGGTCAACGTTCGCCGCGTACTGGCGGATCTGCGCCGGCTGCCGCTGGTACCGGATCTCCCACCGCGTGTGCGCGATGTTCAGGTCGCCCGTCAGCAGCGACCCGTCCCCGATCGGGTCCAGCGTGTTCTTGGCCATCTTGGCCAGGTCCTGGTCCGTCTTGTCCATGTCCTCCCGGCGCAGGCCCGGGAAGAACTCCGTCAGAAGCACGATCGACTGCTGCCCCGTCGGCACCTTCACGATCTCACCCATCGGCCGCGGCAGGCTGAACTGGAATCCCGGCGGCAGATCGTCGCTCTCGACCTTGCCGAACACCACGCGGATGCCCCGCTCGCCCTCCTTGACCGACTGCAACCCCGACAGCACGAACACCGCCACGAGCGCCACCATGCCCAGCTGCAGCAGCCGGTAGGTGATCTTCAGCGCGTCGGCCAGCGACTGGTTCGCCGGGTCCAGCAGCGTCGAGCCCGTCGGCTCGCCGCTCTGGCCGCGCAGCGTCACGCTCGCCGGCCGGCGACGCACCACCATCGCCGGGTTGGCCGGCGCCTGGGGGTCCGGCAGGTTGCCCGGATCCTGGCTCATCTGGCTCACTTGGCCCCCTTCCCGCCGGTCGTCTCACCGCCGGGCAGCGTCAGCTGGGGCATGACGGTGGGGGGGATCGGCTGCATCAGCCCGAACCCCGGCGTCGTCACCGGGATCACCAGCGTGATCTTCTTCTTGGAGTACGCGTTCCGCAGGAAGTCCAGCTGCTGCAGGAACACCGCCAGGTCCGGGTCGGCCTTCTGCTGGGCGTAGTACTGCGCCGCCTCGGCCTCGCCCTGGCTGCGGATCACCGCCGCCCGACGCTCAGCGAAGTCCAGGATCTTCTTCGCCGCCGCGTCGGCGTCCGCCCGCGTGCTCTCCCGCGCCGCCTGGCCACGCGTCACCGCCTCCGACGCGATCCGCTGCCGCGTCGCCTTCATCCGGTCGAACACCGCCTTGGTCGTCGCCTCGGGCAGCTCGATGCCGCTGATGCCCACGACCAGCGGCTCGATCCCGCTGGACGCGGCGTCGCCGAGCTGCTGCATGATCTGCGACTCGAGTTCCGGCAGCTTGCTCCCCGCGGCCGAGGCCGACAGCAGGTCGCTGAGGCGGTACTTGCTCACCTGCCCCAGCGCGCTGCGCAGCTTCAGGCGCAGCGCGTTGTCCGCCTGGGCGAACTGCTCGCTCGCGCGGCCGCCCGCCGTGCCGAAGCTCTGCAGGAACTTCAGCGGGTCCTTCACGCGGTAGGTCAGGAACGCCGTCACCACGACCTGCCGGTCGTCTGACAGTGGCCACCTGATCGGCCCGTGTCCAGAACCGCAGCGGGTGTCGTACTTCGTCACGGTCTGGATGGGGTACGGCCACTTGAAGCCCAGCCCGGGCTCGGTGCGCACCGATTCGGCGTCGGCGCCGCCGAAGGTCGTCACCACCGCCACCTCCGTGAATCGCACGGAGTAGGTCGTCATGTACGCGACGATCCCCAGCACGATCAGGGCCGCTACCACGATTCTCAGCAGGTTCTGCACGGTTCAGGCTCCGGTCCGCCGGGGGTCGCCCCGGGCGTCAGGTCGGGTCGCTCGATCGGTCGATTCACTTGGGGCTGACGGTCGGGTTGGTGAACACGTTGTCGCCCGTGCCCATGTCCTTGAGGTCCACCTGGATGCGCAGGTCCGGGAGGTTGTCCGCGGTCACGTAGACCCGCGCATCCTCGATCGCCCTGCGCACCACGTCGAAGTACTGGCGCGCCTTGAACAGGCCGGGGTTGGCGCGGTACGCCGCCAGCCGGCCGCTCATGGCCTCGGCCCGCCCGCGCTCGGTCATCGCTTTGCCCAACCGCTCGGCCCGAGCTCGCGCCAGCGTCGCGCCCGCCTGGCCCCCGGCGCGGGAGATCAGTTCCTCGATCTTCAGTTCCTGCGCACGGATCGCCACCGGCTCGGCCTTGCCCTGCATCGCCGACAGCGCGTCGATCTCCGCCGCGATCCGCCGCGCCAGGTCCAGGTTCCCAGCCGTGATCGTCAGTGCGCTGATCGCCTCGGTCGTTCCCATCTCCAGCAACTGCTCGTACTGCTGCTGGCTCTTGACGACTTCCTCGAACTTCGGCGCCACGTCCTTGTCCGGGTGCACGCCTTCGATCCCGGTGAACACCACCTCGATACCCGTCCCCGCGCGCTCGTACGCCTTGGTCAGTCGCTCCCGCAACGCCCGCCCCGCGTCCCCGCGCCCAGCGCCCAGAAGCTGGTCCTCGTTGACCGTCGCGAAGTACGCAAGCATCTCACGCCGCGCGATCGCCCGCAGCACGCCGTCACGCATCGGCGCCGGCGCAAACCGCTCGTAGGCCTGCACATCCGCGATCCGGTACACCAGCGGGATCTCCACGGCGATCTTCGAAACGCCCGCCGTCGCCGCGTCCGTGCCGCCCGCGCCCAGGTTCGGCTGCACCAGCACGAACGTCTCCCCCTCCTTGATCCCGTGGTCGTTCGTCCACAGCACCGCCTGGATCGTCTCGCCCGGCCGGGGGGTCGCCAGCGTCAGCTCCCGCAGCCCCGTCGCGTCCACCCGGTCCACCGACTCGAACGGCCACGGCCACTTCAGGTGCAGCCCCGGCGGCAGCGTCCGCGCCAGCCGGCCGCCCCGCAGCAGCAGCCCCTGCTCGTTCGGGCCCACCACCGTGATCGTCGTCATCAGACCCACCACCAGCGCCCCGAACAGCACCAGCGGCAGCACCGCGCGCGACAGCAGCCGATACGCCCACGACCCAGTCACGTCGACGCCGAACTGGTACGAAATCGCCCCGCCGATCGTGCTGGCGATCCGGTCCGGCGACGCGACGAACCCCAGGATCGGCGAATCGAACGCCGCCCGGGGAATCTCCCCGGCCTTCCGCGGGCGGTACAGGTTCAGCAGGAAATTCGCGACGATCTCCAGCCCCAGCAGGCCCGTGAACGCCGGCACGATCACCAGCGACATCCGCAGCAGCCAGTCCGAGCCCGCCAGGTCGATCAGGTGCGACAGCGCGATCAGCAGCCCCAGCAGCGAAGCGCCCACCGCCTGGGCCGCGCCGCCCCGCAGGTTCGCCCACACCTTCTGCTTGGCCATGCCCGACACGTACCGCCCGAACACGAACCCCACCACCGCAATCGCCAGCCCCAGGCTGATCGCCCACCCACGCTCCGTCGGACGCACCTTGGCGAACTCCTCGATCGCCGCCCGAGGCTCGCCCACGCTGAACCGCCACCACGCCAGCGCCAGCAGCCCCGCGGCCAGCAGCAGCGACACCGTCGGCACCAGGTACGCGTGCATCGACTGCAGCCGGCGTGCCGCGACCCGCAGGTCCTCCGCCGACGTCTCGAACACCGACCCCGCCCGCCCCGGCGCGCTGCCCAGCGTCTCGGCCTCGATCGCCTCGATGCGCTCCCGCCGGTGCTGATCGAACAGCACCGCCAGCGTGATCCAGATCACCAGTCCCGCCAGGATCGTGTACGCCGCGCTCTGCGCCGCCAGGTCCGCCCCCACGATCCCGTAGATCAGCAGCACCACCCCCAGCACACCCTGCAGCACCATGCCCAGCAGCGCGGCGCTCGAGGCTCTGGCGAAACTCAGCACGTCTGGCTTCATGGAGACTCCGTTGGCGACGGGGATTCGTTCCCCGGCTCCCATGCCCCTCGACCGGCTTGCCCCGCCCCGCGCACCGCGCGCACGCCGGCGGTGTCTGGACGACCCTTCAGAACGAAGGGGCCGTATTCTGCCCGAAGCGCCGCGGACTTTCCACCGTCCGCATCCACTTCCCACCAGATCGCGGGCAGCGCCCCCTCCATACGACCATCCGGCCGACCGGTTCGACCCGTCCGGTGCGAACCACTATGCTCCGACGCTCGTCTGGACAGACCCCGGGCCGCTCGGCCCATCCAAAGTCCAACCGCTCCGGCCCCGCTGGACCGCCGCCGCGCCCTCCCCCATGATCTCCCAGACCCTGACCATCGCGCGGACCACGTTCCTCGAAAGCGTCCGCCAGCCCATCTACTTCATCCTGCTGGTGCTCTCGGGCATCGCCATGGTCCTGGTCACCTGGTCCACGGGCTTCACCATGGAGTACCGCTCCACCGGTGAAGTCTCCGGCGACAACAAGTCGCTGCTCGAAATCGGCCTGGCCACCGTCTTCGTCGCCGGAACGCTCCTGGCCGGCTTCATCGCCACCAGCGCCATGAGCCGCGAGATCGAGCGCCGCACCGTCCTCACCGTCGTCTCCAAGCCCGTCCCGCGTCCCGTGCTCGTGCTCGGCAAGTTCGTCGGCGTGGCCGCATCCATGCTCATCGCCACGATCATCATGCTCGTGTTCCTCCAGCTGGCGCTGCGGCACGGCGTGCAGTCCACCGCCGCCGACGACGTCGACAAGCCCGTCGTCGTCTTCGGCCTCTCCGCCGCGTTCATCGCCCTGGCCGTCGCCGTCTGGGGGAACTTCTTCTACGGCTGGTCCTTCACCCAGACCGCCTCGCTGCTGCTCTGCCCGCTCATCGTCCTTGCCTGGGTGCTCGTGCTGCTCATCAACAAGAACTGGCAGGTCCAGCCCCTGTCCAGGGACTTCAAGCCGCAGATCCTCATCGCCTCGGTCTCGGTCGGCGCGGCGTTGCTCGTGCTCACCGCCGTGGCCATCGCCGCCTCCGCCCGCCTCGGGCAGGTCATGACCATCGTCATCTGCCTCGTCGTCATGCTCTTCGGTCTGCTCTCCGGCCCCGTGCTCGGCCGCTACGCCTTCAGCAACACCCCGCTGGCCGCGGTCCTCCGCGCCGTCCCCGAGAAAGACCGCTTCGAGCCCTTCTCCAGCCTCGGTGATGTCTACCTGATCACCCTCAAGACCGGCCCCAGCCGCTCGCTCCGCCCCGGCGACAGCCTCTACTACGGCCCCTATCCCAACGGCTTCGATCTCCAATCCGGATCCTTCGAGCCGCGAACCGCTCCCGATGGCCCCTTCAATCCCGACGATCTCATTCGGGCCGGCTCCGAGCCCGGCCTCGTCGTCACCGACGTGAAAGACCTCACGCTCACCGTGCGCAACATCGGCGAGCGGGGCGTCAACGTCTCCCGCCCACCGCGCGAAGGCGACTACGTCTTCAAGACTCCCACTCAGACCAATGCGCTCGCTCTGGCCGCCTGGGGCATCGTGCCCAACTTCCAGGCCTTCTGGATGGTCGATGCGGTCAGCCAGAACCAGCCCGTTCCGTTCGGCCACCTGGCGCTCGTGCTCGGTTACGCCGCGATGCAGATCGGGCTGTTCCTGGCCTTGGCTGTCCTGCTGTTCCAGAACCGCGACGTCGGGTGAGCCGTTCGTGCGATGTTCGGACTGGTCGCGCCCGGCGCGCCCGGCATTTCCGCGCCGGTGCCGCCAATGTGGTACGCTTGTGTCATGGCTACTTCCTCGAAGAATAAGTCGTCCGGGGGCAACAACCAGACCGTCAAGCTCGTCGCGGCCGTCGTCTGTCTGGCGGTTGCGGGCGGGCTGCTGGCCTGGAACTTCGGTCTGCTGTCGTTCGGCGGCGGCGGCTCCAACACGCCGACCATGTCCGCGGATGATCAGAAGATCACCAACGAAGAGGCCGAGAAGAACAAGGCCAAGTTCGAGCAGACCCCGCCCGCTCGCCGTTCCGCCGCCGGCGCTCAGTAACCACGCCCGTCCGGGCTCAGCGTTTCACGCCCGCGCCGCCGTGAGGGGTTTGCCCTGCGCTTCCAGCGCCTTGGCGTAGGCCTGTTCACAGGCTTTGGCAGCCCCGTCCCACGTCAGGCGGTGGAGTTCCAGCGCGCCGTGCTGGCGCAGCGTCTGGCCCAGCGGCGGATGCCGCAGCACCGCCACGATCTTGTTGGCGATCTCGTGCGTGTCCCAGAAGTCCACCTTCAGCGCGTGCGTCAGCACCTCGCTCACGCCCGACTGCTTGCTGATGATCGTCGGCAAGTCGTTGCGGATCGCCTCCAGCGGCGCGATGCCGAACGGCTCCGACACGCTCGGCATCACGTAGCAGTCCGCCATCCGGTACACGCGGTCCACGTCCGCCCCGCGTAGAAACCCCGTGAACAGCACCCGGTGGCCGATCCCCATCTCCGCCGCCAATTCCACCATCCGCAGTTCCATGTCGCCCGACCCCGCGACGATGAACTTTGCTTCCGGCACCTTCTCCAGCACCTTCTTGGCTGCGCCGATGAAGTACTCCGGCCCCTTCTGCATCGTGATCCGGCCCAGGAACAGCACGATCCGGTCGTTCTTCTGGATTCGGTCCCCCGCGTGCGGCTGCAGGCGGCTGTTCTCGATCCCGTTGTACACCACGTCCACCCGCGATGCGTCGATGCCGTACCGCCGAACCACGATGCTCTTGGTCAGCTCTGACACGCAGATCACCCGCATCGCCGACACCATCCCCCGCCGCTCGATCTCGTACACGCGCTGGTTCACCCCGTCGCCCGCGCGGTCGAACTCCGTCGAATGCACGTGCACCAACAGCGGCCGCCCCGTCGCCCGCGCCGCCGCGATCCCCGCCGGGAACGTCAGCCAGTCGTGCGCGTGCACAACGTCGAACCGCTCGCCCCGCGTCAGCGCCAGCACCAGCTTCGCGTACCGCTCGCTCGCCGCGATGAGGT
>JAHCJH010000129.1 GCA_026126345.1 Phycisphaeraceae bacterium | reverse complement strand
CGCCGCTCGCGGCGGCCGCCGCGATCGCCGCGGCCCCCGCCACCTCTTCCGCCGTGCCGAAGGCGCCCGTCGCCGGGTCGTACACGAACGTGTTGCCCATGTCCGACACGTACGTGTGCGCCGTGCCCCCCTTGGTCCAACCCCGGTCCACCGCCGCCTGCAGCACGTGTCCGAAGAACGGCGTCGCCCCGCTGGCCCTCCCGCCCTGGGCCACCGCGTCCAGGCTCGCCGGCCACAGCACGCCCCCGCGCACCGAGCCGTCCATCCGGTACATGTGCAGGCCGCTCTTGACCGCCGCCACCACCGCCGCCTCGGCCGACTGCCGCGCCCGGCCCGACGCATCCACGAACTTCACCACGGCGACCCCGCCCAGGATCCCCAGGACCAGGATCACGGCCAGGACCTCAATCAGGGTGAACCCGCGACGGCGCATCGATAGCCCCTTCAGCAGTGCAACGCACCATCGGCTATCGGCTAGAAGTAGGTGTCCGTTCAGTCGTCGGCCGCCGAGTGCGTCCGATCCGGGGGCGGGGTCGAATCCCCGGTACCATTATCCATCCCGACGAATCGGGAACCGCCTCGAACCGTTCCTCCAAGGAGCACGCCCGTGAAGAAGTCGCTGTTCGCCCTTGCCCTGATCGCCGCCCTGCCGCTGACGGCGATCGCGCTGGACCCCAAGGAGCAGCCCGCCAAGCCGACGACCCCCGCCGCGCCCAAGACCCCCAAGGCCCCCAAGCCCGAGGCCCCTAAGGGCCCCAAAGTCGGCGACGCCGCGCCCGAGATCATCGGCAAGGACGCGTCGGGCAAGGAGATGAAGCTCTCCGACCTCAAGGGCAACGTCGTCGTCATCGACTTCTGGGCCACCTGGTGCCCGCCCTGCCGCGCCGCCATGCCCGAGATCCAGAAGTTGCACGAGAAGTTCCAGGGCAAGAACGTCAAGGTCATCGGCGTCGCCGTGTGGGAGCGCCCGCACACCCCGGCCAAGGAAGGCGAGACCAAGCCCGAGCGCGTCTACAACGGCAAGCCCTTCGAGTACATGAAGGCCATGAAGTTCACCTACTCGTGCTGGGCCGAGGGTGACGATTCTGCCAAGAAGTACGGCGTCACCGGCATCCCCAGCATGTGGGTCATCGACGCCGACGGCAAGATCATCGCCCACGAGACCGGCTTCGACCCGTCCAAGGGTCTCAAGGAGATCGAGGCCGCCGTCTCCAAGGCCGCCAAGGACGCCAAGGCCGCCGCGCCCTCCAGCAAGACCGGCGCCTGATCGGTCCAGACCTCCGTTTCAACCTGCGCACGGCGGGCCCCTCGGCCCGCCGTTTTTCATTCCCCTCGCCAACGATCCCGACGCATGGCCCCGCTCGTCGCAGGCATCGACGGCTGCTCCTCTGGCTGGGTGATCGCCACCTCCGCCGACGGCGAACCCGCCACCCCGACCTTCGACCTCGCACCCTCGTTCGCCGAGGCGCTGCAACGCCTCGCCGCCGCCGCCGCCATCGCCGTTGACATGCCCATCGGCCTACTCGACCGCTGGGAGCCCGGCGGGCGCGCCTGCGACCGCGCCGCCCGCGCCATGCTCGGCCCCGGGCGCAGCGCCAGCGTCTTCGCCCCGCCCACGCGCCCCGCCCTGGCCTGCACCTCCTACCGCGCCGCCCTGCGGGCCAACCGCGCCGGAGGCTCCACCGCCGGCCGCGGCATCTCCATCCAGGCCTTCAACCTCTTCCCGAAGCTCCGCGAGGTCGACGGCTGCATGACCCCCGCGCTGCAAGACCGCGTGCGCGAAGTGCACCCCGAGCTCTGCTTCTACGAACTGGCCGGCGGTGAACCCGTCGCCGCCCCCAAGCGCACCGCCGCCGGCTTCAACGAGCGCTGCCGCCTGCTCGCCGCCGCCGGCGTACCCGACCCCGCCGCCGCCGCGCACCGCGCCCGCGCCGCGCTCCCCGGCGTCAAGCTCGACGACGCCATCGACGCGCTCGCCGCCCTCTGGACGGCACACCGCATCGCCCGCGCGGACGCCGTCTCGCTGCCCGCGGATCCACCCGCCGACAGCCGCGGCTTGCGCATGGAAATCCTGCGCTGACCCCGCCGGCTCACACCACCTTCACCGCCAGCGTGATCGTCGTGCCCGCCAGCGCCTTGGACACCGGGCAGCTCGTCTTGGCCAGTTCGGCCTGCTGGCGGAACTGCTCGGCCGTCAGGCCCGGGGCCGATCCCTCCAGCTCCAGTTCGATCTTCGGGATCGCAAAGCCCGCGCCCTGCTTCTCCAGGTGAACCTTGGCGCTGGTCTTGAGCGTGGGATTCGGACACCCCGCCGCTCCCAGCAGCGCCGACAGCTGCATCGTGAAACACCCGGCGTGCGCCGCGCCGATCAACTCCTCGGGGTTGGTCCCCTTGCCGTCGGCCGTGCGGGCGCGGAAGTCGTACGGCGCATCCAGCGTGCCGCTCTGCACCGTGATGTGCCCCTTGCCCTCGGTCAGGCCCCCGACCCACTTCGCCGTCGCGCTGCGGTACGCCATGATCGTCGCTCCTTGCGCCGGGGCAGCGCTCGCTGCCGAACGGCCGCCGCGCCGCCCCGTGCTCGCCGCGCAGCGTAGGGCCCGCCGTCCCGGCGCGACCGGCGCCGGCTAGCCTTCCCGGCCGGCGCACGCACGCCGGCACGGAGGGTTTCCCATGCCGCTGTTCCGATGGCTCCCGGCGATCGGCGCGCTGCTCGCCGCCGTGCCGCTGCTGGCGTGGCCCGCCACGGCCACCGCCCACGACGACCCGCCCGAAGACGACGGCGCCGCGCTGCTCCGCCGGGCCGACCGGGCGCTGTCCGGCGTCCGCGCCCTGCGCTTCACCGCCGCGCGCGAGGGCGTCGGCGATCTTTCCGCCCGCTCGCCGCTCGTCGCCGGCTCCGTCGTGATCAGCCAGTACAAGCACGGCCAGGCCCCCGCGGCCTGGAAGTTCGCCCTCCGCGCCGCCTTCACGCCCACCAACGCCACCGATCCCCAACGCATCGAAACCGTCTTCGACGGCGACAAGGCGATCATGATCCGCCACGCCGACAGAACGGTGCTCGAAGGCCCCGCCTCCGCCGTGCCCGACATGCTCGCCGAGGGCGGCCAGTTCCTGATCTCGATCCTCGCCAACTGGTCCGTGCTGGTCGACGGCCCCGTGCTCCAGCGCGCCGAAGCCCCGGCGCGTCGCATCGGCGTGCGCTCCGTCGCCGGCGTTCCCTGCGACGTCGTGCAGATCGACCTGCAGGCGACCGGCCGCCCCGAGTACCTCGTCTGGGTCTTCATCGCCCGGACCGATCAGCTCCCGCGCCGCGTCGAAGCGCTCTACACCGACCCCGCGCCCGGCATCGGCGTCCTCACGCTTTCCGACGTCGTTGCCGACGGCCCGCCCGACCCGGGCGCACTGTCCTGGTCGCTCCCGCGCGACTACGACGCCCGCCCCTACGTGCCGAAGATGACCGCCCCCGCGACGCCCGCCCGGGCCGGCCCGCCCAAGGTCGGTCAGCCCATGCCCGCATGGGCGCTCAAGACCTTCGACGGCGCCACCGTCGGCTCGGCCGACCTCGCCGGCTCGGTCTACGTCCTGGACTTCTGGGCCACCTGGTGCGCGCCCTGCCTGGCCGCCATGCCCGGCGTTGAGAAACTCCACCGCGAGTTCGAAGGCCGCCCCGTCCGGTTCTTCGGCGTCAACTGCTGGGAAAACGCCGACGCCCGCGCGCTCGTTCGCCGCGAGAAATTCACGTACCCCATGCTCGACGCCGGCGACGATCTGGCCCGGCAACTCGGCGTCAGCGCCATCCCCGCCTTCTTCGTCGTCAACGCCGACGGCACCCTCGCCTACACCGCCGTCGGCCACGGCCCCGACAGCGACAGAAAACTCGCCGCCGCCGTCGAAACGGCGCTCCGCGCCCTCCACCCGCCGCGCTAGTAAAGCGATCCCCAGCACGCGGCCGCCCGCTGCCCGACCCATGACCAACCTCCCGACCGGCGCTTTCGTCCACGCGCTCTCCGCCTCCGGCGCCGCCAACCCCGGCCGCCGCCGATGGCTCTTCGTCCCCGAGGACCAGCTCTCCGACCGCATCGGCCCCCTCGCCCGCGAGCCCGCGACCAGCCTCGGCATCGTCCTCATCGAAAGCCGCTGGAAGGCCGCCCTGCGACCCTGGCACCGCCACCGCCTCGCCCTGCTCTGGGCCAACGCGCGGCAGTTCGCCCTCGAGCAGGCCCGCCGCGGCGTCGCCGTGCGCTACCTCACCGCCGACCGCCCCTTCGCCGAAGCCCTCGCCCCCATCGCCGCCGAAGTCGGCACGCTCCGCGTCATGCGCCCCGCCGAGCGCGAGCTCCGCCGCGACCTGGCGCCCCTGGTCGCGCGCGGCCTCATTGAGGAACTCCCCCACGAAGGCTGGCTCACCACCCCCGACGACTTCCGCCAGGCGCAGCACGGCCCGCCCTGGCGCATGGACCGCTTCTACCGCCACGTCCGCCGGCGCACCGGCGTGCTCATCGATCCCGACGGCGCCTTCACCGGCGGCCGCCTCTCGTTCGACACCGAGAACCGCAAGCCCTGGCGCGGCAGCCCACCCGCCCCCGTCCCGCCCGACTTCGAGCCAGACGAGATCACGCGCGAAGTCATCGACCTGGTCAACGCCCAGTTCGACCGGCACCCCGGGCGCGTCGATCCCGCGTCCCTGCCCGCCACCGAAGCCGATGCCCGCCGCCTGCTCCGCTGGGCGCTGCGCGATTGCCTGCCGCACTTCGGGCCGTACGAAGACGCCATGAGCGTCCGCTCGCGCACGCTCTTTCACACCCGCGTCAGCGCCCTGGTGAACCTGCACCGTCTGCTGCCGCGCGACCTGATCGACGGCGCCGCCGCCGCCGACGTCCCGCTCCCCAGCCGCGAGGGGTTCGTGCGCCAGGTCCTCGGTTGGCGCGAGTTCGTCCGCCACGTCCACGACGCCACCGACGGCTTCCGCGACCTGCCCGGCGGGCCCGCCGCGTCGCTGCCAGCTCCCGGCGACGGCGGCTGGTCGCGCTGGACCGGCGAGCCCTGGACCGGCCCGCCCGGGCCGCCGCCCGATGGCGGCGCGCTGGCCCAAGCCCTCCAGCCCGCCGACCGGCAGACCCCGCTGCCCGCGGCGTGGTGGGGCGCCCCCTCCGGCCTGCGGTGTCTCGACCAGGTCGTCGCCTCGGTGTGGGACGAAGCGTGGAGCCACCACATCACCCGCCTCATGGTGCTCGGCAACCTCGCCACGCTCCTGGACTGCTCCGTGCGCGATCTGACCGACTGGTTCTGGTGCGCCTACGCCGACGCATGGGATTGGGTCGTCGAGCCCAACGTCATGGCCATGGCCACGTTCGGCGTCGGCGACCTCATGACCACCAAGCCCTACGTCGCCGGCGCCGCATACATCGACCGCATGAGCGACTTCTGCGACGGCTGCCGCTTCTCCCCCAAGGGCGACTGCCCCGTCACCCCGCTCTACTGGGCCTTCCTGGCGCGCCACGCCCAGCGCCTGGCCGCCAACCAGCGCCTGGCCATGCCCTACGCCTCGCTGGCGCGCCGATCCCCCGCCCTGCGCGCCCGCGACCAGCGCGTCTACCTCACCGTCCGCTCGCGTTTGCTCGAAGGCCGCGCCGTAGCGCCCGCCGACCTGCCCCCGCCGGCCTGATCCACACCGTCCCCCGCGCCGTTCAGCGATTCACTCCCCGTCGGTCCGCGTCATCTCCGGCACCCACTGCCGCAGCGCCGCCAGCACCGCGCCCTTCGACGCCGCCCCCGTCCGCAGCGCCGACATGTCCGCGATCATCCGCATCACCGACGCCGTGTCCAGCCCGGCGCCGTCCGCCGCCCACTGGTTGATCCCCCGGTGCGCCGTCGGCCGCAGGTGCTCCGCCGAGTACGACAGTTCCTCGTACAGTTTCTCGCCCGGGCGCGCCCCGGTGAACACCACCGGCACCGCCGGCGCCTCGTCGTGCCCGCGCGATCCGCCCGCCAGCTCCGCCAGCCGCAGCCCCCGCGCCGCCGCCGGCAGCGTCGCCTCGTCGATCACCGGCTCGCACCCGTTCAGCCGCACGAACCGCAGCGCCAGCTCCAGGATCCGCACCGGCTGGCCCATGTCCAGCACGTACACCGGCGCCTCCCCCGCCGGCTGCTCCAGCGCCCCGGCCTGCACCACCAGCGCCGCCGCCTCCGGGATCGTCATGAAGTACCGCGTCATCCGCGGGTCCGTCACCGTCACCGCGTGCCCCTCGTCCAGCTGCTGCTGCCACAACGGCAGCACACTCCCCGCCGAGCCCAGCACGTTCCCGAACCGCACCATCCCGAACTGCGTCGCCGGCTGCGACCGCGCCAGCGACGCCACGTAGATCTCCGCCAGCCGCTTGGTCGCCCCCATCACGCTCGTCGGGTTCACCGCCTTGTCGCTCGAGATCATCACGAACCGCTCCACCCCAGCCGCCAGCGACGCGTCCGCGATCGACTTCGTCCCGAACAGATTGTTGTTCACCGCGTGACCAGGGTGGTCCTCCATCAGCGGCACGTGCTTGTGCGCCGCGGCGTGAAACACCACGTGCGGCCGGTGCTGCGCCAGCAGCCGCAGCGTCTGGTCCGAATCCACCACGTCGTGCAGCACCGCCCGGCGCGCCACCAGCGGGTGCTGCCGCGCCAGGTGATGATCGATCGAGAACAGGTTGTTCTCCGCCCGCTCCATCAGCACCACGCACTCGGGTCCGAACCCCGCCACGACCCGCGCCAGCTCCGAGCCGATCGAGCCCCCCGCCCCCGTGATCAGCACCCGCTTGCCCGTGATGATCCGCCCCACCTGCGCCGGGTCCAGCCCGTAGTGCGTCCGCCCGATCAGCGCCGACAGGTCCAGCCGCTCCGCCCCGCCGTGCCGGCGCGCCGGCCGCCGCACCGCCGATTCCCCGCCCGCCTCCCCCGCCCCGCCCGACCGCTGCGCCCCCGCCGCCTCGATCAGCAGCCGCTCCACCCCGGGCACCAGCACCGCCGGCACCTCCAGCCGCGCCAGCAGGTCCATCAGCCGCGACGCCTGCGCCCCCGGCAGCCCCGCCTCACTCACCAGCGCCAGCGTGAACCGGTGCCGCGACGCCAGCGCGATCAACTGCGCCGCATCCCCCAGCACCGGCGGCAGCCCCGCCTGCGCCTCGTCCGCAACGCCATCGCCCGCGCCCCCGTCCAGCCGCACGCACCCCGCCGGCACGCACGGCCCCGCCGCCG
>JAHCJH010000128.1 GCA_026126345.1 Phycisphaeraceae bacterium | reverse complement strand
CCTTCCACGCCGCCGTTGCCGGGCACTGCCGATCAGCCGCTCCACGGTCGACGGTGCGGGGGCCTCGTCGGGGTACGGCCGCTCGGCTCCCACCGGCATCCGCCAGCACGATTCGCCCAGCAGCCAGGCGATCTGCTCGCACTCGTCCTTGCCGATGTCCTCGGGGCTGTCCCGCAGGTGCAGCATCAGGGCTCGCAGCAGTTCCATCATCGCGGTCAGGGCCGTGCCGATGGCGAGCATCTCGCGGCCGCGCAGATCGTCCAGGCCGCTCAGGTCCGGTCGCCAGCCCTCGGTCCGCATGATCCTGCCGTCCTTGCCCGGCGCACCCGGGAACCGCGGGACCTGGCGGTGCTCCACGCGCCAGGCGCTGCGGATGCGTTCGACCCACTGCTGAACCTGTGCCGCCTCGGGCACCTGTCCGTCGACCTGCTCGCTGGTGATCGCCGCCTCGACCCGGACGGCCCGCTCCAGCCGCCAGATGGCCACGCCGATCCGATGCACCAGCGCCTGCTCAAGCGGGTCACGCGGCCGTAAACGCTCCTCCAGGGCCCCCAGAAGGGCTCGGAAGCGGCCCGCCTGCTCGACCGTCCCAGCCGCCGGGTTGGCCCGCAGGCCGTGCCGGACGGCGTTGCACCGCGATGCGGCCTTGCCCCCGGGGGTGATCGGGCCCGTGCTCCGGCGGGCATTCAGGCGGTTCCGGACGACGACGGCGTCGGTGGGGGGCTTCATCGCCTTGCCTCCCCGCTCGCCGCGGCCCGGGCCATGGCGGCGATCCCCGCCCGAACCGCCGCCGGCAGTCTCGGCCACGCCCCGACCACGGCCGAAAGGTCTGGGTCGGGTGGGGGGGTAGGGCCCGAAGGAGGCGTCGGACGACCCAAACCCGACCCGGTGTTGCCGGATTTGCTGCCGCCCGAATCGGAAACTCGCGTGTTTCCCACAGGATTTTCGGGGTGTGCGAATCCCGTTGGGGTCATTGAATGGGTAGGCGCGGGGGGTGTGATGTGTGGGGGTATGGCGTGTGGCGTGTGGTGTGGGGGGGCTCGTGGAGGCGGCAGCCGCCCGCGTGCAGATCGACTCTGCAAACCACGGGTACAAGCTTGAACCGCGCACGCTCGATCCGCAGCCGCGCGATCCCGGCCGCATCGCCGACCCGGGCCGACCCGGGCCGATCCGGGCTTATTCGCAGGTCGCAACCGGTGCGTCATGTCAACCGCGCGCTTTGCGCCGATCAGCCGCGCCTGCCCGAGCTCATCCCACCGACCGGGAGATCCATGGTGCCCCTCGCCCGTTGAGCACGCCTGGCATCTCGCCCCAGCGGGGCGACGGGTTGTGGCCACGGGTGAAGCGACGCGGCTCTGCGCGTCGCGCAACCCGTGGAAGCAGTCCCTTCACCGACTCCGCCCCGGCAGGGGCGGAGGAATTGACGATCGCTCCCCGATTCGCCGGTGCAACGAACGCAACACGCGTTTCCTCTGGCCCTTCGGGGCAGAGAGGAAATGCAATCCCGCTCCCACGGGTTGCGCTGCGCCCGCCAGAGCGCGGGCTCCGCTTCACCCGCGGCTACATTCCGCGGCCCCGCCGGGGCCGCAAGCCGATCGCAGCGGCCATGCAAGTCGGCCCTCCGTGCGTTACGCTGCACACCATGGCTCGCCAAGGGTGGACGCGCGACCAACTCGTCAAGACGCTCGCGCTCTACTGCCAGATCCCATTTGGGAGGATGCACAAGAGCAACCCGGCGGTGGTGGCTGTTGCGAACGCGATCGATCGGACACCGTCCGCCGTGGCCTACAAACTCGGCAATTTTGCGAGCCTCGATCCGTACCATCGCCAGCGAGGGATCGCCGGCATGGGCAACACGTCGGCCGCGGACCGCGCCATCTGGGCCGAGTTCTTCGGCAAGTGGGACGTGCTGGCCGACAACTCGATCGCCGTCGAGCCGGCCGATGCGACATCCGCGCCGGCGCGCACGAGATCAGCGCCGCGCACCGCGCCAACCGGGCCAACCGTGGTCCAGCGGGGAACGGCTCAGCGCCGGGGCCAGTCGTTCTTCCGCGCGGCGGTCATCGCAGCCCACGACGGCAAGTGCTGCATCACGGGCATCTCCAGCCAGGCGCTGCTGCGAGCCAGCCACATCGTGCCGTGGTCCCACGATCCGGCCCTTCGGCTGGACCCGCGCAACGGGCTCTGCCTCAACGCGCTGCACGACGCCGCGTTCGATCGCGGGCTGATCACGCTCTCGGATCGCTTTGTCCTGCAGGTGTCCAAGCGCGTCAAGGCCGAAGTCCCAGCGCCCATCTACAGGGAAATGTTCGCGAGCCGCGCGGGCCAGTCGATCACGATGCCCGAACGATTCGCTCCATCGCCGGAGATGCTGGAGTATCACCGCCGCGAGGTTTTCGTGGCGTAGGTGACCGAGGAGCACGGACCATGCCGAACATCGACCCAGCTGCAGTCGCCGTCAACGCCGCCGGAATAGCCGACGCGCTTCGCGCCTGCCAACTCGCCGACAGCAACGGCACGGTCCGACTTCAGTGGCTCACGGATCACTTCGAGGGCTGGGTTGGCGTGATGATGCAGGTGGGTGAAGCGGCTGAAATGATGGAGGAACTCCGAACCGAGCAGGGCGCCAACGCGACGTGGGGTGGCGAGCTTCCATACCTGTACGACGTGTGGGACGCGATTGCAAAGGGTCTCTGGGCCGATCTCGGTTCGCAACCCGTAAACGTGATCGTGCATCGATCGATCGCGGTGGCTTCTGGCATCTGACGCTGCGCCCGCAGCCGTTCGTTGCCCGCCGCGCCTCCGCCCTCCTTCCGTTGCATGAACCCGGCAGCCTCACGGCGTCTCCCCATCCCAGCCCGCGACTTCCCCGCATCCGCGCACGTCCGCGCTGATCCGCGGCTTCCCTCCCGGCCACGTTTGTGCGCCATTTCTGGCCGCTTCTCGCGCACACGCGGCCGCTGCGTTGCCCGCCGCCAGCGGCGCGGCATCATCCCCGCATGAACGCATCGCCCACCATCATCCTCACACGCCCCGCCGCGGCAAGTCCCGCCACAGAAGCCGCCGCTGTGCCGGGCGACGTTTCAGCCACGCTCCCCGCCGTGCGCCCCGCCGCGTCCGCGCCCGGTTCGACCGCCAGTCCGAGCCCCGCCGCCCCCGGCCCCCTGGTCTCCCCCGCCAGTCTCGACCTGGCTCGCCAGTGTCTGCACCTGTGCCTGCAGGCCGTGCTCCGCTTCGCCGCGGCCGGAAAGCCCGCCGACGCCCAGTGGCTCGCCGCCCTCTCCGCCGCGCGGCAGACCTTCACCACCCTCGCCCGGCTCGAGCAGCGCGAGCGCCATCACCGCGACCTGCTCGAGCTCCGGCGCTCGCAACTGGCCCACCGCATCGCGCGCGCCCTGACCCCACGCGCCCCGGCCCGCCGTGCTTCGGGCACCCCCGGTGCCGCGCCCAACCCTTGCGCTGCGAGCGCTCTCAGCGCCGCAACCACTCCCTGCGCCGCGCTCAATGCACTCACCCCGCCCGCCGCCCCCCACACTCCGGGCACCGCTCCGCCCCCGGCCCCAGGCCCCGAAGGTCATACCCGCACCGCGGGCACCGGCCCGACGCCAGGCGCCGAGCTCGCCCGGCCCGCCGCAACGACATCCACCCCGCCATTCCCAGCCCCGCCGCCGCCGGCATCCACAGCGGCAGCGACACCGACACATACGCCGCATCCCCCGGCCACGACGACCGCTCCCACCGCGGCCACCACGCCAGCCCCCGCAGCGGCTCGCGGTCCCAGTGCGCCTCCAGCCGCCAGTCGCACGCACCCGCCGCCGATCCTTCCGACCACGCCACGTGCAGCACCCCCGCCGCCAGCGACACCATCCGCACGTGCGGCCCCGTTCGCCGGTGGTACCACTCCACAAACGCCCACACGCTTGTCTGCCACGCCAGAAGCAGCACGACCGCCCCCGCCCACGCCGCGCGCTCCGCCGCCTGCCTCCATCGGTGCTGCGCCTTGCCCATCGGCGTCCCCTGCCCAACCCGCCTCCATCCGCGGCCATCCCCTCCGCACTCCGCACTCAGCACTTCCGCGTTCCCATCCGTGCCAATCCGTGTCCCAGCCTCTTCTCGCGACTCGCGACTCGGCGCTCGCGACTTCTCCCGCCCGCCGCGCGTACCCTAGCCGCCCGAAACATCCGCGCCCTCAGGCCCGCACCCGCACTCCCCTTCGAGCCACTTCATGGAAGCAGGAATCGTCGGCCTTCCCAACGTCGGCAAGAGCACGCTCTTCAACGCGCTGACCAACGCCGGCGCCCTGGCCGCGAACTACCCCTTCGCCACCATCGAGCCGAACGTCGGCATCGTCCCCATCCCCGACGATCGGCTCGCCGCCATCGCCCGGAACATCACGACGCAGAAGATCATCCCCGCGGCCCTGCGCCTGGTCGATATCGCCGGCATCGTCCGCGGCGCCAGCAAGGGCGAGGGCCTGGGCAACAAGTTCCTTTCCCACATCCGCGAAGTCGACGCCATCCTCCACGTCGTCCGCTGCTTCACCAGCGCCCCCGGCGGCGAGCAGATCACCCATGTCGAAGGCTCCGTCGACCCCATCCGCGACATCGAGACCATCGAGATCGAGCTCATCCTCGCCGATCTCCAGACCATCGAGGGCGCCCTGCCCAAGGCCGAGCGCGCCGCCAAGAGCGGCGAAAAAGAGACCATCGCCCGCTACGCCGTCCTGAAGAAGCTCGCGCCCGTCCTGGCCGAGGGCAAGCCCGCCCGCGGCGTCATCGCCGCCATCACCGACCCCGAAGAGAAGAAGATCGTCAAGAGCCTCGGCATGCTCAGCAGCAAGCCCGTGCTCTACGTCGCCAACGTCGACGAGTCCGATGTCCACGGCCAGGGCCCCCACGCCGCCCGCGTCCGCGAGCGCGCCCGCCAGGAGGGCATGCAGGTCGTGCCCGTCTGCGCCAAGATCGAGGCCGAGCTCGCCGGCCTGGCCGACGATGAACGCAAGGAGATGCTCGGCGCCTACGGCATGCGCGAGCCCGCCCTGGCCGCCCTCGCCCGTGCCGCCTACACCCTCCTTGGCCTCCAGTCCTACTACACCGCCGGGCCCAAGGAAGTCCGGGCCTGGACCATCCCCATCGGCGCCACCGCGCCGCAGGCCGCCGGCGTCATCCACTCCGACTTCGAACGCGGCTTCATCCGCGCCGAGGTCTACAGCGTCGCCGACCTCGAGGAACTCAAGTCCGAAAAGGCCATCCGCGACGCCGGCCGCATGCGCACCGAGGGCAAGGGCTACGTCATGCAGGACGCCGACGTCTGCCACTTCCTGTTCAACACCTGATGCCACGCAGGGCGCGCGCCAGCCGGCCCGGCCCGCGCACCAGCGTGCGCGAACCGGACCGGCCGCTCGTTGACCGTGCCGCGGGGCGCGTCAGCCGTCGCCCCGTGGGTCCGCGTCCATCACCGTCGCCGACGGCGCGACGCCGCGGCCAGGCCGATGACGCCCAGCGCTGCGGCCCCCGGCGCCGGCACCGGCGAGAACGTCGGCACCGTCACCACGTTGCCGTTGATGACCGAGGCGAACGTATCGGTCCACGATGTGGCGTTGGTCTGCAGCACCAGCATGGCCGACACGCCGCCGGGCAGCACCCGGTTCGACCCGTTGAGCCCGGCGAAGAACGAGAAGCCGATCATGTCGCCCACCGCGTCGCGGTCGGCGATCGCCGGCGCCGTGTCGCCCAGCGCCACCGGCGACTTGAACGAAGCGTCCACCAGGAACCCGCCGTAGCCGTTGACGGTCAGACGGCCCAGCGAGTGCCGGCTGGTCGGCTCGTTGTTGATGATGTACACGAACGTCAGCCCCCCGTAGGGGTTCGACGGATCGCCGCTGATCACCACAGACGTCAGCGTTCCCGAGTAGAACCCGGGGCTGTTGAACGGCTGCGACATCCACGCGACCGTCGTGCCGCCCGTCGGATCGGGCTCGCCGATCACGGGCACCAGCGATGTGCCGGGCAGCAGGGGATCGGCCAGCGCCGGAGCGCCGGCAACCAAGGACAGAGTCAACGCCGACCCGAGGGCCGACCAGACCCGACGCGCGCAAAGACCCGTGAACATGAGGCCTCTCCTCTCCTCACGACACTCCTTCTCTCCCGCTGACCAGGCCAGACGATACCGATAACCTCCAGCGACCGCAAGCCTCCCATCCCGCCTTCACACAAAATTGGGGCAATCCCCAAGAAACCCCGATTCTGCAACGCCATCCAGGGTCCAGCCCATCCCTTCGCCAGTCTCCCGGGCCGATCGCCGACACACCGAGCACCCATGCCCCCGACCGACCCCAATCCCTGCCCGCTCTGCTTCCGGCCGATGCTGCTGGAGAAAGTCTGGGGCGGCGACCGCCTGGGGGCCTTCGGCAAGCCCGTGTCGCCCGGCGCGGCGATCGGCGAATCGTGGGAAGTCGCCGACCTGGGCGCCACCAGCGCCGGCGGAGCCGGCGGCGGCGCCGCCCGCTCGGTCGTCGAGGGCGGATCGATGCACGGCCGCACCCTTGCCGACGCCGTCGCCGCCTGGGGGCCCGCGCTGCTCGGGGTCGGGCGCACCGGCGCCTTCCCCCTCCTGGTCAAGTACCTCGACGCCAACGAGAACCTCTCGGTGCAGGTGCACCCATCGCCCGCCTACGCCGCGGCCAATCCCGGCGCCCACCTCAAGACAGAGTGCTGGTACATCCTCGATGCGCGCCCCGGCAGCGTGATCTACAAGGGCGTGCGACCCGGCGTGACCGCCGAGCGCCTGGCGCGGCTGGCGCACGCCGGCTCGCCGGAGATCGTTGAGTGCCTGGAGCGCGTGCCGGCCGTTTCTGGCGCGTGCCACGCGCTGCCCAGCGGCACGGTGCACGCGCTGGGCGCCGGCGTGCTGGTGGCCGAGGTGCAGACGCCCAGCGACACCACCTTCCGCCTGTACGACTGGGGCCGCCAGGGCCGGGCGCTGCACGTCGATCAGGCCCTGGCGTGTGCCGACCTGGGCCCCGCGCCGGCGGCGGTGGGCTTCGCCGGCGGGCCGGGGTGGAACCGCCTGGTCCGCACCGACTTCTTCACCCTCGACGAGGCGCGGCCCCAGCCCGGGGCCGCCCAGGCCGTCGATCCCGCCGGCCGCTGCGCCGTGCTCATGGTCCTGCGCGGCTCGGGCGCTCTGCACTGGCCGGGGGGCCACATGCCCGTCGCCGCGGGTCGGACCGTGGTCGTGCCCGCTTGCCTGGCGGCGGCGTCGGCCGTGACGGCCGGAACCGGGCTGACGGTGCTGC
>JAHCJH010000127.1 GCA_026126345.1 Phycisphaeraceae bacterium | reverse complement strand
GACCACACGGTCGTCCCGGCCCGGAGCACGGTCGCCCGCTGGCTGGTGCGCCACGGGCGCGTCCGCGATGCGGCGCTGGTGCTCGGAAGGCCCTACCAGATTTCAGGCGTGGTGCGCCGGGGCGACCGCCGGGGGCGAACCATCGGCTACCCCACAGCCAACATCGACGCGCCGCACCTGCTGCCGGCCGACGGTGTGTACGCCGGCGTGGCTCGCCTGCCCGACGGGCGGAGCGTCCCTGCGGCGGTGAGCGTGGGCACCAAGCCGACGTTCAACGGGCGTGACCGGGCCCTGGAGGCCCACCTGCTCGACCTTCGCGCCACCGGGGCGCCGTGGGCGCCGATCGAAGGCCTGGACGAGTACGGCTGGCGGATCGACCTGGACCTGACGGCTTTCCTCCGGGATCAGGCCCGATTCGCCAACCTGCCGGCGCTCCTGGAGCAGATGGAACGCGACTGCCGGCGCGTGCGCGAGCTGGCCGCCGCGCCGTCACTGGCCGGGAGCGGCGCATGAGCCGCGGCCCGTACCGACCCACGGCGACCGACGCGGAAGTGGCCGGCCTGCTGCGCGGCGCACGCTCGGCGGTGATCCTGACCCACGCCAAGCCAGACGGCGACGCGGTCGGTTCGGTCATCGCGCTGGCACGGCTCATGCAACACCTCGGCGCGAAGGCCACGGTGTGGCTCGTGGGCCCGTTCCCCCCGTGGCTCGACCGCATCGCCGGCTCGGTGCCGGTGCTGCGTTTCTCACCCCACGAGCCGCCGCCCGCCGAGGAGTTCGACCGCATCGTCGTCGCGGACACTGGTTCGTGGGTGCAGCTCGAGCAACTGGCCCCGTGGGTGCGCCAGCGCACCAGCCGGACGGTGATCATCGATCACCACCTCAGCGGCGATGAAGACGTCGCGACGGTTCGGTGCATCGACTCGAAGGCCGCGGCGACGGCGGAGGTGGTCGGCCGCATCGCCCGCCTGGCGCTGGGCCTCGACGGTCGCCCGTTGCCGGCGGATCTAGCCGAGCCGCTGTATCTGGGGCTGGGCACCGACACCGGCTGGTTCAAGTTCTCCAACGTCACGCCGGCCACGCTCCGCCTGGCGGCGGACCTGCTGGACTCCGGCGTCGATGCCCCGGGTTTGTACGAACTGATCGAGCAGCAGGATGCGCCCGGCCGCCTGGCGCTGCTGGCGCGGGCGCTGGCGTCGCACGAACTGGTGCCGATCCCGCCCGAGCGGGGCGGCGGCCACGCCTGCGTCATGACCCTGCGCCACGCCGACTACAAAGCCTGCGGCGCCGAGGGCGAAGACACCGGCGGGTTCAGCCAGCACGCGCTGGCGGTCGCTTCCGTCCGCGTGAGCGTCATCCTGTCCGAGCAGTCGCCCGCCGGGGCCGACAAGCCGCTGACCAAGGCCAGCCTCCGCAGCAAGCCCGGCCCCGACGCGATCGACGTTGCCGCGGCGTGCCAGACCCTCGGCGGCGGCGGGCACGCCCGCGCCGCCGGGGCCAAGCTCGCGTTTCCGGTCGAGACGGCCCGCCGGCGCGTGCTGGCGGCACTTGGGATCGGGGCCTGACCGTGGCGCGACCCGAGCCCAGAAAGCGTCCCTACCGCGACGTGCTCAAGCAGCAGCAGCGCGAACGCCGCGGCCTGCCGACGGCCGGGCCCCCGCCGGTGCAACCTCAGGCGACCACGCTGTGGGAGTACCCGAGCCAGCACTACCAGGCGTGGATCGATGAGCGGGGGGCGCTGCAGCGGTCGCGCGCCGGGATGCAGGGCCACCGCGACTATGCCGGCGCCACGCCGTCGTGGGTCATCCTTCAGTTGCTGCTGCGGTACACGAAGCCCGGCGACGTGGTGGTGGACCCCATGTGCGGCAGCGGCACGACGCTGGACGTGTGCGCCGACGCCGGCCGTACGGGCATCGGGTTCGACCTGGCGCCGAGCCGGCCGGACATCCGCCAGGCCGACGCCCGGAAGCTGCCGCTGGGCGACCGTGCCGCTGATTTCGTGTTCATCGATCCGCCGTAC
This sequence comes from Phycisphaeraceae bacterium, assembly GCA_026126345.1. GTDB lineage: Bacteria > Planctomycetota > Phycisphaerae > Phycisphaerales > UBA1924 > JAHCJH01. The sequence continues at coordinate 5,293 of JAHCJH010000127.1, read as the reverse complement.
TCGACGCACATCGACTACAGCGACCACCCCGAGTGCATCGGCCGGCTCGACGCCGGCGGGCCCGACCACGGGCGCGCCTACTACGCCGCGATGGGCAGGGTCATCAGCGAGATCGACCGGGTGCTTCGCCCGGACCGGTTCATGGGCCTGTACGTGAGCGACTCGTGGCGGACGGGCGCCGGCTTCATGCCCATCGGCTTCGAGCTGTTCGGCATGCTCCGCCAGCGGTTCGAAGCGGTGGACATCATCGCGGTGGTGCGACGCAACCAGAAGCTCCAGAAGGGCAATTGGCGACGGACCGCCGAAACGCACGGCTTCTACCTGCGGGGTTTCAACTACCTGTTCATCATGCACAAACGGTAATCTGGGCAATTCCGGGCGAGGCCCGGCCAGCGCAATACCACCCGACTTTCCCAGTTTTCACCCCAAAAAACCGACGAACGGTGGAATTCTCGCCCGCCATTTGCAAAGCGGGCGGATTCGGGTATTCTCCCCAAGGCTCCGGGCCCGACGAGCGTCTCGTGGGTCGGAGCGACAAACTGAGCCGCGGTCAACGCCGCGGCAGAGGAGTAGAGAGACATGGTTATGTCGCGTTTTGTCGTTGCGAGCGCCGCCGCCGTTCTGGGCGTGTCGTCGGTCGCGTCCGCTGACTTCTTCATCGACCAGCCCGTCACCGTGATCGGCGCCGCCGGCCCGCAGTTCGGCGGGACGAGCTGGGGCACGAACATCGCGGGCGGCACGACCCACCTTCTGGGCACCTCGACCACGTACCCGGACGCTGGCTTCCCGGCGTTCTTCGTCGTGGTGACCTCGGTGGTGAACAACATCAACAGCCTGACGATCACGCTGGACTTCTCCAACTTCGGCCCCGGCGACTTCGATTTCCACGCTGTGGACATCACCGGCCTGAAGCAGGACGGCTCGATCATCGGCGTGACCGCCAGCCAGGGCATCGCCCAGATCTTCGACAACGGCAACAGCATCCACTGGGACGGCTCGGGCCCCGCGCTGGCCCTGAACGGGATCGTGACGATCGAGATCACCCAGATCCCGACCCCCGGCGCCGCCGCCCTGGTCGGCCTCGGCGGGCTGATCGGCATGCGTCGCCGCCGCTGAACCGGCCCGACCCATCAGCGTTCTCAACACGAAAACGCCGGCCCGCGGGGGCCGGCGTTTTTCATTGGTCGCGGATCCCGCGCCCCGGCGCTCAGCGCAGCGGGTTCAGGCAAATGCCGGTCGCGAGCTTGGGGTAGAAGAACGTGCTCTTCTGGGGCATCAGCTCGCCGGCCCTGCTGACGGCCCGCACCGCCTCCAGCGGCGTGGGGCGAACGATCACGCCCAACTGCGGCGCGAAGGCCTTGCCGCCGCCCGAGCCCTTTTCCTTGCCCGCACCGATCTCCAGCACCTCTTCGATTGAGTGCGGGAAGGCCCACTTCACCGGCTGGCCCCCGTTCAACGCCGGCTGGGCGATGCCTTCGACCACCAGGTACTGCACCAGCGCCACGTCGAGCTCGCGCCAGGCCCTGGGCTTGCCGCCGAATCGCGCCGCCAGCGGGTCGGCCTCGGCCGGCTGGGCGACGAAGCACCGCTTGCTCGCGAAGTCGTAGAGCCCCAGTGCGTTTCGGCGTGTTCGCTCGGCGGCGTCGTTCATCGCCCGCTCCAGCGCGTGCGGATCGCCCGGGACGGGCGAGATCGTCAGCCGCCCGGCGGCGGCCGCGGCGAACGCGTCCCACGAATAGCCGCTCATGCCGCCGAGGATTCGGTGCGTCGGTCCGATCACCAGCCCGGCGTCGGACATGCTGGTGAGCACGAACATGCAGCGCCCGAGCGGGATGGTCGGCAAGCGGGGCCCCGGCGGCGGCCAACTGATTGCAGTAGTTCAACTGCGTGGTGTAGCGGTGGTGTCCGTCGGCGATGAACACGTCCTCGCCGGCCAGCGCATCGGCGTAGGCGCGGATGGTCTCGCCGTCGTCGATCGTCCAGACTTCGTGGGACGTGCCGTCGTCGGTGCGGGCCACGGCCGAGGGGCCGCCCCGGGCCGCCAGCGTGGCCAGGAGGCCCGCGGCACGCCCGCCCGCATCCTGGTGCAGGCCGAAGATCGGCGAGAGTTGCGTCGCCGTCGCTTTCATCAGGGCCATGCGGTCCTCCTTGGGACCGCTGAATGTCTCCTCGTGAGGCAGGATGCCGCCGCCCGCCGCCGGGCCGAACGGCTGCACGCCCAGCGTGCAGATCATGCCGGTGCGGACGGTCCGCTTGCCCCCGAACGTGAACGTCTGGCGGTACAGGAACATCGCCGGCGTTTCGCGGCGGACCAGCGTGCCGTCGCGCAGCCAGGCCTGGAGCGTCGCCGCGGCGGTTTCGTACGCCGCCGGCGGGCCGAGTTCCTTGGCGGGGATGTGGGGCAGATCGACGGTGACGATGTTGCGGTTGCCGCGGGCCAGAAGGGCGCTCTTGCCGGCGGCGTCGAGCACGTCGTACGGCGGCGCCAAGACGGCGGAGATGTCGGCGCCGCCGCCCTTGGCGGCGGCTGCGTACTGAACGGCACGGAAGGGGTAGACGGCGGGCATGAGAACGCTCCTGTGGCGGCCAGTGTAAGGCCGCCGGGGCGGCGCGGGGCGCAACGAAACGCCCCGCGCCGAGGGGCGCGGGGCGGGGGGTGGCGAGCGGTCGTTCCGGCGTCGGCGGCTACTTGCTGGGCTCTTCGGCCGCCTTGAGCGTGGGGCTGAAGCCCAGCGTCCGCACCAGGAAGGCCCAGGTGTCGGCCGCCTCTTCGATGATCTTGGCGGTGGGCTTACCGGCCCCGTGGCCCGCCCGCGTTTCGATGCGGATGATCAGCGGGTTCTCGGGGTTCAGCGTGCCGTCGGGAGCGCCGACGGCCTGCAGGGCCGCGGCGAACTTGAACGAGTGCCCCGGCACGACGCGGTCGTCGTGGTCGGCGGTGGTGACCATGGTGGCGGGGAAGTGGGTTGCCGGCTTGGCCCGCAGCAGGGCGTGGTAGGGCGAGTAGGCGTAAAGGGCGCGGAACTCGTCGGCGTTCTCCGACGAGCCGTAGTCGCTGCGCCAGGCGTGCCCGATGGTGAACTTGTGGAAGCGGAGCATGTCCATCACGCCGACGGCCGGCAGGGCGGCGCCGAAGAGCTCGGGCCGCTGGGTCATGCACGCGCCGACGAGCAGGCCGCCGTTGCTGCCGCCGCGGATGGCAAGCTTCTTGGGCTGGGTGTACTTGTTGGCGACGAGCCATTCGCCGGCGGCGATGAAGTCGTCGAAGACGTTCTGCTTGCGGAGCTTCGTGCCGGCCTGGTGCCAATCGACGCCGTACTCGCCGCCGCCGCGGATGTTGGCAACGGCGTAAACGCCGCCCATTTCCATCCAGACGAGGTTGGAGACGCTGAACGTGGGGGTGATGGAGATGTTGAACCCGCCGTAGGCGTAGAGCAGGGTGGGGTTGTTTCCGTCGAGCTTCAGGCCCTTGCGGTGGGCGATGAACATGGGCACCTTGGTGCCGTCCTTAGACGGGTAGAAGACCTGCTTGACCTCGTAGTCGGCCGGGTTGAAATCGACCTTGGCGGACTTGAAGACGGTGGACACGCCCGTCTTGACGTCGTAGCGGTAGATCGTCGGCGGGGTGGTGAAGGAGGTGAAGGAGTAGAACGTTTCGGGGTCCTTGCGCTTGCCGCCGAAGCCGCCGGCGGTGCCGATGCCGGGCAGCTGCACGTCGCGGACGAACGTGCCGTTGAGGTCGAACACCTTGACCTGCGACGCGGCGTCCTTGAGATAGTTGCAGATGATGTGGTCGCCGACGATCGATGCGCTTACGAGCGTCGCGTCGGACTGGGGCACGACGACCTTCCAGTTCGACCGCTCCGGCTTGGAGATGTCGATCGCCAGCACCTGGTTGCGCGGGGCCTTGAGGTCGTTGAGGAAGTAGAACACGGTGCCGACGTTGTCGATGAAGTCGTACGACGCGTCGAAATCGTTGAGCAACTCGACGAAGCCGTACGCCGTGCCGCTGTTGGCCTTGACCCGCTCGTTGCGCGCCGCCACGGCATCGGCCAGCGCCTTGCGCTTGACCTCGGCGATGTGGTCGGGCTCGTCGCCCCGGGGCAGGGTCTTGGCGGCGGCCAGTTCGGCCTCGCGGATGGCCTTGTCGGCGTCGGTCGCGGCGTGGGCCACGCCGGCGGACAGGTCGCGGTAGAAGAAGCGGTTTTTCTTGTCGGTGCCGTGGGAGACGTTGAGGGCCACGTAGCGGCCGTCGTCGGTGACGGCGGCGGCGAAGCCCCAGTCGGGCTGGTCCTCGCGGTTGTAGACCAGGATGTCCTGATCTTGGGGCGTGCCCAGTCGGTGGTAGTAGAGCTTGTGGAACTTGTTGGAGCCGGTCAGGGCCTTGCCCTCGGCCGGAGCGTCGTAGCGGCTGTAGAAGAAGCCCTTGCCGTCCTTGGTCCACGAGGCGCCGCTGAACTTCACCCAGCGGATCTCGTCGGCCAGGTCCTTGCCCGAGTCAACGTCGCGGACGCGCCAGGTGTTCCAGTCCGAGCCGGCGTCGGCCACGCCGTAGGCCATCAGCTTGCCGTCGTCGGAGACGGCGGTGCCGCTGAGGGCCGCGGTGCCGTCGGCCCGCAGGGTGTTCGGGTCGATCAGCACGCGCCCGCGATCGGCCAGGCTGGAGGTGACGTAGAGCACGCTCTGCGGCTGCAGGCCGGTGTTGAACGCGTAGAAGTACTTGCCGGCTTCCTTGCCGGGCATGCCGTAGCGCTCGTAGTTCCACAGCGACGTGAGCCGCTGGCGGATCGCCTCGCGCTGCGGGATCGACTTGAGGTAGCCGAAGGCGACTTCGTTCTGCGCCTCGACCCACTGCTTGGTCTGCTCGCTGTTGTCGTCCTCCAGCCAGCGGTAGGGGTCGGCCACCACCGTGCCGTGGTAGTCGTCCTTCTGGTCCACCGTCTGGGACTTGGGGTACTTCACCGGCGGGGCGCTGAACGCCAGCACCGCAGCCGAAGCGCCCGCCGCCAGCCAACCGCCAACCACAAGGCTCGTCCGCATGGGTATCTCCTGAAGCACACCGGCCCACCCCGACAGGGCAAGGGTATCAACCACCGCCGACCGGCGGGACTCGCCCCAAACATGCCCCTGCTGCCGCCCGTCGGGACCGCTACTGCACCACGCCCTTGGTCAGTCGCATGAACGCCGTTTCGAGATTCACCGCTTCCTCGGTGAACTGCACGATCCGCAGGCCGTTGTTGACCAGCACGTTGGGGATGTCGCTGATGTCGAGCCTGGCCCCCGGGTCCAGCGA
>JAHCJH010000126.1 GCA_026126345.1 Phycisphaeraceae bacterium | reverse complement strand
CGCCTGCACCACCGCGCCCACGAACCCCGCCCCGCCCACAGCCCGCGCCGAAGCAAAGCACGCCCCCAGCGCCTCGCTCACGCTCGCCACGCCCCGCGCCCCGGCCCCGAACGACGCGATCGCCTCCAGCGCCCGCCCCTGCGCCCGCGCCGTAACCGCCTGCGACCGGCACTGCGCGTGCAGGTCCGCCAGGTGCCGGTTCGCCCCCGCCAGCGCCCGCATCACCACCTCCGGCGGCGCCGACTCGCCCAGCCCCAGGTCCCGCGACCGGCGCGACACCGCGTCCGGCAGGCGCGCCATCACCTGCTCCACCACCTCCATGTCGATCTTCACGAACGCCGCCAGCGGCTCCAGCGCCTCCGGCACGCACCACCGCCCGCCCCACCCCAGGTGCATCCGGTTCGCCATCGCGTCCGCCAGCGTCACCAGCGCGATCATCGGCCGGTGCCGAACCTCCGGCAGCGACTCCGGCGGCTGCCCCGCCAGCCACATCGTGTCCCGCAGCACCGTCGGCAGCGACCAGTGCTCCGCCAGCCGCTTGGCCGCCAGGTGATGGTCCACCCCGATCACCGCCCGCTCCACCGGCGCCACCGCCAGCCGCTTGCTCCGCGCCAGCTCGATCACCCGCGCGTACGTCCGCGGCAGCGTCCAGTCCAGCAGCAGCATCCCCAGGTCGTGCACCAGCCCCGCCGTGAACGCCTCTTCCGGCCGCAGCTTCAGGTGCCGCGCACCCTCGGCCAGCATCTCGCTCGCCCCCGCCACCGCCAGGCTGTGCGTCCAGAACCCCGCCCGGTCGAACCCCTGCCCCTCCGCCACGTCCGCTCGGCGTTCGTCGCTGCCCGTCGCCTGCGACAGCACCTCGTAGATCTCCACCGACAGCACCGCCGCCTGCACCGCCTCCAGCCCCAGCATCACCGCGGCACGCTTCACCGTCGTCACCTGCTGCGCCATGCCCACGCTGGCACGCCGGCACAACGACAGCAGGCGCGCCGTCAGCGACGGGTCCGCCTCGATCAGCGCCGCGATCTCGTTGAAGTCCGCGTCCGCCGCCGACGACAGGCTCATCAGCCGCGTCGCGATCGGCGACAGCGTCGGCAGCGCCGTCAACTGCCGCAGCACCAGGTCCACCCGGCGCGCCAGCGCCGGGTCCGGGGCCGTCGCGCGTTCGTCGCTCCGAGGGTCCATCGCCTCTGCGCTCCGCTCGCCCGCCCCCGCCACCTCAGTTCACGCCCAGAAGCGACGCCATCCGGTCGATCAACTGCTGCACGTTGAACGGCTTCTTGATGAACTCGTCCGCCCCCGCCGCCCGCAGCCCGTCGATCTCCGCCTGGTTCACCACCCCCGACACCACGATGATCTTCGTCCCCCGAAGCTCCTCGTTCTCCCGGATCCGCTTGCACACCACGTTGCCGTTCACGTCCGGCAGCATGTAGTCCAGCACGATCAGGTGCGGCCGGTAACTCTCCGTCAGCATCCCCGCGTCGTACCCCGTCGCCGCCGTCCGAACCTCGAACCGCTTGTCCCGCGCCAGCGCGTCCTGGAACAGGTCCACGATCGCCGGATCGTCGTCCACCACCAGCACCCGCTTGCCGCCCGATTCCAGCGACTCCGTCGGGATGTCGTTGTCCTGCATGAACTTGATCAGCTCCGCCCGCGGGATCCGCCGGAACTTGCTCCCCGGCACGCGGAAGCCCCCCAGCCGCCCCGAGTCGAAGCAGCGGATGATCGTCTGCTGCGACACCTTGCAGACCTCCGCCGCCTCCCCGGTCGTGAAGATCTTCTTGTCCGCCCACTTGCTCGCAATCGTGTCGCTGGCCATCGGTGCCTCCGCGTGTTGCTCTCCGTCTCGCCCACGCCCGCCGGTCCCTCGACCGGCCCTTGCCCGACTTGCCCCGAACCCCCGGGCGCTATCGACGGCGCGCCTTGCCGACTTGACGCAGCCCCTCCCCGCCCCCGGCGCGCACCGCGACCGTTCCGATCACGCCAACGGCGCGGGCAGCGCCGCCGGTTATCACTCGTGGGCTTCCTCTGCTCTCGGACCCCGTCCGCCGCGCCCTCGCCGCGCAACCCGCTGCGTCTCGGCGCGGGTCCGGGGCGTTCCATCCTCGCCGGCGCGGCTTGGGCCCGGCGTCTCGTGCCTGTACGCCGCCCCCGCGCCCCCAGTTGCACCGCCCGACCCAATCCACCCCAACACCGCCCCGCCCCGCGCACCATCCGCGCCCCGCTACTTCCCCCGCACGTCCCGGTGCGCCGCGTGACACTCTTTGCACGACGCCGCCACCGGCTTCCACAACGCCTCCAGCCGCTCCGGGCCCGCCCCGCCCGCCGCCAGCGCGCCCTCCAGCGCCGTCGCCCGCTCGATCGACGCCCGCAGCCGCCGCTCAAAGTCCGCTCCCAGCGACTTCACCGCCCCGTCCTCTCCGCTGTACCGCAGGTGATCCGCCAGCCGCCCCGCCTCCGCCGCCGGCACCAGGTCCGGATGGTCCGCCGGAACCTTCCAACCCGCCGCGCGGATCGCCCCGAGGTGCTCGTACGCCAGGTCCACCTCCACCATCGCCGCCACAATACCCCGCGGCTTGCGCACCGCCGGAAACTCCCCCGGCGCCGCCGCCAGTTCCTCCGCCGTCGCCGCCGTCGCCTCGCGCACGCACGCGTACAGCCCGGCGTAGCTCTCCGCCGTCCCCGCGCGGCGCATGAACGCCTCGCCCTGCTCGGGCGTCATCATCCCCAGCGTCACCGCCGCCGCCGCCGCCGCTGGCTTCCTGCTCAGCGGCGCCGACTGGCCCGGGCTGACAGAGATCACCCTGGGCTTGGAGCCGACCGCCGCGTCGAGCGGGGCAACCCCCATTGCCCTGGGCAAGGCCACCACCGATTCCCACGGCCGCTTTCAAGTCTCCTTTGCCTGGACTGCCCAGCCCCCCCCGTGGGACCCCCCCCGGGGCGGGAGATCACGCCCGGGACCAGCCGGTGCACTGCCAGTAGCGGCTCAGATCCGTTCCCCGCCGCTGCCGGCCGCACCGGCGTCATCGCCGTGAGCGCACTGAGGTCGCATCCGCCGTCGCCCCACGCTCGGCCGATTCGCCGCGCCCGCCGGGCGCACGACGCCAGCACCGCCGCGCACGCCAGCGCCACCGCTCGCCGCCAGCCGTGTATCCCCCTGCCAAGTCGCTCGTTTCTGACATCGTGAACTCTCGGTTCCGGCCGCCCGCCCTGCCGCCCGCGCCCGCACATCGCGGACGCCCTCATGAGCAGCGGTTTCAGCGCCCGCACACCGCGGTGCCCGGCTCGCCCTTCGAAGCTCTGAGACGTCGCCCAGCCCGGCGATCCCCGCCCGCCACGCGCATCGGCCCCGCACCGGCCGCGATCGCGCCCGCGGCCCCCACCCCCGGGTAGACGCCCCGCACCCGGAGCCGCCCATGCCCCCTGTACCCGCCCCTTCGCCGGCACCCGATTGTTCCGCTCACCGAGCTGCGCCGCTCGCCGCGCTCATCGCCGAGCACGACCAGCACACCCGCCCGCGACTCGAACGCCTCTGGTCCTACTACCGCAACCCCATGCACCCCGGCCCGGCGCGGCGTACCGCCGCCTTACCCAGGAGCAGGGCCTGCTCCCCGCGCGGCCCGCGTCTTCGCAACATTTGCGGCGTTTCTGGCTGCAGACGCCCTGACCGCCGCGAATCCGTCATCGAGAACGACATCGCCTGGCCGTCGCACGTCATGGTGGACTTCCTTCGGCGGCCCGGTGCGGTTGCTGTCGCTGGCGGCTGATGAGCCGCAAAGCGCCGCATCGGGCGCCGCCGTTTCGGCCGTCTGGAGCTGCTCCGGTGGCCTTACTCGCTCCACGACGCCGCCCTTGCTCGCCCACGTCTACGGCCACGATCTCGTCGTCCGCTTCGGGACGGCTCAAGACGCCCGCCTCGCCGCCGGTTCCGACCCTGGCCGCCCTCGCCGCCGCCGTCCGCGTCGAGCCCGTCGACCCCGCCTCCAAGACGTTCTCATGGACCCGCGCCGCCGCGCCCTCGACGCGCTCATCATCCGCACGCCCCGCCACCCCGCCGCCGCGCCCCGCGCCGCGCCCCGCGCCGCGCCCTATCGCACCGAGATCCTCGGCCCCACCGCGCGCCAGGTCTACCACGCCGCCGGCCCCACCCGCGCGCCCGAGCTCGCCGACGCCGCGCCCAACCTCGTCAGCCCCGGCGTCACCCCCGCCGTCCGCATCCACAACCTCCCCCAGCCCCTCCGTCCCGACGGCCTCGGAGAGGTCGAGCCGCTCATCCCCCTGCAGGACGAGCTCAACACCCGCCTGTCCGACCGCGCCTTCCGCATCACCATGCAGTCCTTCAAGATGTACCTCGGCAAGGGCATCGACGGCTTCGAACGCGCCGCCGTCGGCCCCGGCGTCGTCTGGGCCTCGGACAACCCCGACGCCTCCATCACCGAGTTCGGCGGCGACGCCGACGCCCCCTGCGAATCCGCCCACATCGACGAGATCCGCCTCGCCCTCGACAAGGCCACGACCGGCGTCCCCGCCAACCTCGCGCAGCAAGCAACCCCGGGGGCGGCCCCGGGGTTGCCGGAATCGAGATCGTTCCGCGCGCCTCAGGCGGCCAGCCGGTTGGGCCCGGCCGAGGTCGACGTGGAGGCGATGGTGCGCGGCTCGGCGGCCAGGCCCGGCCCGCCGACGGAGCCGAACTGGACGTTGAACACCGGGCTGAGCGCGCCGGCGGTCTCGCCCCGGCGCGGCTGCACCAGGTACTGCACCTGGTCCACGCCCAGCGGCAGCGTGCGGTCGGTGAACGATTTGCTGGCGCCCACGGTGCCGATGATCGCGAACGGGCCCGAAGCGCCCAGCCGCCGCGACAGTACGTATTGCACGTTCGTGACGCCCGTCGGCTGCGACACCTTCCATTTGATCGTCAGCGAACCGTCGGCGTTGACGCCCGCCGTGAACTGCTGCGGGGCGTTGGGCGGCGGCAGGGTGCCCGGCGGGCTGTCGGGGCTCACGCCCGCCAGCGCGTAGACGTTGGGGTTGTTGGTGGTCTCGGCGAACGCCTTGATCAGGTTGACGTACGCGCCGGCCAGTCCGCGCAGGGCGCTGACCTGGTCGTTGAGCGTGAGCGTGGCGTTCTTGCTGGCGGCCCGCGCCGCGTCGGCCGCCTGGCTGGCGTCGGCGGCGGACTTGGCCAGCAGGTTGAACGCGCTGGCCTGCGCCGTCGAGAGGCCGATCGACGCCGCGTGCGTCGTCCAGAGATCCGCGTGCGTCTCGGCCCAGTTCAACAACGCGGGGATGGTGTCGGGCAGGTTCGTGGCCATGAGGGCTCCTGTTCTTGGGGTTGGTGGCGACCGGCCCGCTCCCGAGCGGCGTCGGCCGCGCACGCCAGTCACGCCCGCCCCGGCGACCGCGGAACGCTGCGCTTCGAACAGGTCGAACGCCGGCGGCCGGCGCTTGAACGCCCGGCGGCCGCCGACCGCCGTCTCGGTCCCGGCGCAGCCGCAGCTCCGGCACAGATTGCCCGGACCGGAACGGCCGACGTCCGCGAACCGGCTCGACGGCGCTTTCGGCGGTGCCTCCACGGACCGCCGCGCCGTGAGGCGAGCCGACACGGACGTTCATCGCCAACGTTCCGGCGCGCGGAAGAAACCCTCCGGGTCGAGGCGGAATCGCTCCGGGCGTTGCCGTTGGACCTCGGGGAAGACCCTCCGCCCCGGTCCCCGCGGCCTCCGCATCGATAGGAAGGGCCGAAACAACCGCGGGCCGAGCGTCCGCTTCCCCCGCGCTTCACTCGTCAGTATCTGCGCGGGGGCTGGCCGCCCCCGCACCCCCGCCCGGCGTGCGTTCCCTGCCGTTCCGGCACGCTTGGCCGGGTCGTCACGGCTCGAAATGGCCGTGCGCAGCCCAGGTGAGCGCCCGAGTTCAAGGTTGAAAAACGAGCCCGAATCGGGTAAGAGTGTCCCCCAATGAGCCCGGGGGATTCCTCCAAACCGAGCGGCGACAAATCGAGCCTCATTCCCTGGGGGAAAGTGGCGATGATCGGGCTTCTTCCGCCGCTGGGCGTCGCCGTTCTGGCCCCGCTTGCGCTGGTCCAGTTGGGGTGGATTGACCTCCCCAACGGCAACGAGCGTGTCAGCGCCGGTCTAGCATGGTTCGGCGCATCGCTCGGGATCGTCGGCTTCGCGCTGGCGCTAGCGCAAGTGCAGCGGATTTCGCGTGACGCGGTGAGGAAATTCAGGGTGGTCTCTGGCGTCGTGACGCTCGCCGACCTTGAGAGTTTGGCAAGGAACGCATTGACCGCTGCGGAGTCTGGAAACGTCATACGGGCGTGCATGCTGGTAGACGACCTGCGAACGGGAGTCGCTCGAGCTCGTGCAGCTTCCGCGGGCAATATCGAATCGATAGCCGCGGAGAGTTGGCAGGAAATGGTGACGGATCTGTACATCGTGCGAGGAGCGCTGGGCGCAATGGCTCAGGAACGGACGCCCGACGCACCGGCAACGGCCGAGACTGTGGCGACCGGCGAGGGACCGATGGGGCATAGTCCGACAGCACAAGGCGCTTCGGGGGGCGCGGTTGCCCAACTGAGAGAGATCCACCTGGAACTCGCCGACTGGTCTGCGAGACACGCGAGCAGCGCAGGAGAATCCCATGTTCAGTAAGCAGTTCCAGCAGCTGATTTCCGCGCTCCTTCGGGCGACGCAGAAAGGGGAGATTCGCTGGGAAGATGCGAAAGGTGCCAGGGACCTTTTTCGCGTCGCGTTCAGAGGCGGGTCCGTGGTCGTTGGGCGCCGAGACGACCAATGCGACCTGATCGTTCTGAACTCGTCGGGACAGGTCGCCGAAGGGGTCTCGGTCGACCCCACTGATCCGCAAGAAGATATAGATCTCCTCTTTGAACTGTGGGAAGCGGCGCGACGATCCGCCCGATCGACCGATCAGACCATCAGTGACATTCTGAAGCAGCTTGGCGGCTCATAGTCGCGCGCTACACGGCAAGCCGTTCGTTTGTCGCGCCCGGATTCTGTCCCCTCCACGCCTCGATGCGTCTGTTGTAAGAACACCCCCTGTGAATACGACCCCGCGCCCCGCCTCGGAGGCGCGCCGTCCTCCCGCGCCGTTGCTGGGCCTAGCCCCGCCGAAGCACAGCCCCGGGGCCGAGTCGCGACCCAGCCTTTCTTACTCCGTGCCCCCTCCGTGCCTCCGTGTCTCGGTGGTGGTCCCCCGCCCCGCCGCCGCGGCCCGCGCGCACGCGCCGTGCATCCGCAGGCACCACAGCGCGGCCAGCAGGCCGACCGCGATCGTCAGCCCCCGCGCCGCCGCGTGATACGCCGCCCGCGGGTCGCTCCAAGATTCCACCGGCGGGCCGAGCGCCGCCAAAA
>JAHCJH010000125.1 GCA_026126345.1 Phycisphaeraceae bacterium | reverse complement strand
GCCGGCGCGTTCGGAATCGGCGTCGCAGGCGCCGCCGGAGCCGATACCACAGGCGCTGCCGGCGCCGCCGGGGTCAGGGGGCGAGCCGTGCGCGGCGGCGACTTGGCCTCAACGTGCTCCGGCTCGTGGGACGGCGGAGTCTCGTCGGGGGCCGCCGGAGCCGCCTTGGCGGGCGGTTCGGCAACCGCCGTGGACGCCGACGCGTCGCTCCCGCCGGCCTTCTTGGCCCGGCTCTTGGCCGGCTTGGCCACCGCGCGGACCTTGGTGACGTCCACGTGCTCCTTGGTCTCGACGGCCGTTCCGGCGGCGGCCTCGCTGAACCACTCGCGGATCGTCGCCTCGAGGCCGGCGGAGATCATCGACGCGTGCGTCTTGACCGTGTCGGCGGGGATTTCCTCCGCCAGGCACTTGTCGATGATCGCCTTCACCGGGACGTTCAGTTCCTTCGCGATTTCGCCGAGTCTGCGCTTAGCCAAGCAATGCTCCGTGCCTTCGCCCCACCGTGGTTGCCGTCTTCAGCCCTACGTTCCGTCGATCCAGCCGCTGATCCGTCCGCCCATCGCCCTTGCGCTACTGGGCCGGCGTCTGCCCCAGGATGTCCGCCGCCCGGGCGTCGTCGCTCACGGCCACGGCCGGGCCCGTGCCCTCGGCCAGTGGCGAAGCGCCCGATTCCAGCAGCCGGCGTGCCGCCGCTTCTTCCTCGCGCTTGCGCTGCTCGGCGGCCTCCTTCTCCTTCTGCTGCGTCTCGGCGACTTCCTTGGCCTTCACGCTGGCGGTCTCCACCACGCGCTTGGCCACCTCGTCGCTGACGCCCAGCTCGGTCATCAGCACCTCGGCGCCGACCTCCTCCACGTCGAACACGCTCACCATGCCCAGCGCCGCCAGCTTGTCCAGGTGCTCCTCGCTGATCCCTTCCACCCCGCTCAGCGTCGAAGTCATGATCTCCAGCCCCTTGTTGAACTCGTCCGGGGTCAGGATGTCCACGTCCCAGCCCGTCAGGCGGGCCGCCAGCCGCACGTTCTGCCCGCGCTTGCCGATCGCCAGGCTCAACTGGTCGTCGCGCACCACAACCGTCGCGCGACCCAGCTCGAAGCACAGGCTGATCTCCGCCACCTCCGCCGGCTTCAGCGCGTTGGCGATGAGGATCTGGCTCGACTCGTTCCACCGAACGATGTCGATCTTCTCCCCGTTCAGCTCGTCCACGATGTTCTTGATCCGGCTCCCGCGGACGCCAACGCACGCGCCCACCGGGTCCACCTTGCTGTCCACGCTCGCCACCGCGATCTTCGTGCGGTACCCCGCCTCCCGAGCCATCGCCTTGACGTCGATGATCTTCTCCGCGACTTCCGGAACCTCCACCTCGAACAGCCGCTTGATGAAGTCCGGGTGCGCCCGCGACAGCACGATCTTCACCTGGTTCCCCGCGTCCCGCACGTCCAGCACCAGGCACCGAACCCGGTCCCCCGGCTGGAACTGCTCGCCGGGAATCTGCTCGCTCCGCGGCATGAACGCCTCGGCCCGGTCGATCGTCACCACCAGCGCGCCCCCGTCGTACCGCTGCACCGCCCCGGTCACGATCTCACCGACGCGCTTGCTGTACTCGTTCAGCATCGTCGTCCGCTCGTCGTCGCGGAACCCCTGGATCATCACCTGCTTGAACGTCTGCCCAGCGATCCGACCCAGGTCCTCCGGCGAGAGATTCATGGGCTCGTTGTGCCGGAACAGTTGCATCTGCCCCGTCAGCGGGTCCAGTTCGCAGCGGAACTCCTCCGTGTCCAGCGTGTTGAAGTGCTTCCGCGCCGCCGACACCATCGCCCGCTCCAGCACCTTCACCAGCGACTGCTTGTCCAGCTTCCGGTCGCGGGCGATCGAGTCCAGGATCCGCATCATCTCTGCCGTGTTCATTCCGATCTCCGGGTTGTCGCGTTGTCTGGTTATCCGATCCGATTCTGCCGGCCGCCGCGCGGCGGCCCCAAAAACAACAAGGCCACGGTCGCCGATGCTCCGTGGCCTCCTCCGCCGCCGGCCCCGAGCCGACGGCCGAAACGAAGTGGGGGGTCAGGCCATCGGCCTCCTCCCGCCCGACCCGCTCCCGCGGAACTCACAACCCGCACCGCCGGGGCTCCGGCCCATTCCTTGGGCCAGATCCCGGTGCCCGGGTCTGCACAGCGCAGCCGCCGGCCTCGTCGTGAGGTCAGACAGCATGATGACGGTCGCTGGTCATGCGTGCGTTCCGCGAATCGAATCAGCCACGTGAAACACCGGTTGTCCGTAGGGAGTTTATACGGGAGCCCAGCCCCCGTCCATCCCGCCCCGTCGGCCCCGCCCCCGTCTCATGGAGTCTTGACGCCCCCGCGCTACGCTTGCTCCCCCTCATGAGCCCCCTGGCCTCCGAGATCGTCGGCTCCGATCGCAGCGTCCTGCTGCTCCACCTGCCCGGCCAGGTGACCGACGAGTGCGTCGCCCAGATCCAGGAAGAGGTTCAGACCCGCCTGCCCAGGGTCGATGGCGCCGGTCTCGTGCTCGACTTCGACAGCGTCGAGCTCATCAACTCGATCGGCATCACCTGCCTGCTCCAGGTCGAGGAGGAATGCCGCCGCCGGCGCGCCAGGATGGTCCTCTCTCGCGTTCCGCCGGCCATCGGCCGGTTCCTCGCGCAGGTCAAGCTCGACCGCCGCTTCAAGATCGTCCCCGATCTCGACCAGGCCCTGCGCCACGTCGACGCCATCGGTTGATCGCGATTCTCCCGGCGCTCACACCCGATCCGCCGGCGTGATCGCCCGCACGATCCGCAGCGCCCGCTGCCCCTTGAACTGGCCGATGTGCGCCAGGAACTTCTTCTCCCCTTCCACGCACAGCACCACCGGCTGGCCCACCGGCTTCTCCGTCGCCACCACATCGCCCACCGCCATCGAGCGCAGGTCCGCCAGCGTCATCGTCGTCTGCGCCAGCAGCCCCGTCACGACCAGCCCCGCGCGCGACAGCGACCGTTCGATCCGCTGCTGGATCTCCTTCGACCGCGCCATCCGCGCGTTGCTGAACCACGACTGGGCCGACAGCTCTTCCATCACCGGCTCGATCACGTTGTACGGGATGCACAGGTTCATTGTCCCCGCGCGCGAGCCCATCTTCAGCTCAAAGCCCACCACCACCACCACCTCGTTCGGCGGCACGATCTGCACCAGTTGCGGGTTGCTCTCCGTCGCCGCCACCTGGAAGTCGATCTGCTTGATCCCCGCCCACGCCTCGGCCAGCGCCGCCAGCCCGCGCCCGATCATCCTGCCGATCAGCCTCGACTCGATCGCCGTCATCGGCCGCTGCGGGATGAACAGGTCCTGGTTCGTCCCCCCCAGCAGCCGGTCGATGATCGGGTAGATGATCAGCGGGCTGATCTCCAGGCACACCTGCCCCTCCAGCGGCTTGGCGTCGATCAGGTTGAAGCTCGTGGGGTTCGGCAGCCCGGCGATGAACTCCCCGTAGGTCATCTGCTCGCACGTCGCGACCTTCACCTCCACGATCGTCCGCAGGAACCCCGACAGGCTCGCCCCGAAGTTCCGCGCAAAGCCCTCGTGCAGCGTCTGCAGCGCCCGCATCTGGTCCTTGCTCACCCGCTCCGGCCGCTTGAAGTCGTACGCGCGAACCTCCACCGCCCCGCCGTCCTTGCGGTTGCGGCTGAACACCTTCTGGCCCGGCGCGCCCTCCTGCTTCACGTCGCCCGAATCCACCGCCGCCAGCAGCGCATCGATCTCGCCTTGGTCCAGCACGTCCGGCATCGAATCCCCTGCAACCGACCGCCCGCGAGGCCCCCGCACCGGTTCCGGCGCGCAGGACACCGCGTCGTCCCCAAGATCGGCCCGCAATCCCTGCGCCCTTGAACCTCAGTCTGCCAACGCTTCCCGAACGCCGCATCCCCCTTCCTTCGTACAGTTGCCCATGCCCACCCGATCGCTCCGCGCCCTGGCCGCCGCGCTCCTGCTCGTGCTCTGGGTGAGCCCGGACATCCAGCTCCCGCTCTCCGCCGCCCAGCCCCCGGCAGCCGTCGAAGGCCAGCGCATCTCCGCCTTCGCCGTCCCCGGCCGCGCCGCCGTCGCCCCGGGAGACCAGTTCGCCGTCGCCATCGTCTACGAGTTCGAAGAGGGCTGGCACGCCTGGCCCAACAAGCCCATCCTGCCCAAGGAACTCGATGGCCTGTTGGCCATCCCCTCCAACGTCGCCCTCGCTGCGACCCCCGCCCTGCCGTCGTCCATCCGCGTCGTCACCGCCGCCGCCCAGTGGCCCGAGCCACACCCCGTCGCCACCGCCGCGTTCGGGACCGGCGAAGATGCCAAGCCGCTCTCGGTGCTTTCTCTCTCCGGCCGCGGAGTCATCTACATCCCCGTCATCCTCTCCCCCGACGCCCCCAAGGGCTCCCACACCATTCCCCTGACGTTCTCCCTCCAGGCCTGCAACGACTCCACCTGCATCGCCGAGCAGACCCTTTCGCTCCCGGTCACCATCACCATCGCCGACGCCGCCTCGGCCCCCGACGCCTCCGGCATCTTCAACGACTTCAACCCCGCCGTCTTTGCGCGCATCCTCTCGGGCGAGATCGACTCTTCCAGCCCCGCGAAGTCTCGCCAGTTCGACTTCCTTGGTTACACCTTTCAGGTCCCTGAGAACGCCTTCCTGCTCATCTTCGCCCTCGCGTTCGCCGCCGGCATCCTCATGAACTTCACGCCCTGCGTCCTGCCGGTCATCCCCATCAAGATCCTCAGCATCCAGAGCCACGCGAACAGCCCCGGCAAGCTCGCCTGGTTCGGCGCCATCTACTGCCTGGGCATCGTCACGCTCTACCTCATCCTGGGCCTCATGGCCTACGGCCTCATCACCGGAGGCAAGAAGTTCGACTGGGGGCAGATCTTCACCATCCCCTGGTTCGTCATCGCCATGTCCCTCATCATCGCCGTCATGGGCGTCGGCATGATGGGCCTGTTCACCATCCGCCTGCCCAACGCCGTCTACATGGTCAACCCCACCGGCGAAACCGCCTTGGGGAACTTCATCGGCGGCCTGCTCACCGGCGTCCTGGCCGTCCCCTGCACCGGCCCGCTGCTGGGCGCCACCCTTGCCTGGATTTTCACCCAGCCCCCCGCCGTCGGCCTGCTCACGTTCGTCACCATGGGCCTGGGAATGGCCTTCCCCTACGCCCTGCTCATCGCCTTCCCGCGCCTGGTCAGCCGCATGCCCCGCGGCGGGCCCGGCGGCGAACTGCTCAAGCAGGTCATCGGGCTCTTCCTCGTTGCCGTCGCTGCCTACCTGGCCGGCAACCTCACCAGCGCCCGCTGGCCCTGGTGGATCGTCGGGGCGCTCTGCCTGCTCGCCTGTGCGTGGTGGGGGATCGGCGCCATCCGCACCCTCCGCTCGCCCGCCACCCGAACAGTCAACGCCGCGCTGGCGACGCTGGCCGCTTTTGCCTTCGGTCTGATGACCTGGTCCGTCACGCGCCCCCCGCCCATCGACTGGCGCCATTTCGAAAACGACCCCGACGCCAAACTCCAGGCCGCCATCGCCGACGCGGTCGCCACGGGCAACGTCGTCGTCGTCGACTTCACCGCCAAGTGGTGCGTCAACTGCCACGTCATCGAGAAGAGCGTTCTGTACAGCGACACCGGCCTTGAGGTCTTCAAGCAGCCCGGCGTCATTCCGTTCAAGGTCGATCTCACCTCCGCTGGCGACGACCAGGGCTGGGGCACCGTCCGCAAGGTTTCCGGTGGCGGCGGTATCCCCCTCATCGCCGTTTTCGGACCCGCCAACCCCGACGCCCCAATCTACTTCCAGTCCTTCTTCAAACCCGCCGATCTCAAGGACGCCGTCGCCCGCGCCAGGGGTCGCGGCTGACCGGACCGGCGTTTGACCCATCCGCTTACCCGGTCTAACTTTGTCCCTGCCGCGGCAAGCCCCGCGGCGACATCGCGGGCGTAGCTCAGTGGTAGAGCATCACGTTGCCAACGTGAGGGTCGAGGGTTCAAGTCCCTTCGCCCGCTTTGAACGCAGCATCGGCCCCGGTCACCCGACCGGGGCCTTGTTCGTTCTGGCCTGAATCACCCCACGGCCCGTTCCGCTCATCACCGTCCGCGCTCTTCCCGCACCCGCCGCGCTGCCCAGGCTTTCGCTTCGGCCACGCGCCGCCGCACCTGCGCCGGCGCGGTTCCGCCCGCCACGTTCCGCTTGGCCACCACCGCGTCTACCTCCAGGTGGCGGTAGATGTCCCGGCCGATCCGCGCCTCCACGCTGCGCATCTGCTCCAGCGTCAACCGGTGCAGCGCCACGCCCCGCTCCAGCGCCAAACGCGTCAGCCTGCCCGCCGTGTGGTGCGCATCGCGGAACGGCACGCCCCGCCGCACCAGGTAGTCCGCAAGGTCCGTCGCCGCGCTGAAGCCGTCGTCCGCCGCCGCGCGGCAACGCGCCCGGTCGACTCGGATGCCCGTCAGGCACTCGGGCACCATCGCCAGGCACATCGCCAGGTGCTCCACCGAATCGAACAGCGGCTCTTTGTCCTCCTGCAGGTCCTTGTTGTACGCCAGCGGCAGACCCTTCAGGGTCGCCGCCAGCCGCACCAGGTTCCCCAGCAGCCGCCCGCTCTTGCCCCGGATCAATTCCGCGGCGTCGGGATTCTTCTTCTGCGGCATCAGGCTGCTGCCGCTGGTCACGCGGTCGGCCATCTGCACGAAGCCGAACTCCGCCGACGAATACACCACCAGGTCCTCCCCCAGCCGCGACAGGTGCAGCCCGCACAAAGCCGCCGCGGACAGCGTCTCGAACACGAAGTCCCGATCGCTCACCGCGTCCAGCGAGTTGCGGCTTGCCCCGCCGGCGCCGAAGCCCAGGTCCCGCGCCAGCGCAGCCCGGTCGATCGCGTACGCCGTCCCGGCCAGCGCCCCCGACCCCAGCGGAGACACCTCGATCCGCCGCAGCGCATCGGCGAACCGCTCATCGTCGCGCCGCAGCATCTCCACGTACGCCAGGCACCAGTGCGCCATGAGCACCGGCTGGCCCCGCTGCAGGTGCGTGAACCCCGGCAGCACCGTTCCGGCCTTCAGCTCCCGCTCGGCGAGCGTCGCCAGCGCAGCGCACGCCCGCGCGATCCCCGCCCGCAGATCACGCACCGACCGCGACGCCCACAACCGCACGTCCGTCGCCACCTGGTCGTTGCGGCTCCGCGCCGTGTGGAGGCGGCCGGCGGGGTCGCCGATGACCTCCTTCAGCCGCGCCTCGACGTTCATGTGGATGTCCTCGAGGCGGGTCGAGAACGCGAAGTTGCCGGCATCGATCTCGCCCTCGATGCGGCGCAGGCCGGTGACGATCTTGCGGCCGTCGGTGGCCGAGATGATGCCCTGCTTCACCAGCATCTGGCAGTGCGCGATCGAGCCCCGGATGTCCTGGCGGTACAGGCGCTTGTCGAAGTCGATGGAGGCGTTGATGCGCTCCATGATCTCGGCCGGCCCGGCCGCGAACCGCCCG
>JAHCJH010000124.1 GCA_026126345.1 Phycisphaeraceae bacterium | reverse complement strand
ACAGCGCCGGCGGTGCGCCCGGTGCGTCCGCAAATACCCGCGATCGGCGCCTTCGGCCGCCGCCGGGCACGGATCGGTGGCACGGGCACACGGTTTGAAGCATGCTCTGGGCAGTGCGCCCCGCTGGGGAGCAGGAGATTCCGTGCCCGCCAAGACGCCGACCGTTGCCGTTTCCGCCGCGCTGCTGGCCCTGTTCTGTGGGCTGGGCGGCTGCGCCGTTCCCGTCGCGACCGGCGGCGGGGCGACGGTCGGCGTCCCGGGCCGGCCCGACGCGGCGCTCTACCCGCCGCAGGATTCGGGCGAGGGGTGGGAGTACGCCCGGCGCGACGGCGCGCTGGCCGTCGCGGGCGAGGCCCGCCCGCTGCTGGCCACGGATCAGTGGCCGCAGGCCGCCCGGCCGGACCTGGACTACGACCGGCGGGTGCGCCTGCCTTCGGACCCCGGCAGCGTGCTCTACTTCAGCGACCGGCCGTATCGCGCCTGGTACCGCGACGGCTGGCCCAGCCGCGACCATCGCCCCTGGTACCGCTGAGCGCGTCGCGCCCGCTCCAAAGGCCATCGCGGCGGCCGCCCCGAAGGGAGACCGCCGCGGCGGGCGTGAGGAGTGCGCCAGCGACCCGTTGTGCCGATCAGTCGTAGATGGCGGTGGTGGCCGGCAGGTCGGCGTTGCGCAGGGTGATGGTGGTGTCGATGCGGACGTTGGACTGGGTGGTGTGCCGCTCGGCGAAGAAGAGCTTCAGGTCGTACGTCTGGCCGTCCTGCAGGTGGGTCAGGCGGTCGAGCTCGATGGTCTGGCTGATCGCGCCGTGCACGCCGCCGATGTCGACCACCAGCTTGCCGCCGATGAAGACGAACACGTCGTCGTCGCCGGTGAACGTGAAGGTCTGTCCCGTGCCGCGCCGGTACTCGAAGGTGGTCGCCAGCTCGAAGGTGAAGCCGAAGTTCTTGGTCTGGCCGGGGCTGTTGCCGTAGAGCTGGTTGTTGATCGGGAAGAAGCCGCCCTTGTTGACGTAGCCGGCGTCGTTCTTGTCGTCGAAGGTGTAGACGTTGGTTCCCGCCCGGCGGACCAGGGTGACGGGCACCTGGGTGGAGACGTTCACGCCGGGCACGTCGCGGAACCACTGGCGGAACGAGTCGGCGCTGGCCACGGCGCCGCCGGTCGACGATGACACCGACGCCGCGGTGTCGCCCGTGCGGGCGGAGATGTACGGCTTGCTCCGCGGGATGCGGTTGCGGCCCTGGTCGTCGCGGGCCTGGGTGTTCACCTTGCGGCCGGCGCTGAGGAACTGCGGCTTGCCGTCGCTGTCGAGATCGTCCTTGACGATGTCGGTGTAGTGGGCGTAGCCGCCGGCGGGCACGTGCTCGAAGTCCACGTGACCGCCGCTTTCGGTCTTCCAGCGGAAGTCGCGGCAGATGCCGGTGAGGTTCAGCGTCGCCGGCAGGTACGAGTAGCGGTCGCTGGGCGGCCCGCCCGACTGGCCCCAGGCGGGCGTCATGGCTCCGGCGACCGCGACGGCCGCCAGCGCGCTGAGGCGGAGAAACGAGACGGGGGTGCGGCTGGACATGGCGGACTCCTTGGACCTTGACGCCCGACGGGGGCGTGAACCGGGACAAGCGTCGGAAACACGCCCCCCGCGAGCCACTGTTTCACAGGCCAGAACCGCCGCCGCCCGCCGCGGTGCGACGGCTGGGCAAGCCCTGACGGATGCGCGGCCGCCGCACCCCGGGGCCTCCACCCCGATTGGATCAGGCGCTTTTGCTGCCGGGATGGTCCGGGAACCGACGTATATTCGCACCCGCGGGACGGACCCCGCGGCGGACGATCGCCCGACGCACACCGCCGCGGGTTCTTCCCGGCGGACACGAGGAAGCAGGGAAGCACCATGGACCGGTTCGAGATCCGAGGCGGCACGCGGCTGGCCGGACGGCTGACGATCAAGGGTTCGAAGAACGCGGCGCTGCCGCTGCTGGCGGCGGCGCTGCTGACCGACGAGGCGGTGACGCTGCGCGACGTGCCGGACATCGCCGACATCGGCAACATGGAGCGGCTGCTGGCGGAGGTGGGCTGCTCGGTGGCGCGTCAGCGGGCCGGCGACCTGGAAGAGGCTGGGGGCGTGTTCACGGTGAAGGCGACGGACCTGTCGGCCTGCCACGCGCGGTACGACATCGTGCGGACGATGCGGGCGAGCATCTGCGTGCTGGGGCCGATGCTGGCCCGGCGGGGCTACGCGAAGGTGAGCATGCCGGGCGGGTGCTCGATCGGCGAGCGGCCGGTGGACATGCACCTGCGGGGGCTCGAGGCGCTGGGGGCCGACATCACGCTGGACGCCGGCGACATCATCGCGCGGATCCCGCGGGCCCACGGCAAGGCGGGGCGGCTGCGCGGGGCGCGGGTGTTCCTGGGCGGGCCGTTCGGCTCGACGGTGCTGGGCACGGCCAACGTGATGTCCGCCGCGACGCTGGCCGAGGGCACGACGGTGATCGAGTGCGCCGCGTGCGAGCCGGAGATCGTGAACCTGGCGGACCTGCTCAACGCGATGGGGGCGCGGATCGAGGGCGCGGGCTCGCCCCGGATCACGGTGCACGGGGTGGCGCGCCTGGGCGGGGCGGACCTGCGCGTGATCCCGGACCGGATCGAGGCGGGCACGTACATGTGCGCCGCGGCGATCACCGGCGGCGACCTGACGCTGGACAACTGCCCGGTCGATGCGCTGATGGCGCACATGGACCTGCTGCGGCACGCGGGGGTGACGTTCGTGTTCGACGCCTCGGGCGATCCGATGCGGGCGACCTGCCGCGTGAGCATGGAGCGCGGGCCGCTGGGCGGGCGGGGTCTGCGGCCGGTGCAGGCGACGACGCAGCCGCACCCGGGCTTCCCGACCGACCTGCAGGCGCAGCTGATGGCGGTGCTCTGCCTGGCCGAGGGCAACAGCGTGATCACCGAGCGCATCTTCACCGAGCGGTTCCTGCACGTGGCCGAGCTGAGCCGCATGGGGGCGCAGCTGTTCCGCCAGGGGCCGACGGTGATCGTGTCGGGCGTGCGCAGCCTGCGCGGGGCGCCGGTGATGGCCAGCGACTTGCGGGCCAGCGCGTGCCTGGTGCTCGCCGGGCTGGCCGCCGAGGGCGTGACGACGGTGAACCGCGTGTACCACCTGGACCGCGGCTACGAGCGCATGGACGAGCGGCTGTGCAGCCTGGGGGCGCAGATCGAACGCATCAGCGACCGCGAGGAGGCGACGCTGGGCGCGCCCGGCGGCGTCGCCTGAACCGGGCACGGGCGACGGCGACCGACGCACGCATGAACGAACATGATCCTGCCGCCGCGGGCCCCGGACCGGCCGACGATTGCCCGGCCTGCGCGCGGCTGCGCCGGGCGGGTCCGGGCGACCCGTTCTGGCTGGCCGACCTGCGCGCGGGCGTGGCCGTGCTGCACAAGCACCAGCGCTACCCGGGCTGGTGCACGCTGTGGCTGCGGCGGCACGCCGAGCACACGGCGGACCTCGACCGCGCCACCCAGGCCGCGCTGTGGGAAGACGTGGCCGACCTGGCGGCGGCCATGCGGGCGGCGCTGGGCCCGGTGCGGATCAACTACGAGAACCTCGGCAACGTGGTGCCGCACGTGCACTGGCACCTGATCCCGCGCCGGGCGGAGGACCCCGACCCGCGCGCGACGGTCTGGGTGCGGCCGAGCGCCGAGACCGAGTGCGGGTGCGACGAGGCGCTGCGGGACGACCTGGTGGCGCGGCTGCGGGCGCGGCTGCGGGGGTGAGGGGGCGCGAGTGAGGGCAGCCGCGGATGGACAGGGTCAAAGTGCTGAGTGCTGAGTTCTGAGTGCTGTGAGGGGGGCGGGGGGGGGAAGTCGCGAGAGCGAGGCAGGGAAGGGCGCCGGGCGCGGAGAACAGGGCCGAGGGGGCCGGGGCGGGGCTAGGCCAGGCGTTGGAGCAGGCCGGCGCGGATGGCGGGCCAGAGGTCGGGGGTGACGCTGTACATCATGGTGTCGCGGACGTAGCCGTTGGGCTGGATGAAGTGGGCGCGGAGGCGGCCTTCGAAGCGGGCGCCGAGCTTGGTGATGGCGCGCTGGCTGTGGAGGTTGCGGGCGTCGGTCTTGATCTGCACGCGGACGCAGCCGAGCGTGTCGATGGCGTGGCCGATCATGAGGAGTTTGGCGGCGGGGTTGACGCGCCCGCCGCGGAACGCCGGGCCGATGAAGGTGTAGCCGATTTCCAGGGACAGGTGTTCCGGGCGGAGTTCGTAGTAGGCCGAGGCGCCGACGATGCGGCCGTCGGGCAGGCGCATGGTGAGGTGGCGGCGGGCGGGGTCGGAGATGAGCCGGCGGTAGTGGGCGGCGAAGGCGTCGGGCGCATCGACCGGCGGCGGCACGCTGTACCAGCGGAAGGTATTGGCGTCGCACAGGGCGTAGAGGGCCGGCAGGTCGTCGGGCGTGGTGGGGCGGAGCGAGAGCCAGGGGCACTCGAGCGACGGCGGCGGGGGCCAGCCGGGGCCGGGCAGGCGCGAGACATCGACGAGCGGGCGCGGCGGCGAGGGCTCGGTGGGCGGGGTTGTGGTCGGCGGCGCGGGGTCGCTGGGGCGCGGGTCGGGCATGGCGGTGGGCGGAGCGAAGGTGGTTCAGAGCACCTTGAGGGGCAGACGCCTCTCGGCGTCTTCGACGGGGCGGGCGACGAGGTCGTAGCCGTCGGCGTCGGTGATGGTGCAGCGGACCAGTTCGCCCGGGGCCAGCGGGCGCGAGGACTGCACGAAGGTGATCGAGTCGATCTGCGGGGCCTGGGCGGCGGTGCGGCCCTGGAAGAGTCGGCCGCCGGCGCCGACGCCGCTGGTGGCGCGGCCGCGGGAGCGCAGGGGCGCATCGATGAGCACGTCGGCCTGTTCGGCGCGGGCGGCGCGGTCGCGCTGGCGCTGGAAGGCGATGGACTGCTGGAGTTCCATGATTTCGGCGCGGCGGGCGGCCTTGACGGGCTGGGGGACGGCCAGGGCGGGGTCGTCTTCCATGGTTCCGGCGACGGTGCCGGGCTCGCGGGAGTATTCGAAGACGCCGACGTTCTCGAACCGCTGTTCGCGGACGAAGTCGAGCAGCTGGCGGTGGTCGGCGTCGGTCTCGCCGGGGAAGCCGGAGATGAAGGTGGTGCGCAGGGCGATGCCGGGCACGCGGTTGCGGAGGCGGTCGAGCAGGCGGCGGGTGTGGTCGAGGGTGATGTGCCGGCGCATGGCGGCGAGGATGCGGTCGCTGGCGTGCTGCAGGGGCATGTCGACGTAGGGCAGGACGCGCGGGGTGTCGGCCAGGGCGGCGATGCACTGGTCGGAGAAGTTGGAGGGGTAGGCGTACATGAGGCGGACCCAGCCGTCACGGATGCCGACTTCGTCGAACGCGCGGCTGACGGCGCGGAGCATGCCGGGCATGCCGCCGGCGGTGGATGCCAGGCCCAGGCCGATGTCGTCGCCGTAGCTGGTGGTGTCCTGGCCGATGAGGTTGAGCTCGAAGCAGCCGTCGGCGATGAGCTCGCGCGCCTCGGCGACGAGGGGCTCGATGGGCTTGGAGCGCATCTTGCCGCGGATGGAGGGGATGGTGCAGAACGCGCAGTTCTGGTTGCACCCTTCGCTGATGCGGAGGTAGGCGTAGTGGCGCGGGGTCAGGCGGAGGCGGGAGCGATCGTCCTCGAAGTAGCCGATGCCCTTGCCGTCCTTGCCCTGGACGGTGAGGCCGACGGTCTTGAGGCCCTGGTCGGCGGCGGCGGTGAGGGCGTTGGCGTGGATCCAGTAGCGCGGGGCGTCGGAGGCCTGACTGGCGGAGCGTGCGCGGCGGGCGCGGGCCTGATCGCCCGCGCCGCGGACGGCCTGGACGATCTTGTCGCGGTCGAAGACGCCGACCATTGCGTCGATGCCCGGGGCCCACTCGAGCATGCGGGCGCGGTGGCGCTGCACGAGGCAGCCGGCGACGACGACGCGCTTGACCTGGCCGGCGCGTTTGCGCTCGATGGCGTCCTTGATGACCGAGAGGGACTCGTCCTTGCTGGCCTCGAGGAAGCCGCAGGTGTTGACGACGACGACGTCGACGGGCTCGCCCTTCTCGGCCAGGTCGTAGGCGACGGGGGTGACGCCGTCCTCGGCGAGCAGGCCGAGCATCTTCTCGCTGTCGACGAGGTTCTTGGGGCAGCCGAGGGAGACGAAGGCGACGGTGTCGATGGAATCGTCGGGGGCTGGGCGCCCTGCGGGCCTGGATTTCGGGCGCTGTGGCATGCGGGGGAAGTCTATGCGCGCCGCAAAAAACGACCGGCCCGCCTCGGGGGCGGGTCGGTCGTTCGGCCGTGCTGGTCAGGCCCCCGGCCGGGGGGTGCGGATGCGTCGGCGAGCGGATCCGGTGGGCGTCGCACGTGCCCTTGCCGGCCCTCCGCGGGGACCGCCACGCGGTCCGCACGATGCGCCGGGACCTCCGGCGCGCAGGAGTCGGTGCGTCAGGCGCCGGCGGCGTGCCGGCCGGCGTGCCAGGCGGCGAGCTCGTCGCGGGCGCCGGGCATGGGGTAGTGGCGTTCGAGGGCCTGGCCGAGGTGGTCGGGCTCGGCCAGGACGAAGTAGCACCCGGGGCCGAAGCGGCTGTAGGCGAAGCGCAGGGCCCGGGGCAGGTGTTCCTTGGCGGTGCAGATCATGACCTCGGCGCCGTCCATGCGCAGGGGCAGGATGCGGAACTGCCAGGCCTGGCGGCGCGAGATCATGGAGAGCACGCGGACGTCGGTGGATTCGCGGCGCGGGTCGATGAGGCCGGTGATGGCCTGGTACTGATCGGCCCAGGCTGATTCGAGGGCCGCGGGGTCGAGGTTGAACATGGCCTCGGCGATCTCACCGAAGGGCCGGCCGGTGCGGCGCTGCTCGTCGAGGACCTGGTCGCACTGGTCCTGGGAGATGCAGCCGCGGCGGACGAGCAGCTCGCCGAGCTTGGGTGCGGGCTGCGGGGCGGCGGGATGGTTGGAGCGGGCGGGGATCATGCGGCCTCCGGGGCGAACGAGGAGAGACACGGACCGTCGCCCCGAGACCGCACGCGAGGTGCTGAGCGTCCCGCCGACCGGACAGAGATCGGCGGCGCGGCGGCGGAGGGTTGGCGGTGGAAGGCGGAAAAATGGCGCGGGCGCGCCGGCGTGCGGCGCGGGCAAGGCGGGGGGGCGGCGCGGGGCGGGGAGGGTGCGGCGCAGCGAATAAGCGCGGCGGAACCTTGACGGGGCGGCGGCTGAATGTCAGGGGCGCCGGCGGCGGGTCCGGGAACCGGGCGCGGGCGGGCCGGGGGCGGGGGCGAATGCTCAGTCCGCCGGTTCGATGGTGGCGGTGAGGCCCTTGGACTGGAACTGCTCCTGGAGCAGTTCGGCCTGTTCGCGATGGCAGACTTTCACCAGGGCCAGGCCTTTTTCGTGCGCCTCGATCATCACCTGGTAGGCGCGGCGGACCGGGACGTTGGCGATCTGCACCACGACGACGACGACGTGTTCCATGGTGTTGTGGTCGTCGTTGTGGAGCAGCA
>JAHCJH010000123.1 GCA_026126345.1 Phycisphaeraceae bacterium | reverse complement strand
GGGGATGCTGACCCATGTCATGGCTCAGCTTGAAAATCACCTTTCCGAGAGCGGCGACGCTGTGGTGGACTTAATGCGACCATAGCGTGCGCGTGAATAGTCCCGTGACGTTGAACTCAGAACCCGGCAAGGGGATCAAGGGCATGAAGATCGTAATGTTCGATCTTCCTTTCGTCTTGATGTTGAAGGAGAACGCTCGGGACAAGGCTCTCGAAGATTGGTTGGCGGCGGTCCAGGCTGGTAGGCAGGCTCCTTATTCTCCCTACACCCCGCGTCCAGATCGACCTGGGGGCATCGCCTTGGGCAACACGATGCAAGTATTCATCCCGGGGCCGAGCGTGGCGCCCCCATACCATGTAGATGCAAGCGGGCGTGTTGTAGAGCTGTATTTCATTAGACGTGTAAATCCCCACCGAGAAATAGTTCTGTTTGGAGAGGTGCCTGGCGACAGAACTGGTCGCGCGTCATTCTCCAGCGTCGAGTGTCGAATTCCATTGGACTACGAAGCTCAGCCAGACAATGATCTCGCCTCGTGGGCGCGGATCGCAGTGGAAGCGGTTAATCATCTGATCCAACACTATCGGGTGATCGCTAATCGCCCATACGTCTATCCGGTGACCCCCAGCATCATTCAGCTATTTCACATCGGATCGGTATCGACAACTGGGGATACGGTATGGCAGCAATATGCGACGGGATCTGGTGCGTTGCAGATGTTTGGCGGCACCCTTCCTGAAGACAAGGACGCACAGCTACGCGCGGCGGTTGGTCAAACGTCGCCACCAGAAATCAAGCTTGTTCTTGATCAGCAAGTCCGGGGGTACCTTGAACTCGGGGAGTGGCGGCTTGCCATCATTGAAACGGCGGTGTTATTTGAAACATTCCTGGCCTACGCCATTGCAGAATATTTGAAGGACCGCGGCAAGTCTCCGATTGAAATTCACGCGGCACTTCATCTCCCGGATGGTCGCCCGCACGAGGCCGAGCACTTGGCGAAACGCGTAATAAGACAAATTTCCGGTTTCGATTTTGCGGCAACCAGCGAGTTTCAGCGTTGGAAGGAAGATGTTTCACGGATCAGAGGCCTAGTTGTCCATGGAGCCACTTTCCCCGTCTCTGAAAATCACGCCGTAAAGGCCTTTGAGGCGGCCCATCGTGCGGCAATCTGCATTAAAGCGAACATCTTTAAATGACAAGGGCTGGAGGACGCTCTACCGCCGCTTCCTTCGTTCGGCTTCATGCAATTCCGACTCCACCATGGATACGAGGTCATGAGCTGTCCGACCTAGCGCGTCGGCCAGCTTGAGAATTGTCTTCAGCGTCGGTTGCTGCTGCCCCAGCTCCAGAATGCTGACATAGGTCCGCCGCAGGTCAGCCTCTAGCCCGAGCTGTTCCTGGGTAAGCCCGGCCTCCAGCCGGAGCCGGCGAAGCACTTTCCCGAAGGCAACGGCAGCGTCCAACGACTCCTCCCACTATTGGAGGAATGTCGCTGTAGAGCTATGCTGATGTCTTCCCACAATTGTGGGAACGCTGCCCTCCCTGGGTGGTGCGGAGAGTGGGCGATGACAATGGCTGGAATCACGGTCAACACCCTTCGATCCCCCATAGGGGGGAGACCTAGGTTCGTCATCGTGATGGCCCTAGTGGTGGGGTTTGCCGGCCTAGTTCTAGGGCTTGTTGAAGGGCTCACTTGGGACTGGTGGGAGTACGCCCTCGCAGGTCTGGGTTGCATGGCCCTAGGCGCGATCCTTGCCTACGCCCTCTATGGTCTGTTTGCTCTATTCCAGTGGGTCCTGGAGGGGTTCGACGAGCCCGGCCGACGCTACTTCATCTACTTCTTCGGCGCGGCGGTGTTGACCGTCAGCCTCGGAGTCGCCTTCGTGCTTCTCAGGCATGAAGTCAGCGGGCTGTATGTCGAGGACGGCAAGTGCTGGTACGCGGTCCGGGACAGGTGGACGGGTGAGGTGCGGTTCGAGCATCAGACCTGTCGGAAGGGAAAGGGAAGCGAGCGATGGGTTACCCGCACATGAGCGGAATAATCATGAGGCGACTCATTGCGTTGTCGATTGCACTCCTGGCATTTGATGCAAGTGCAGTTCTCTATTTCTGCGAGGGGCCGAACGGCAGGATCATGCGCAGCGAGCCTTGCGATAAAGGCGAAGTCCTGGATTACGCCAAGGAGACTCGCGACGTTCGCTATCGCAAGGATCCGAGGGCATACGCGCCAGCTCCGTCAGGCAGTACTTCTCAACCCAAGGCCGCGACTATCTATCGCAATCCCTTTGCGGGGGCGGGGGGCAGCACCCTGATGGGTTCAATCTTCGGCGCTCAGGTCGACTTGGCCGGCATGAAGGCTGAGGCGGCAAATGCCCGAATTCGTTCGGGGAGCGCGTACAGCGGAAGCGAAGTTGGCAACAGTCAGGGTCAGATGTTCTCTGCGTCGCCTCCGCCAACCATCAATACATTTGCAGACCAATCCCGGTATCGCGGTTACTCAGGTACGCAATATAAGTACGACCTGAGCAAACCCGTCGATCGAATCATGTACAGCGTCGACCCGAACGCACAAATCATGGACAGCATCCTCAAGCCTACACAGCCGGGCGTCGCCCTTGACGCCTCCATGGGACAGCGCGGAGGGGGAGTGAAGTACTAAATCCTAGGAAAAATCTCGCGAAATTTTTTTTCGAAGTTCCTCCTGAAAGTACCCCCACCCCCTTTCCCAAACCCGGGGGGCGGTTCGGATTCGGGTTTCCCGAATCCAATTCCTACCTGACCTGAGTTCCTGATTTCGCTGGCCGTCCGGCCGGCGATCCACCGCGGCGCAGCTCGGCAAGCCTTGACTGGCCTGCTGACTGCGCCGTTTTTCGTTGTACTTCCTGAAAGGAGCACGACCATGAACGAGGAACGCTTTGCTGTTCCCTTGAAACACTCCAACACCCGGCCGGTCAAGGCCGGTGCACTGGCCGTCTTCAAGGCCATCCGCTGGATCGGTAGCCAAGGGGCAAAGACCCCCGGCCGGCTTGCCCGCGTGAAGCGCGACATCACCGAGGCGTGGGTGGAATCCCGCCCAAACGCCTGAAGGAGGAAGACCATGCTGATGACAGGCTTCACGGTCTTCCTCGGGATGGCGCTGCTGATGGCGAAGCTCCCGCGCCGCATGCTGCTCCGTGCGCTGAAGAACGACCTGGCAATCGACCTCACGGTGACGGTGCTCGTGTTCCTGATTCACTGGGGCACGTTCTCGGGCCTGATGGCAGCGACGGTCGCAGGGCTCTTCACGAGTTTCGCGACGTCGGGCCTCAAGAACCTCGTCGGCTACATCGACGGGGATATGTATTACCCCGGTCGTATCCGCCTCGCGGTCTGAGGCCGCTGGTGCAGGTCGCCCTCATCGCAGGAACAGCAGAAGGCGGGCGGCAGGTCGTCCGCATCCTGCTGCGCGTCGTCATGAGACTGCTGCGGTAGCGAGCTGCCAGCACCACCACAACTCAACCCCTTTGCGCCCCCGTCCGGGAAACCGGCGGGGGCGCTCCATTTCTGGAGACCGAAATGAACGACATGTACCAGCAGGTAACCGACCAGATCGTGGCGGCCCTCGAAAAGGGCGTGGCCCCGTGGGTCAAGCCGTGGAGCGAGGAAGCCGACCCGATCCCTATCAACGTGGTGTCCGACCGCCCCTATCGGGGCGTGAACGTCCTGCTCCTCAACCTCAAGAGCCTGTTCTCGGGCTACAGCCGGAACCGCTGGCTCACCTTCCGGCAAGCCACCGACCTCGGCGGCCAGGTGAAGGCTGGCGAGACCGGTGTGCGCATCCTGTACTACCAGCTCAAGAAGGTTCCGGCCCGGGTCGAGGTGTTCCCGTGGAAGGACGACCCGGACGAGATCCACGACAAGGTAGTCCCACTCCTTCGGAGCTACACCGTCTTCAACGTCGAGCAGGTGAAGGGGCTCCCCGAGCCCCCGGAGCCGCAGCGCGTGTGGCGGGAGGACGCCGAGGCGGAGGCACTGATCCACGCCTCCGGGGCGGAAATCCGCCACGGCGGGTTTGCCGCTTACTACATTCCCGGCGAGGATCGCATCCAGCTCCCGCCGTGGGGCTACTTCGCCGCGGCCTCGGCCTACTACTCCACGGCGCTGCACGAGCTGGTGCACTGGACCGGCCACCCTAAGCGGTGCAACCGCCAGCTCGCGAGCAGGTTCCACGCCGACGCCTACGCCATGGAGGAGCTGGTGGCGGAGATCGGTTCGGCGTTCCTCTGCGCCCACTGCCGGATCGACGGGCGGCTCCAGCACGCCGCCTACATCGAGCACTGGCTGAAGGTCCTGCGCGCCGACAAGCGGGCGATCTTCGTGGCCAGCACCCGGGCGCAGCAGGCGGCGGACTACCTGATCGAGCGGCTCCCTGAAGCGGCGGGAGCTGCGAAGGAGGCCGCATGACCGGCGACAAGACCATCCAGCGCGCGCTCAAGCTCCTTGAGGGCCGCGCCAGGGCGACGGACTCGCTCGCGAATCCGGCCGCGGTGAGGAGCTACCTGAAGCTCAGGCTGGCCGGCCGGGAGCACGAGGTGTTCGTGTGCGTCTTCCTCGACGCCCAGAACCGCGTGATCGCCTTCGAGGAACTGTTCCGCGGCACCCTCACCCAGACCTCGGTCTACCCGAGGGAGGTGGTGAAGGAGGCTCTAGCGAAGAACGCAGCCGGCTTGATCCTCTGCCATAACCACCCGAGCGGTGTGGCCGAGCCGTCTTTTCAGGACCAGGCGCTCACCCGTTCGCTCTCAGAGGCCCTGGCCCTGGTGGACGTAAAGGTCCTGGACCACTTCGTGGTGGCCGGCGCCTCTGCTGTCAGCTTTGCTGAACGAGGCTTGCTGTAGCACTACGCAGTACGAGCGTCTCCGCGACGCACGCTCGCTAACCCCAAGCGTCGCAATCCGAAGCCCCGGTGATGGCCCCTCAAGGCCGTCCCGGGGCTTTGTCATTTCTAAACCCTGAAAGGAACATCACATGAACGAGAAAAGCAGTTTCGCCCGCCTGTCGGGCGTGAACGTCAACGACCACGTCGAGAAGAAGGGACAGTTCAGCTATCTGAGCTGGCCCTACGCGGTGGCTCAGCTGCGCCTCGCAGACCCTACGGCGACGTGGGAGGTGAAGCGCTTCGACGGCCTGCCGTTCCTGCGTACCGAGAACGGATACTTCGTGGAGGTGGCGGTGACGGTCGAGGGCGTGACTCTCTCCCAAATCCACCCGGTGCTGGACTCGAAGAATCGGCCGATCCCGGAGCCCACGGTGTTCGACCTGAACACCAGCCTCCAAAGATGTTTGGTGAAGGCGATCGCGCTGCACGGGTTGGGTCTTTACATCTACGCGGGTGAGGACCTGCCCAATCCTTCCAACACTTTGGAGGATCAGTCGACACCGCCCAAGGAGCAGCCGGTGCCGATCCACGGCCAGAAGGCTTCGGCCGCGCAGATCCGCTACATCGAGGGCCTCATCCGTGACACTGGAAGTGACCTCGCCAAGGTGCTGGACTACTTCGGCGTCGAGGCCCTGGCTGACCTCACCTCGCCGATGGCGAGCCGGGTCATCAAGAGCCTGGAGAAGAGCCGGAGGGCGGCATGAGCGCGAAGATCGTGAAGCTGGTCCAAGGCAGCCCGGACTGGCACGCCCACCGGGCGACGTACCGCAACGCCTCCGAAACCCCGGCCGTCCTGGGCGTCTCGCCGTGGGTCACGCCGTACCAGCTATGGCTGCAGAGGAGCGGCCGGGGGCAGGTCGAAGTGACCAAGCCCATGCTCCACGGCACGCAGCTGGAGCCGCTGGCCCGAGAGGCCTACGAGAAGCTCACCGGCCACGTGATGCAGCCGCTGGTGCTGGTCGACGGCGATTACAGCGCCAGCCTCGACGGCATCACCCTCGACGGCGGCCTGATCCTTGAAATCAAGTCCCCCTTCAAGGGCCGAGATTCAGACCTCTGGAGGGCGGCGTGTGAGGGGAAGATCCCCGAGCACTACCGCTGGCAGATCGAGACGCAGCTCATGGTCTCGGGCGCTGAAGTTGCCCACCTGTACGTATTCGACGGACAAGAGGGCATCCTCGTGGAGCAGCGCCCGAAGAGGGAGGACTGGCCGGTTATCGAGGACGGCTGGGAGGGCTTCATGCGGTTCATCGCCGAAGACCTCCCGCCACCGCTAACGGACCGGGACACCCTGATCCGGACCGACGCCGATTGGCTTCAGGCGGCCGAGGCCTACGCTCACCTCAAGGCCGAGGCCGAAGCCGTCTCCGCCCGGCTCGACGAGGCCAAGGCCCGGCTCATCGGGCTTGTTTCGCACACCTCGGAGAAGGGTGCGGGGGTCCAGGTCACGAAGTACTGGAAGGCCGGGAACGTGGACTACAAGAAGGTGCCCGAACTGGCCGGGGTAGAGCTGGAGAAGTACCGCGGACCGGCGCGGGAGGAAGTGCGGGTGAGCCTCGTGAAGTAACGAGCGACGGAGTGGGCTGGCACGCCGGTCCACTCCGTTCCCGGATGTCCTGCCGAGAAGAGGTGTTGCGTCGGTCGGCCGGAAAATTTTCCAAAATTTGTCCACTCAGGGTGAATTTCGGGGAATTTCCGGTAACATGAATTCGCGATAAATCAGCTGCTTATCCGATCGCGAGAGGGGCCGCGGGCGAATCATAATCCGTTGGTCCGGGGTTCAAATCCCTGACTCGCCACCAGATCCAGCGAAAAAGGCCAGCCCTCGGGCTGGCCTTTTCGTTTCACGGCGCCGCGGACTTCAGGTATTCCGGGAACGCGTTGTAGAGGCGAAGCTGCGCGGTGGGGCAGGCCTGCGCCAGGCGCCCCGCCCGGCAAATGACCGTGAGCTGGATCTGCGCCTCGCCGCCCGCGATCGGCGTCTTCTCCACTCTCATGCCGATCTCGCCGATCACGATGGGCGGGTAGGTGTCGATGAGACTGGTCGTCGCGGACTTGATGCGCATGTCGGAGTTGGCCGCCACGAAGCTCTCGGCCGCCGCCCATCCCTTGTCGCAACGGGCCGCCGCGCAGCGCCACGCGGATCGCTTCCTCGCTTCTTCCACGCGAGCGAGCAGGTCGGACATCGCGGCCGCCGGCTTCGGCGCGGGCGGGGCGGCAGTTGCGACCGGCGCGGGGGCTGCGACCGGCGATGCGGCTTTCGCAACGGATGGCGCGGGTGCAGGCGGTGCCACAGGCGGCGGTGCGGCAGGCGGCGGCGCAACCGGCGGCGGAGGTGAAGGCGGTACCGCCGCCGCGACCGCAGGCGCGACAGGCGCAGCCGCAGGGGGCTCGGGAGCTACGGGCGGGGTCGCCGCAGCCGCCGGTGCCGGCTTGGGCGGCGGGGGCGGGATCGCGGCAGGTGCGGGGACCGCGACCGGCGAAGCCGCCTTCGGCGAACGCTTCCCGTAAGCCGCGCGGATCTCGGCGTCGACGTCGACGCGCCGGTCCACGAGCTTCGCGAACTCGACGCGATCCTCCAGCGGCCCGTCCTTCACCGCCTTGGCGAGCGAGGCGAGATCGCCCGCGTGGGCGTCGGCCACGGGCTGGATGCGCTCGGCCAGGTCCCTGCGGGCCACGGCGACGATATTGGGATCGCGCCACGCGTAGCGTAGTGCCTCCGACC
>JAHCJH010000122.1 GCA_026126345.1 Phycisphaeraceae bacterium | reverse complement strand
GCCGACCGGCGCGCCGCCAGCAGCGGGCCCAACGTGCTCTTGCCCGAGCAGCGCAGGCCCATCAGGATGACGCTCGCGGAAGCCATCGCGTGGCCGATCCGGTCCCCGTGCGCAGCGCGATCAGGCGCGGCTGAGGTACGAGCCGTCGGCGGTTGAGATCTTCACCGTTTCGCCGATGGAGATGAAGTCGGGCACGCGGGTCTTGAGGCCCGTTTCCATCTCCGCGTCCTTCTGCACGTTGGTGACCGTCGCCTTCTTGACGCCGGGCGTCGTGTCCTTGACGGTGAGTTCCACCGACGCGGGCAGTTCGACGAGAATGGGCCGGCCGTCGTGCAGCAGGAGGATGGTCTTGGCGTTGGGGCGGAGGTAGAGCAGCGACTCGCCCAGCACGGTGGCCGGAACGGTGTACTGCTCGTACGACTCGGTGTCCATGAACACCGCGTTCTTGCCCTCGGGGTACAGGTACTCCATTTCGCGCCGGTCGATCTCGATCACTTCCAGATCGTCGGAGGAGCTGAGGCGCTTCTCGATGATCTGGCCGGTCAGGATGTTGCGGAGTTTCAACTGGATGAACGCACGCAGGTTGCCGGGGGTGCGGTGCTCGAAGTTCGTGATGACGAACAGCTTGCCGTCCATCTTGACGCCGTAGCCGGGGCGGAGTTCGGTGGCCTTCATGCGCGTGTCCTCGATCGCTGGGTGATTCGGGCGGTGTTCGGCATCCCGGCCGTGCCGGGGTCGAGAGTCTAGACCGTGCGGGACCGCCCGCCCATCGCCGGAGCGTTCCGACGTTCAGCACGGGCAGTTTCCGGCCGATAACTCCAGCGGTCGGCCCCAAGCCCACGGGCCGAACGACGCCGGAGCTGGACCATGAGCAACATCTATTCCCTGCTGCCCCAGGTGATGGCGACGGCTTCGGCCCGGGTGGTGCTGGAGTTGGGGGCGCACCGGGGGGAAGACACGCTCAAGCTGCGTCGGCTGTTCCCGGGCGCACGGCTGTACTCCTTCGAGCCCGATCCGCGGAACATCCACGCCATGCGGCAGACCGGCGTCGCGGCGTTCACCACGCTGATCGAGGCGGCCGTGAGCGATCGCGACGGCGAAGCGGAGTTTCACCTGTCGTCGGCCGATCTGGTCGGCGCTCCCGCGTGGGTGACCGACGCCGAGTACGGCGGCAGCAGCTCGCTCAAGCGCCCCGATGCGTTGACCCGCACGCACCCCTGGTGCCGGCTGGACCGCACCGCGACGGTGCGCACGGTGTCGCTCGACACGTTCGTGCGGGAGCGCGGGCTGCGGCACATCGATCTGATCTGGGCCGACGTTCAGGGGGCCGAGGACCTGATGATCGCCGGCGGTCGGGACGCGCTGGCCATGACCGCGATGCTCTACACCGAGTGCAGCGACGGACGGGAGTACCAGGGGCAGTTGCCCCTGGACGAGCTGGTGCGGCGGTTGCCCGGTCGGTGGGAAGTCGTGCGGCGGTTCCCGTACGACGTGCTGCTGCGAAACCTCACGCTGCTCGACGAGCCGCGCTAGCCCGAAGCACCACGTGATCGCCGCCGGATCACGGCGCGATCTGCTTGCCCGAAGCGTCCACTTCGATCGGCTTGGGCAGCCCCATCGCCTTGAGCTGCGCCGTCACCAGGTCGCGATCGCCCACCAGAACCAGCACGCCGCGCTCGGCCTGCAGCAGCCGAATCGTCTCGCCGTTGAGGGCCTTGGCGTCGAGCCTTTCCGCCGCGGCGTAGTCGGCGGCGACCGTGTCGAGCGGCAGCCCGGCGGCGATCAGGCCCGCGTACGTTCCCAGGAGCGAAGAAAGCGATTCGAAGCCTTGAACGGTGTCGGCGCGGAAGGTCTTGGCGGCCTTGGTGGCCTCGTCCTGCGTGATGTCGCCGCCGGCGGTGCGGCCGAGCTCGTGGAAGAACTCCTTGAGCGCTGCGCCGGTGACGTCGGCCTTCACGGCCGAGGACGCGACGATGGAGCCGGCGGTGCGGCCCATGTCGAACCCCGAGCGGGCGCCGTAGGTGTAGCCGTTCTTCTCGCGGAGATTCTGGTTCAGGCGGCTCGTGAACGAACCGCCCAGGATCACGTTGATGAGATCCCCGTGCACGCGGCGCGGGTCAGATGCCGCCATGCCCGGCATTCGGAACTGGATCACGGTCTGCACCGCCTGCGGACGGTGCACCAGGTAGATGCGCAGCCCGGTGCCGGTGCGCTCGGGAAGCGCCGCCGCGGCGGGCGGGGCAACGGGCTGGCCGACGCCCTTCCAGGCGCCGAGCGTGCGCTCCAGCGTTGCCTTGGCCTGTTCGGGCGTCACGGCGCCGGCGACCAGGAGCGTCGCGGCGTCGGGGCGCACCAGCGCCTGGTACTGGGCCTTGACGTCCGCGAGCGTCAGCGGCTCGACGGTTGAGATCTCGCCGGCGGTGCGGCGGCCGTAGGGATGCTGATCGCCGAACAGCAGGCGGGCCGAAACGAACGACGCGACCGCGCCGGGAACCTCGTCCATCTGCGCCAGGTTCTCCAGGTGCAGGCCCTTGACGCGGTTGAAGTCGGACTCGTTGAACCGCGGCCGTGCGACGGCGTCGGCGAACAGGGCGGCCATGGCATCGAAGTTCCGTGCGATCACCGTGGCGCCGACGGTCAGCGACTCGCGACCCGCGTCGGCCCCGAACGATCCGCCCAGCGCCTGGACCGCCTCGGCGAACGCCGGGCCGTCGCGGTCGCCGGCGCCCTCGCTGAGCATGTCCGCCGCGAGCGCCGTCACGCCGCTGCGGTTGATCGGCTCGACGCACCCGCCGGGCGAGACGACGAGCGTCATCGCGGCCAGGGGCAGCTCGGGGCGGTTCCACACCAGGACGTTCAGACCGTTGCTCAGGGTGAAGGACGCGGGCGCCTGGGGCGCGAACGTGGCGCTGGTGGCGTCGGCCGGTCGCTGGTCGCGGGGCGAGGGTGTCCGTTCGGATTGTTCGGGCAGCACGCGGATGATGAGACGGGCCGCCGGCGTGAGCACCGACGCGGCCACGCGCTGCACGCTCTGCGGCGTGGCGGAGCGGAAACGTTCCAGGTCGCGTTGGAGGCCGTCGGGCGTGCCCCAGTAATACTCGTACTCGTTGAGCCGATCGGCCCGGGCGCCGACTTTCTGCAGGCTCGACAGCATGCCCGCCTCGACCGCGATCTGACGCTGGGCCAGTTCCGCCTGCGTGGGGCCTTTCTCGACCAGGGACGCGAGCTCCTCGTCCAGGGCGCGTTCCACGGCGGTGAGGTCGGCGTCGGGGCGCGCGAGCAGCTCGATGCGGAGCAGCGAGCCCAGGGCCGCGCCGTCCTGGTACGCGCTCACTTCGACGCAGGATTGGTCCTTCTCGACCAGGCGGCGGTAGAGCCGGCTGCTCTTGCCGTCGGCCAGGATCTGGCCCAGGAGCATGGTCTCGGCGTCGCCGGGGCTGTACGAGGCCGGGCTGTGGTACGTGACGGCGATCTTGGGCAGCTGCACCTTGTCGAGCATGGTGACGCGGACCGCGCGGTCGAGCTTCGCCGGCGGGTAGGACGCCTGCGGCGAAACGTTGCCGCGCGGGATCGAGCCGAAGAGACGCTCGATGAGCGGCTTGATCTGGGCGCTGTCAAAGTCGCCGGCGACGACCAGCGAGCAGTTGTTGGGGGCGTAGAACGTGGCGAAGAAGTCCTTGACGTCGATGACGGTGGCGGCTTCGAGGTCCTCGTGGGTGCCGTAGACGCCGTTGTGATACGGGTGCCCCTCGGGGTAGAGGTACTTGTACGACCACTCGTACGCGCGGCCGTACGGCGCGTTCTCGACGTTCTGGCGGATCTCGTTACGGACGACGTCGCGCTGCTTGTTGAGCTTGTCGAGGTCCATGGTGGGGCCCATGTCCTCCATCCGATCGGCGTCGAGCCACAGCAGCGTGGGCAGAAGCGACGAAGGGCCGGACGAGAAGTAGTTGGTCCGGTCGAGGCTGGTCGAGGCGTTGTTGGCCCCGCCGCCGGTCTCCATCACGACGTCGAAATCGTTGCCCGGTACCCGTCGCGTGCCCATGAACATCAGGTGCTCGTACAGGTGGGCGAAGCCGGAGCGGCCCTTGGGCTCGTTGCGGGCGCCGACGCGGTACCACAGATTGATCGTCGCCACAGGCAGCGACCGGTCCTCGTGCAGGATGACGGTCAGGCCGTTGGGAAGCTGGTACTTCTCGTGCTTGAGCGACTGAGCCACCGCTCCGGCGCAGGAGCACACGAGCGCCAGCACGCCTGCGAACCACGTTCTCATCGGGAATCCTCCGCCCGCTCGGGGCGATGCGACACACCCGCCGGCGCCCGACGGCCCGGCCTCGGGCCAACGGTAGGGGGGAAGCACTCGCGCGAGATGTCCAGGAGGTCGGCCACCACCGATTCGGCCGTCGGCCACCGGCCGGCCCCGAATCCGAGCACGTCGTGGGTGCCGGAGTCGGTCTCGACCAGCACGCGGTTGTCCTGGGCCACGGCGCTCGCCAAGCGGTCGTCGAGCGGCACCGCCTCCAGGCGCACCGCGCCGACGGGTCGGTCACCGCACAGCCTCAGGCTCGCCACCTGCCGAACGACAGCGCGGTCAACTTGCGCCGAGTCCACCAGCCCGGCCGATTCCGCCGTCAGCGGCTCTCGGTCCACGGTGCCCGGGTCAAGGGTCGCCCCGAAGGCCAATTGCGAAATCACGGCCAGCTTCTCCGCGGCGTCGCGTCCGTCCAGGTCGCGCGACGGGTCGGCTTCGGCGAACCCCGCTTCCTGCGCCGCGCGCACCGCGGCCGAGAACGGCCGGCCGTTCGCCAGTTCGCTCAGCACGAAGTTGGTCGTGCCGTTGAGCACGCCCCGCACCGAACGGATCGGTCCGTCGGCGCGCAGCGCCTCCACGCACTCGAGCACCGGCGCCGATCCGCCCACCGCCGCGCTGTGCGACAGCCGAACGCCCAACGCCTCCGCCCGCGCCCGCAGGCGCGGCCCGTGCAGCGCGACGAGCGTCTTGTTGGCCGTGACCACGTGCCGGTCTCCCAGGGCCAGCGCGGCTTCAGCCGCGTCGAGCGCCGGATGCTCTCCGCCGAGCGCTTCGACCACGATGTCGCAAGGCCGGGTTGCCGCGTCCACGGGGTCGCGCGTGAGCAGCGTCGGTTCTACGCCGCGGCGTGTCGCACGGGCGGTGTCGCGACAGGCCACAGCGACAACCTGGAAGCGGGCGGGCATGTCCCGCAGCAGCGTGTACACGCCAAGGCCAACCGTGCCGGCCCCGAGGATGGCGACGCGCCAGGGCAGTTCGATGCGGCGGTGCGCGCTGCGGAAGATGTTGGGGCCCGGCCCGATGACCGTCGCCTCGGCGCGGTGCAGCGCGCCGACCTCGAATGCCAGGCCGTGATCCCGGGCGAAGAGGATCGACTTGGGCTGCACCACGCCCCCGCCGACGCTCAGCGCCTGTTCCCAGCGGAGCGACTGGAAACACCGCGCCGGGGGACCCGGCAGGGCCGGGTCGCGGTCGAACAGCCCCGGCACGTCCTTGACCAGCCGGCACGGTGCGCCACCCAGGCGGTGCGCGATGAACAGCGCCGTCAGGTCGGACCCGCCCCGGCCCAGCAGCGTGGTGTTACCGGCGTCGTCAACGCCGGCGAACCCGGGCACTACGACCACCCAGCGGCGTTGCAAAGCCCTGTGCAGCGCCGGCAGGTCGAGCTCACATGGATCCGCGTCCACCGGGTCACCGGTCGTGCGCAGGCCCAATGCCGCCGGCGTGAGCACCGTTGCGCCGATTCCGGCGCGTGAGAGCGCCAGCGCGAGCGTGGAGGCCGAAGCCAGTTCGCCGGTGCTCACGAGCGTCGCCACCGCCGGAACGTCGGGCCGGTCTCCGAACCCGGCCGCCTGGGCCACCAGCGCGTCGGTGCGGCCCTCGAAGGCCGACACGACGGCGACCACCCGCCGGCCGCGCCGTGTGTGCCGGTAGACCTCGTGCACCACCTGCGCCAGGTCGCGTTCCGACCTCAGCACCGAGCCGCCGAACTTCAGAACCATGATGTGGTGGGGAGCGATGTTCACAGGGCACCCCCGTTTGCCGCGGCGATGACCGCGGAACCGGCGGTGGCCGCGAGCCTTTGCTCGGCCGCGGGCTCGTCGGCGCCGATGGATCGTTCGATGGCCTGATCCAGGTCGGCGATCACGTCCTCGGGGTCTTCCAGGCCGACGCTGAGGCGGACCAGGCCGTCGGTGATGCCGACGGCCAGACGCTGCTCGATGGGCACGTCGGCGTGCGTCATGGATGCCGGGTGCGTGACGAGCGTTTCGATCGATCCCACGTGCTCGACGAGCGAACAGAGGCGGACCGAGCGCAGGAAGCTCAGGCCCGCCGGCACGCCGCCGGCGAGTTCGAACGACAGCACGCCGCCGTGCAGGCCGCCGAGGTGCTGGCGCGCCGCCAGATCGGCCTGTGGGAACGACGCGAGCCCGGGGTAGTTGACCCGGCGTACGCCGGGGTGCCG
The DNA here is from genome assembly GCA_026126345.1 of Phycisphaeraceae bacterium. Lineage (GTDB taxonomy): Bacteria > Planctomycetota > Phycisphaerae > Phycisphaerales > UBA1924 > JAHCJH01. The sequence continues at coordinate 1,279 of JAHCJH010000122.1, read as the reverse complement.
CTGCAGCCATCGGGCGACGCGCAACGCGTTGTCGGAGTGCCGCCGCAGCCGCAGCGGAAGCGTCCGAAGCCCGCGCACCGTCAGCCACGCGTTGAACGGCGATTGAATGGCCCCCGTTGACTTGCGGATGAACCGCAGGCGCGACAGCAGCGACTCGTCGCGGGTCACCAGCGCCCCGCCCAGCGCCGCCGAGTGGCCCTCGATGTGCTTGGTGGTGGAGTAGACAGAAACGTCGGCGCCCAGGTCCAGCGGTCGCTGAAGCACCGGCGTCAGGAACGTGTTGTCCACCGCCAGCAGCACGCCCGCGGCGCGCGTGATGCGGGCGACCACGCCGATGTCGGTCAGCGACAGCGTGGGATTTGCAGGGCTTTCGATGAACACCAGACGCGTTCGGGGGAGGATCGCCGCCGCGATTTCCGCCGGCCGGGACGCGTTGACGAAGGTGCAGCCGACGCCGAAGGGCGCAAGCACTTGCTGAAGCAGGCGCACGGTGCCGCCGTAGATGGCGTCGCCGAGCACGACGTGGTCGCCGGTGCGAAGGGTGGCCAGCAGCAGGGCGGTCTCTGCCGCCAGGCCGGTGGCGAACGCGCACGCGGGAAGGGCCCCCTCCAATTCACCCAGCGCCGATTCGAGTTCGCTCACGCCGGGGTTCGAGACTCGCGAGTACGCGTGGTTCACCGGATCCCCGACCCCGGACTGGCGGAACGTCGTTGACTGGATGATGCCCTGCACCAGCGGGGCGCCGGGGTCCCGCGGCCGCCCGGCGTGCAATGCCAGGGTGTCGCCTCCCCCCCCAGGGGACGGTTCGTGGCCGGTACTGGACGCCGAGAACGACTGGGTGTACGCCGACATGCCGTGAACTCCTCACGGCATCAAGCAAGGCGTCGAGATGCGGCAAGCACGGCGACCATCGCCGACTTTTTGTCCGGGGCCGAGGGCAGCCTCCCGAACCGCATCGCCCCGGAACTCCGGGGCAGGCCTCGGCACCGCGATCGATCGGAAGTCCGTCGACTCGGTTGCCGCCCGGCTGGAAAGGCCCGCCGGGTCTCTTGATGCTTCCAGCAGTATATCCAGATGAACGGATAAAGCTAGTCAGCCCGGTGTGCTCGGAGAGACGCACGACCGGAACCACTCCCCGGCGCATCCATGGGAACGTAGTGTGGCCAGCGGCAACGATGGGTGTCGGTCTTCGGAGCGCACCATGAACATCCTTATCCTCGGCGGCACAGGCTTCCTCGGCCCGCACGCCGTTGAGTATGCCCTGTCGCGCGGGCACACC
>JAHCJH010000121.1 GCA_026126345.1 Phycisphaeraceae bacterium | reverse complement strand
TGTCGCCGGAGATGGCCGGGTCGTCCTGATCGTCGAACAGATTCTCGATGTTGTACGTCGCCAGGCGGATGGCGCCCGCCGAGCGCGCCAGCGGCGCTTCCAGGCCGAAGCGCCGCTTCGGCTCGGCGGCGGGTCGATCGGCCGGGGGCCGCCCGGTGACCGCCGGCTGGTTCTTCGTCGGCTCGGCCGGCGGCTGAAGCGCCGGCTGGGCACGCAGGGAAACGACGACCACGCAAGCCGCGGCCAGGGCCAGAACCAGGGGGTACGACAGGCGGGAGAGTCTCATGCCCGAGGGTAGCAGCGGCACCCCCGGCCGGTGCCGTCAGGGCGCCTGCCAGCGGCCCAGTTCAACGATCTTCGCGTAGTTCTCGCGGAAGAACCGCGTGTAGGCGATCTTGGCCCTGGTGGCCCGCACCGGGTCGCGCCAGCGGTTCACATCCGCCGCGATGGCCTTGTAGTTCTCGGGTGTGAACGCCAGCGTGCGGGTGACGTTCCCGGCGTCGTCCAGCACCGGGTGCTCGGGCAGCGCGTAGAACAGCCGTTCCATCTCCTCCAGCCGCTCGGGGGGGAACACGGTGTTGCCCCGGGCGCGGTTGAGCGCGTTCCAGGCCTGTCGCAGTTCGCGGCTGGTGTCGATGGCGAACGCGCCCATCAGGGGGCCGATGGCGTCGCGCCAGCCCTTGATCGGCGTGGCCGAGGCGAACTCGAACGGGTTGGCCTTGTCGGTCAGCCAGGGCGTGAAGCGCTCGTAGATCGACCGGCGCACCGGCATGCGCCGCAAGCGGTAGTTCTCCGGGCCCAGCCGGCGCGCGGGGTCCAGCGTGTCGGGAGGGTTGAGGCGGTCGCCGCCGTCGCGCATCGGTGCGAACTGCCAGAGCGCCTGCCCCTGGTCGCTCAGCACGAACTCCACGAACCGGCGCGCCAGTTCCGGCTCGCGCGCCCCGGCGAGGATCGTCACCGGGTCGGCGTCCACGTATGTCGCCCCCTTGGGGTCCACGTACCCCAGCCGGCCCGTCGCGGGGTCCTGCCCCGGCGCCAGCAGCGCTTGCGCCTGCCCACGCCCGTAGAAGTCGATCGCCACGCCCGCCGCGGCGTCGCCCTGGCCGACGTCCATCGGCGGCTGCGTGCTGGCGGCGGCGAAATACCGCGCATTGGCCGACATCTCGCGGAGGATGCGCCAGCCGCGCTCCCACCCCTCGCGGTTGAGGATCGAGTCGTAGAGCGTCGCGACCGAGCCGGACTGTCGCGGGTCGGCCATGGCCAGCAGGCCGGCGTAGCGGTAGTCGGCCAGGTCGGCGAACCCCTCGGGCTCGGGCAGGCCAAGGTCGCGCAAGCTATCGCGATTGAACACCAGGCCGAAGCCAGAGAGCGCAGCGCCAAACCAGAACTGGTCCGGGTCGTACAGCCGTTCGACGCCGACGGAGTTGGTCCCGTAGGTCGCGTCGAGCCATGCCTGATCGAAGCCGCCGCCGTGAGGCCGGGCGGCGATGCGCACGCGGACGCGCGTGGGCTGGCCGTTCACGGGGACGGTCGCCTCGATGCCTCGCTTGGCCTGGGTGTGCTCAAACGAGCCGCCGCCGAAGAACAGGTCGGCCTCCATGGCCCCGGCGCGGAGCACCGCCTCCGGCAGCGGGTCGCCCGTGGGCGAGGCGAGCGTGCGCGGGGGCGTCACGTCGTACAGCCCGGCGCTGATCGCCGCCTGGGCTTGGGCCTCGAGCTGCTTGCGGATCTCCGTCGTGCCGCCGGGCTGCCGCCAGTCGATGTACACCGGCTCGCCGAAGCGCCTGCGGTGCCACCGGTCGAACCCAGCCGCGAACTCCAGCCGGATCTGTTCGATGTGCGGTGTGATGATGATGAGCGTCCGCGTGCCGGGCTCCGGGCGCGCCGGGCTGTCACCATCGCGCGTCGCCACCCGGCGCGCCACGAACGGCACGCCGAGCACCACCAGCAGGCAAAGCAGGATCGCCGCACGGGCCATGCCGCAGTGTACCGCCCGGCCCGACCTGCACGCGGCAACAATGCCCCATGAGCACCGCGATGCCGAACGGCCGGACCGACCACCCCGTCGCGATCATCACCGGCGCCGGTTCGGGCATCGGGCGGGCCGCTGCCGTCGCGCTGGCACGGGCCGGCTGCGCCCTGGTGCTCGTCGGCCGGCGGCGCGAGGCGCTCTCGCAGACCGCGGCGCTGTGCGCTTCGGCCGGCGGAGTCGAGGTCATCGGGGCCGACGTCGCCGATGAGCCGCAGGTCCGGGGCGTGATCGCCCGCGCCGTCGAGCGGTTCGGCCGGATCGACGCGCTGATCAACAACGCCGGGTACGCCGAGGTGGAGCCCGTCGAGCGCACCACGCCCGAATTGCTGGAGCGGACCTTCCGCGTCAATGCCTTCGCCGCCGCCTGGGCCATTCACCACGCCTGGCCCGTCTTCCAGCGGCAGCACGCAGCCTCCAACGGCACGCGCCGCGTCTGCATCGTCAACGTCACCTCCATGGCGAGCATCGACCCCTTCCCGGGGTTCTTCGCCTACGGGGCCAGCAAGGCCGCGGCCAACCTGCTGGCCGCCTCGGCCGCCAAGGACGGTTCCGCGATCGGGGTGCGAGCGTTCGCGGTGGCGCCGGGCGCGACCGAGACGCCGATGCTCCGCAGCGCGTTCGACGAGAAGGCGCTGCCGCGCGATCAGGTGCTGGACCCGTCGCGCGTGGGCGAAGTGATCGCCGGGTGCGTGCTGGGGCGGCACGACGAATGGAACGGGCGGGTGATCCCCGTGCTGTCCGATGCGCACCGCCCCGGCTACGCCGAGTTCCTGCGGGCCAACCCGCCGATTCCGGCCCAGTGAATCGCCGGCGGGCGGGCGGTCAGTCGTCACGCTTGGTGCCGCTGCGCAGGCCGTGCCAGAGCATCTGGATCGTTTCGAGGATTTTCTCGTTGACCGGGTGGTCCGGGTCGGCCTCGAAACCCGGCAACGCCTCGACCAGCGCCCGCAGCGCCGTGAAGCGCAGCGTCAGCGGGTCCACCGCCGGGTGCGCCTCGTGCAGGCGTTCGGCGATCTCCTCAACATCCAGCCACCCGATCGGATCGTGCAGGCCCACGCTGGTGCTCCCGGCGCTCGGCCGCTAGTGCGCCTCTTCCTTCACCGCGTTGCGGTTCCACGCCGGGACGCGCACCTGGATCGGCCCATCCCCCCTCACCTCGCACTGGCAGCTCAGCCGGCTGTTGCGCTGCAGGCCCGGCGCTTCTTCGACGCGGTCTTCCTCGGCCTCGGTCGCCTCGCTCAACTGCTCCATGCCCCGCTCCACGTACACGTGGCACGTCGAGCACGCGCACACGCCGCCGCACGCGTGTTCAACGTTGATGCCGTGCGACAGCGCCACCTCCAGCAGGTTCTGCCCCTTGGCCGCCTTGAGCGCCACTTCCCCCTGCGGCTTGCCCGTCAGTCCTTCGGGGTCCTCCAGGATGAACACCACCGGCACCGTCGCGGTCTTCGGATCGATCGGCCGTACATGCATGCGCCATTCTACGAACGGACGCCGTCCCCGGGCCAGCGCGCCCGCTCCCGCCGGCCCTAAACTCGGGCGATGCTCCCCGGCCAGGCCACGCCCGAGACCGCAGACGATGCGCCGGCCCTTTCCGTCATCGCCCCGGCGCACAACGAGGCCGAAAACATCGCCGAGCTCGTCGCCCAGATCGGCGCAGCGTTGGTTGCGTTCGCCCGGCCCGCCGAGTGCATCATCATCGACGACGGCTCCACCGACGGCACCCGCGCCGCGGTGCTCGCCCTGGCCGCCGATCGGCCGTGGCTCCGCTGCGTCGCCATGCAGCAGACCCCGCCCGGCAAGGGTAACGGCCAATCGGCCGCGTTCTTCGCCGGCATCGCCGCCAGCCGCGGCCGGCTGATCGCCACCATCGACGCCGACCTGCAGAACGATCCGGCGGACATCCCGCGCATGATCGCCCTCATGGAGGCGCAGGACGCCGATTTCGTGCAGGGCGACCGCTCGCGCAACCGCAAGGACTCCTGGTTCAAGCGCTTCAGCAGCAGGATCGGCCGGGCCTTCCGCCGCCTGCTGCTGGGCGACAGCGTGCGCGACACCGGCTGCTCGCTCCGCGTCATGAAGCGGCAGATCGCCGAGCAGCTCCCGCTGCAGTTCCGCGGCATGCACCGGTTCATCCCGGTCTACGCCCGGGCGCTGGGCTTCACGGTCATCGAAACGCCCGTCGCCCACCGCGCCCGCGCCGCCGGCGCCACCAAGTACGGCTCGGGCATCGGGCGGGCCATCCCCGGCCTGGTCGATTGCTTCGCCGTGCGCTGGATGCGCTCGCGCCGGCGCCCCACCGCGTTCGCCGAAGCGCACCCGCAGCGCCACGTCCCCGCCGGCTCGACCCCCACCCCCCCCGCGCCAACCTCGCCCACCGCGCCACGGGACGCCGGACAGCCGCGCGAGATCCACGCATGAAGTGGGAACCGATCGCCGCGATGCTGGTGCTCATCGCCCTGGGCTTCTGGGTGGTCTGGGGACCGGGCGCGATGCACCAGACGCGACCGGGCGCTCAACTGAGCAAGTTTCAGCTCGCCGGCACGCGCGGGGAACTCGAGGTGGTCGCGGCGGGCGACGGCACGCGTTCGTTCCGCCTGCTGTACCGCGACGGCTCGGCGACCGACGTCATCTCCGACGCCGAGTTCCAGCGGATCTTCGGCCCGGCGGTCTACCAGCGGGCGGTTCAGGACGCGGGCAACGTCACGTTCCGCGCCCTGAACGTCACCGGCTGGGGCGGCGTGTTCTGGGTGGCCATCGGCTTCGCGGGCCAGACGCTGTTCTTTGCACGTATGGCCCTGCAGTGGGTCGTCAGCGAAAAGCAGCGCCAGTCGGTGGTTCCCGAGAGCTTCTGGTGGCTCAGCCTCTTCGGAGGCCTGGCCCTGTTCACCTACTTCGCCTGGCGGCAGGACATCGTCGGCGTCTTCGGCCAGACGACCGGCATCGTGATCTACGCCCGCAATATCCGGCTCATTCACAAGCACCGCCGGCGCCAGGCCCGCGATGCCGCCGGCGACCCTTCCGGGCGCGACGCCGCGACGGCCGCCGATGCGGCCCGGTCCGCGAATTCCTGAGCGCTTGCGGGGCTCGGGCCGATCAAGGATGATCTGATGATGCGGGTATTCCTCGACGACAAACCGCTCGACCAGGCCGGCGCCAGTCTGGCCACCGCCATCCGCGCCGCCGGCGACGCGGCGGAGCGTGCCGGGCGCGTCGTCATCGAGGTGAAATTCAACGGCGCGCCCGTCGACGGCCCCACGCTCGACCACCCCCCCACCACGCCGGCCGCCGACACCGACGAAGTCCGGTTCGTCACGACCGACCCGCGCGCCCTGGTCGCGACCAGCCTGCAAGACGCCGCCGATCTGCTCGCGGGCGTCCGCCAGGCGCAGCGCCAGGCCGCCGCCGCCCTGCACGGGGCGAAGTACGACGACGCCATGGCCGGGCTCTCCCAATCGGTCGAGGCGTGGGACACCGTGCGCCGCGTGGTCGACGGTTCGGCGGCCCTGCTGCGGCTCGATCTGAGCGCCGTGCGCACCCCCGATGGAACCCCCGGCGGAACGCCGCGCCCCGTCACCGAGTCGATCGCTGCGCTCGCGGCGCTGCTCGATCGTCTGCGCAGCGCCCTGGCCACGCAGGACTGGTCGGCCCTGGGCGACGTGCTCGAGTTCGATCTCGACGAGCAGGCCGAACGCTGGGACACCGTGCTGCGCTCGCTCGCCGGATTCGTCCGGAGCGGGGGCTGAGCTTCCGACACGGGGGGCGGCATCGACCGCGGCAACAGTCGCCGGAGCCTCGTGCGTGACGACCAGCAAGCCCAGCACCGCCGCCGAACGCATCGACGACCTCATGGAACGCGCCAGCACCGAGCTGGTCGAACGCCGGTACTTCGACGCCGAACGCAACGCCCTGGAAGCGCTGGAACTGGCGCACCGAACCGGCGACTTCGAGCGCATGGCCCGCATCCTGCTGCCGCTCCAGGAATGCCGCCGGCAGAAGCGCGATCTGGCGGCCGACGCCGGGGGCCGCTTCCGCGTCGTCGATGCCCTGCCCAAGCCCGCCGACCTTGAACCCGGGCTGTACCTCGTGGAACCGCCGCGCGTCGGCCTCGACGGCCGCATGCTCCGCGAGCAGGCCGACCGCCAGGGCGTGCCGGTGATCGTCGTCACCCGCGAGCCCCCGACGCGCGACGGCAAGTGGCCCATCGTCAGCCTCGGGCCCGTCGTGGTGCGCACCCGCATCGACCCGCCGCCGACCAAGACGCCGGCCCGCCGCAAGACGCCAACCTCGCGGAGTACCAAGTCGGTGTCGCCCGCGGCCCCCGCCCTGCCGCCGATTTCGTGGTTCCTCGCGGCGGGCGAATCGCTCGGAGATCAGGCCATCGCCGACGCCGAGGAGAAGGCCCGCAGCCCGATCGCCCTGCTCGAAGAGCTCTACCTCCGGTTGGCGGCCGTGCCCGACCACGAGAAGCTGCACCAGCGGCTGGCCGACGTCTGCCGCCAGGCGGCCACCAAGGGCCTGGTCCGCGCCAAGCCGCTGCAGCACCCCGGCGACGATGAACTGGACCCGGACGAAGGCGGCGACTGACGCCGCGACGTCCGCCGCCCGCCGGTCACCAGCCGCGCGAACGCCGCTCGTTCTGATCGCCGATGATCGCGCCGCCGACGGCGCCGCTGATGGCGCCGATCGCAGCGCCGCGCCCGGACGATCCGGTCACCGAACCGATGCCCAGACCCGCCAGCGCGCCGATCACGCCGCCGGCCACGGCACCCTCGCCGGCGTTGTTGCAGCCGCTCATGCCGGCCGCCAGGGTCAAGGCACCCGCCAGCACCACCGCCGTCCACGTTCCGCCACGCTTGCCGTTCATGACTCCGTCCTTTCAACCCCCGCCCGCCCGATCCATCGGCACGATGCCTCCGTCCTTACACCCGGGCGCGCCCGACGGCCGTTCGGCCGTCCGTTCGCCCCGGAATGGTTGCTCGTCCGGCCCATGACTTGGTGCGACCTCCGACCGGTCCGTTCACACCATCCGGCAGTACGCCGCACGCTCGCGCCCGGTTTCAAGCCCGATCCGACCCGAAGCCGAACCGCCCCGCGGGCTCAGTTGTCACTAACGCCCTTGGGCTGATCCGGCTTGACCTGGGGGGCCGCCCGGTCCAGCAGACGCCGGATGGCGTCCAGGTCGGCCTCGATCAGGTCCGCCCTGCGCGAGGCGTCGGGCTCGGCCAGCAGGCGGTAGCGCAGCTCGTTGTCCGACAGCAGCGTGAACGAAATCAACTCGAACAGCGCGCTGGTCGGCACTTCCTCGTTGTCGAGGTGTTCGACGATGTTGCCCGCCTCGGTCAGCTCCTTCAGGCGCGTACCCGCGAGCAAGGCCCGCAGCCGCTTACGCCGCGGCTCCAGGCCGCGCTCGTCGGGCCCCGGAAGCCCCAGCGGCTCCAGCATCGCCCGCCGGTACATGGTGCGTCCGTCTGGAGGCAACTCCTCCAGCACGCGGGCGCGGCAGACGCCGTGCAGCGCGATGTAGTACCGCCCATCGGGCAGCGTCGTGTGCTGCACGATCTGCCCGATGCACACCGCGTCGCGGATCGGCGGCGCCCCCTCGTATTGCTCGCGCCACCCCTCGCCCCGGAACACCGCCATGGCGATCTGCCCCGCACCGTCCAGCGCATCGCCCACCATCTGACGGTACCGCTCCTCGAAGATGTGCACCGGCAGCACCGCGTGCGGCATCAGCGTCACCACGTTCAGTGGAAACAGCGGCATCGGACGGCCGAAGTTCACCCGCACCAGCCCCGA
>JAHCJH010000120.1 GCA_026126345.1 Phycisphaeraceae bacterium | reverse complement strand
TGACGCTCGCGGCTCGATCACGCCGGGCTGGGGACGCGCTGCATGACGCGGGAGAGCACGCGGTCGATGGTCTCGGCGGTGCTGCCGTTGAGCGAGGCGCGGCTCTGCACGCGGTGAGCGCACACCGGGCCGACGTTCTGGGTGATGTCCTCGGGGATCACGTAGTCGCGCCCGGCCAGCACGGCCGTGGCCCGCGCCGCCTGGGCCAGCGCCAGGGCCCCGCGGGGCGAGACGCCGAGCGACAGTTCCTCGTCGCGCCGGGTGGCGGTCGCCAGGGCGATGATGTAGTCGATGAGCGTCCGGTCGAGCCGGGCGGCGTCGGTGCGGGCCTGGAGGGTCAGCACGTCGGCGGTGCGCATGACCGGGGCGAGGCTCTGCAGCGCGCCGGCGGCCGGGCGCAGGGCCAGAACGCGGGCCTCGTCGGCCGGGGCGGGGTAGCCCAGGCTGATGCGCATGAGGAAGCGGTCGAGCTGGTTCTCGGGCAGCAGGTACGTGCCCTCGAAGTCGCTGGGATTCTGGGTGGCCACGAGCATGAACGGCTGGTCGAGCCGGTAGGTGCGGGCGTCGACGGTGACGCTGGCTTCGTTCATGGCCTCCAGCAGGGCGGTCTGGGTGCGGGGCGTGGCGCGGTTGATCTCGTCGGCCAGGACGATGTTGGCGAACAAGGGGCCCTTCTTGAACTCGAACTCGCCGGTCTCGCGCCGGTAGACGCTGACGCCCAGGATGTCCGACGGCAGCAGGTCGGGCGTGAACTGGATGCGGCTGAAGGTGCAGTCGAGCGAACGGGCCAGCGCGTTGGCCAGGACCGTCTTGCCGACGCCGGGCACGTCCTCGATGAGGCAGTGGCCCCGGGCCAGAAGGCAGACCAGCAGGCGGTCGATCGCCCGGGTGTTGCCGAGGTAAACCGAGGCGATGCTGGCGCGGAGCCGTTCGAGCGTGTCCTGCATTCGGGCCACAGGGTACGGCGGCCGGGGCGAGGGCGTCGGCGCGGGGGCCCATAGGATCGTCGGTTGCAGGAGCACGCCGGTCCAAGCCGCGACAGCGAGCCGGGCGCGCCGGATGCCGACCTTGGGTTGGGCGGCCGGCTCCCGTGCGCGGTGTGCAAGTACAACCTGCAGGGGATTTCGATCCTGGGGGTATGCCCGGAGTGCGGCACGGCGGTGCGGGCGACGATCCTGGCGGTGGTGGACCCGCTGGCGTCGGAGTTGCGGCCGGCGCGGGCGCCGCGCCTGACGAGCCTGGGGCTGGTGGTATGGTCTGGGGCGGGGCTCCTGGCGGCGTTGACGGGCTGGCGGGTGGCGCTGCAGCGGCTGATGGGGATCTGGACCGAGCAGCCCTCGACGCAGCCGCCGTGGCCGGGGTGGGGCTGGGTAATGGCGGCGTTGCTGGCGGCCTCGGGCGTCGGGGCGTTGCTGTACGTGGTGCCGTCGTCGCGGTCGGAGGAGGGCCGGCAGGGCCGTTGGATGCTGGCGGCGGGGCTGGCGGGGGTGGCGCTGTACGGGCCGCTTGCGTGGCTGTCGATGCGGCTGCACGATGCATCCATCCGGGCGGACTTGGGCTTTTCTGGCGGCGCGGAGCTTTCGGAACTCTGGTCGCCGTCGCCGGAGCGGACGGTGCTGCGGGCGTCGCTGTGCGGGGTGCTGATCGTGATCCTGGCGTTGCTGCGGCCGACGGCCCGGGCGCTGGTGAAGCGGTCGCTGGTGATGCGGACCGGGCGGGTGGACCGCCAGACCATGCTGGCCATGATGGCGGCGCTGGGGCTGGTGATGGTGGGGGACCTCATCGGGCTGCTGGGCGCTTCGCGGGTGGCGGGCGCCGATGCGTTCTTCCTGCTGGCGGTGGTGGCGATGCTCGCGGGGGGGCTCTTGATGACGCTGGGGCTGGCCGGAGCGGTGGTGGACAGCCTGCGGATCGCGCGGGCGGTGCTGGCGCCCAGCCCGGGGCTGCGGCAGGTGTTCGAGGGTTCGGAGGGCGGGCGATGACGGCCGAACAGCGCGAGCGATTCGACGCCCTGCTGCAGGACGCGATCGACGCGATGCCCGAGCGGTTCCGCGAGGCGCTGGACGAGATCCCGGTGATCGTGGTCGATCGCCCCGACGCCCGGCTGGTCAAGGAACTGATCCGCGACGGCGTGCTCGAGCCGGGGGAAGAGGACCCGATGGGCCTGCACACCGGGGTGGCCATCACCGAGCGGTCGGTGGAGTGGTCGGGCGGCCTGCCCGGAACGATCCACATCTTCCGCGAGCCGATCGTCCAACTGTCCGGCGGGTGGGACCAGGCCCACGCCGAGGACGAGATCTACGAGGAGATCCGGATCACCCTGCTGCACGAACTGGGCCACCATTTCGGCCTGGATGAGGACGACCTGGACCGATTGGGATACTCCTGACGACCGGCCGCAACCGCGGCCCCGCGGCGTCATAGGCTTGGGCGGTGTGAATTCGGGGATGGTGCGCGGCGGTCGGCGGGGGCCAACACGGAGAATCGTCATGCGGATGCGTTCAATGCGGACGGCGGCTGTGATCCTCGCCCTGGTCGGCGGGGCGGGGCTGGGTGTTGAGGCGATGGTTTTGGCGCAGCCGGGCGGAGCTCCGGCGGCCGCGGCGCCGACGGGCAAGGCGCGGGTCGCGATGATCGAGATCAAGGGCAAACTGGTCGAGAAGCCGGGGCCGTTGGATTGGCTGACCGGCGGCGACATGACGATGCGGACGCTGACCGGCGCGCTGCGTCAGGCCGCCGGGGATGCGTCGCTGAAGGCGATCGTCCTGCGGCTCAAGGACGCGGAACTGACCGGCACGCAGGTGCAGGAACTCTCGGCGGCGGTGGCCGCGGCCCGGGCGGGGGGCAAGCGCGTGGTGGTGTACAGCGACCTGTACGACCCCGGCGCGCTGATGCTGGCGGCGGCGGCCGACGAGGCGGTGATCCAGGCGGGCGGGGCGGTGTCGCTGCCGGGGCTGGCGGTGCAGGAGATGTACCTGGCCGATGCGCTGGCGTGGGCCGGCGTGAAGGGCGATTTCGTGCAGATCGGCGACTACAAGGGCGCCAGCGAGATGATGGCCAACGCCAAGCCCAGCCGGCAGTGGGACGAGAACATCAACAGCCTGCTGGACAGCCTGTACGGCAACCTTCGCGCGGCGTTCAAGGCCGGGCGGAAGATGGACGATGCGGCGCTCGACAAGGCGATGGAGACGGCCTGGGCGGCCACGGATGAAGAGGCGAAGAAGGTGGGCCTGATCGACACGATCATCGACCTGCCCGACCTGGGCAAGCACCTGGCCAAGGGGCTGGGGGCTGAGACGGTGGAGTGGACCGACGACCTGGGCACGCCCAAGGGCGGCGGGAAGATGGACGCCGCGAACCCGTTCGCGATGCTGCAGATGCTGTCGTCCAAGCCGGAGCACACGCCCAAGCGGGACACGATCGCGGTGCTGCACATCGACGGGGCGATCGTGGACGGCGAGTCGGGCGCGGGCGGGCTGATGGGCGACGCGACGGTGGGGAGCCGGACGATCCGGCGGGCGCTGTCGGCGATCGAGGAGAGCCCGCTGATCAAGGGCGTGATCGTGCGGATCGATTCGCCGGGCGGGTCGGCGATCGCCAGCGAAATGATCTGGCAGGGCCTGCGCCGGGTGGCCGCCAAGAAGCCCGTGTACGTGAGCGTCGGGTCGATGGCGGCCTCGGGCGGGTATTACATCGCGGTCGCGGGCGAGCGGATCTACGTCAACCCGTCGAGCATCGTCGGCTCGATCGGCGTGGTGGGCGGCAAGCTGGCCACCGGCGGGCTGATGGAGAAACTGAAGATCAACGTGGTCGAACGGACGCGCGGCCCGCGGGCGACGCTGCTGGGCGGCATGACGCCGTGGAGCGAGGCGGACCGGCGGCTGGTGCGCGACAAGATGGTGCAGACGTACGAGTTGTTCACCAAGCGCGTCAGCGCCGGTCGCAAGGGGATCGAACTGGCCCGCACGGCCGAGGGTCGGCTGTTCACCGGCGACCGCGCGGTTGAACTGAAGATGGCGGACAAGGTCGCCCCGTTCGACGTGGCGGCGGCGGACCTGGCCAAGAGCCTGAACCTGGCCGAGGGGGCGTACGACCTGATGGACTACCCCGGGCCCAAGAGCCTCGGGGAGTTGATCGAGGAGATGCTGGGCGTTTCGCCGAGCGCCTCGCTGCTGGCGCCCGTGGGCCGGCAGGCGGCCGAGGAGGTGGGCGTGACGGTGCTGGGGCCGCGCGGCTACCGGGCGCTGCGTGCGTCGGTGGCGGCGCTGCTGCAACTTCGGAAAGAGCCGGTGATCCTGGTGGCGCCGAGCGTGATCGTCGGCCCGTGAACGGGGAGCTGAGGCGGGACCGGTGCGCCGGAACGAAACCGGCCCGCTCGGGTTGAGCGGGCCGGGGGTGGCGGACATGGTTCGGGACAACGGGGTTCGGTGCGCGCCCGTGCGGCGCGTCAGACCGTTTCGACTTCCTTGCACTTGGCGGCGACGGCGGCATCGACCTCCGCCTCGAACTTCTTGAGCAGCTCCTGGATCTCGGTCTTGAGGGTTTCGATCTCGTCCTCGGGGAAGTGCTTGGCGCCGTTCTTGAGCGCGTCGGCGTGCTTGTTGCCGTCGCGCCGGGCGTTGCGGAGCGTGACCTTGGCCTCGTCGCCGACCTTCTTGCAGTGGCCGACGAGCTGCTTGCGGCGGTCGCCCGAGAGCGGGGGGATGTTCAGGCGGATCTGCTTGCCCTCGGGGATGGGGTTGAGCCCGAGGCCCGAGGCCTCGATGGCCTTCTTGATCTCCGAGATGCTGCCGGCGTCGAAGGGCTTGATGAGCAGTTGCGACGGCTCGGGCACGGAGATCGACGCGAGCGACTTGAGGTCGCTCTGGGCGCCGTAGTAATCGACCTTGACGAACTCGATGAGCGCCGGGCTGGCTCGCCCGGTGCGGACGCCCTTGAGCTCCTTCTTGAGGTAGTCCAGGGCCTTGGTCATGTGCTCCTCGGTCTCGAGGAGGATGGTGTCGGGGTCGGTCATGCTGATTTCTCCGCGGGGGCCTTGGGGGCGGGGCGGGCGGCCGCCTCGCCGTTGCTGATGAGCGTGCCGAGCCGCTCGCCCATGATGACGCGCCGGATCGAGCCGGGCGATCGGAAATCGAAGACCAGGATGGGCAGGTTGCGCTCCTGGCACATGGTGAACGCGGTCATGTCCATCACCGCCAGGTTGCGGGTGATGGCGTCCATGAACGTGAGCCGGTCGTAGCGGGTGGCGTCGGGGTGCTTGCGCGGGTCGGCGGAGTAGACGCCGTCGACCTTCGTGGCCTTGAGGATCACCTGGCAGTCGAGCTCCAGCGCTCGCAGCGCGGCGCAGGTGTCGGTGGTGCAGAACGGGTTGCCCGTGCCGGCGACGAGAATGACGACGCGGCCCTTGTCGAGGTGCCGCAGAGCCCGGCCGCGGATGAACGGCTCGGCGACGGCCTTGACCTCGATGGCCGACATGACGCGGGTGTCCAGGCCGGCGGACTTGAGCGCTTCCTTGAGCGCCATGCCGTTGATGATGGTGGCCAGCATGCCCATGTAGTCGGCGGTGGCCTGGTGGATGGAGCCGATGCGGGCCAGTTCGGCGCCGCGGATGAAGTTGCCCCCGCCGACGACGATGGCGATCTGGCAGCCGGTGTCGTGGGCGTCCTTGACCTGGCTGGCGATCAGGCTCAGTTCCTTCTGGTCCAGGGGGGTGGACCCGCCGCCGATGGCCTCGCCGCTGAGCTTGAGCAGCACGCGGCGGTAGGCCGGGGCGCCGCTCTGGGCGGGCCGGGGGGCGGCCTGCCTGGCTGAATTGCCGGTGGCGTGAGACGATCCGGCCATGCGTGCTCCCATCGGCCCGGGGGGTGTTCGACCGCGCCCGACGCGGAACGGCTCCGGGGCGGGTCGGTCGGAGTGTAGAAGGGTGGCCCCGGGTTGTGCGGCGGCGGGATCGAACCGGGGACCGGCGGCGTGCGAAAGGGACCCCGGTGGACCGGGCGCAGGACGGCCGGATCGCGGTAGACTCTCCCGGCCCAGGGGCTTGGGCAGCGGGCCGCTCTGAAGGGCGCGGGGGTTGAGCGGGCGGCACGGTGTGGATGGAACCACAGATGGTCAACCAGCCTGGCGTGAATTCGGGACCCGGCCGCGCCTCGGACGCGTGGGGGTCGTGGATCAACCGGGCGATGCTGGCGAGCCTGGGGCTTTCGGCGCTGGCGCACGCGGTGCTGCTGGCGATCGCGGCGTTCGCGGTGGTTGGGGGCGGCGGGAGCGGTGCGGGCACGGGCCCGGCGGGGCCGATCGAACTGGCGATCATCACACAGACGGAACTGTCGGCGATGGACGATGCGCCGATGAGCACGCTGACCCCGGGCGTGGAAGAGCCGACGGAGATGAGCACGCCCGCGCTGGAAGGGACGGACCTTCCCGGCGGCGATGCGCTGCCCGACGCGGGCGACCTGGGGGCGATGGGCAGCGGGCTCGGCGGCGCCGGCGCGGGCACGGGCATCGGGATCGGAGAGGGGGCGGGCGGGGCCGGCGGCGGAGGAGGTACGAGCTTCTTCGGCATCGAAGCGCGGGGGTCGCGGTTCGTCTACGTGGTGGACATCTCGGGCTCGATGCGCGGCGATAAGCTCAACCTGCTGAAGCGGGAACTCAAGGAATCGATCAACGCGATGCCGGACAACGGGCAGTTCCTGATCGTCTTCTTCGAGTCCGAGGCGGTGCCGATCCACCGGCGGGAGCGGTGGATCGACGCGTCCGCGAAAAACAAGAAGGAAGCCGCGGTGGCGATCGACGCCATCGAGGCCCGCGGCGGGACGAACCCGGCGCCGGCGTTCGTGATCGGCCTGAGCCTGCGGCCGAAGCCGGACGCGGTGTACTTCATGACCGACGGCCTGTTCGAGGACACCGTGGTGGACCGGGTGCTGCAGATGAATCGAGGGGCGTCGAAGGTACCGGTGCACTGCCTGAGCCTGGTCGATCGGGCGTCGGAACCGCTGATGCGGAGGCTGGCGCAGGAAACCGGTGGAACGTACCACCACATCGAGAGCACGCGATGAGGCTCGGCACCGTCTTGACCGTGGCGACGGCGCTGGCGGCATCCGCCGGGGCGCGGTGCGTTGCGCAGGGCGTGGTGGTGGAGCTACGGGGGCGCGAGGGGGCGATCGCCGGCGCCGTGGAACGGGTCGGGCGGGAAGGTGTGCTCGTCAAGCCGGACGACCCGGCGCAGCCCCGGCTGCGCTGGATTTCGTGGGATCGCGTGCGCCAGGTGCGGCCCGAAGGGGGCCGTTTCGCGGAGTTCGCACCGCTTTCGGACTCGTTGTGGCGGGCCCGGACGCGGCTGGAGCGGGGCGACCTGGCGCTGGCGGCGCTGGACATCGAGCGGTTGACCAGGTCCTATCCCGGCCTCGGCGGGCCCTCGGGAACGCTGCTGAGCGAGTTGGTGCTGCGGCTGCGGCTGGCACGCGGGTCGCACACGGGAGCGGCGATGGCGCTGATTCGCTGGAGCGCCACGCGGCACGCGGCCGACGCAACCGCGGCGGTCTGGGTGGGCGGGTCGGCCGGTGGGGCGGCGGCGATCGACGCGGGGACGGGGCTGGCGGTGCAGTGTCCGCCGATGTTCGGAGCGGCGATCGGGACTCCGGCATTGGAGGCGTTCGCCCGGTCGGCGCAGTGGGACGGCTTCAAGGCGATCGACGCGGCGACGCGCGACCTGGCGGTGCTGTACCGGGCGGCGGCGGAGGCGGAATTGGCGCTGCGGCGACAGGAGGAGGCTGCCCCGCCCGGCGAGGTGCGCAGCAATGATCCGGGCGTGCTGCTGGTGCGCGACGTCGTGCTGTCCCGCGCGGGGGACGCATCGCAGCGGCGTGCTGCGCGGGAGTCGCTCGAGAAGCGAATGAACGCGCGCCCGTCCGCGGCGGTCAAG
>JAHCJH010000012.1 GCA_026126345.1 Phycisphaeraceae bacterium | reverse complement strand
AGAAGGGACGGATCGTGCGGCTGACGGTGCTGCCCGCGGAGGCGGCGGTGGGCGTGATGACGCTGCGCCCCGAGAGCCGCCGCCAGGCCGAGCGGATCGTGGCGGACATGCAGGACGCGATGGAGCGCTTTGCGCGCGAGAACATCGCGGCGGTGGTGCGCCTGCACGAGGCGCGCCGCGCGGACCGTTCGGCGGAAGTGACGCGGATCGCCGGCGAGCTGTGGGACAGGCACAAGGAGTTGCGCGGGCGCGCCGGCGCGGCGCAGGAGATGATGGCGTTCATGAACGACGCCGAGAAGGCCGAGCTGCGCCGGCTGGTGCAGGAGTACCTCCAGGCGCGGATCGAGGAAGAGTCGGCGCGGGCGAAGGCGGCGCTTCGGTCGTTCGACCCGAGGGAGTTCATCCGGGCCGAGCAGGTGGCGGTGCTGGCGGAGGATCTGATCCGCGCGTACGGCCGGATCTCCGCCAAGCACGTGCGCGACGCCGAGGGGCTGACCGAAGGCCTGCAACTGACGCCGGAGCAGCGGACGTCGATCAGGGCGATCCTGGCCGATGCGTATCTCGATGGGTTCGGCGAAGCACCGCCCGACGGGCAGGCGGCGGCGATGCGTCGAGTCCTTTCGGTGCTGAGCCCGGCGCAGCAGAGCGCGCTGCTGAGGCGCCTGGGCGAACCGGCGCCTGGCGACACCGCGACGGTCAGCAAGTAGGTCGCCTCGGGGCGGCGGGGTGCGGGGCGGGGAGTACCATTGGCGCGGAAACGACACCGGTGCCGGCCGATCGGCCGGGCCGGGATCGTCGCGGAATGAAACGTGACCGTACGGCGGGGTGCAGGAGTCTGACCGATGCGACGGACTTGGACCGGCGGCGTGAGCGTGATGGCTGGTGTGATCGGCCTGGCGAGCGTGGCGGCGGCGCAGGTGGTGGTGCCGGCGCCCCCGGCGCCCGCGCCGACACCGGAGTATCAGCCGCCGGCGCGCCCGGTGACGCCGCCGCCCCCTCCGCCGCCCGCGCCGGAGGTGCCGGTGCCGGACCTGGTGCAGCGGGACGCGAGCGGGCGCGTGGTGGAGATCCTGACGCCGACGGAGGAGGCGGCGCTGGCGGCGATGAAGCTGGACGACGCCAAGAAGTCGCCGCGGCAGGCCGTGGCGACGGAGCGGAGGGCGCTGATGCAGCGCGTGGTGGCGCGGAACAGCAAGCACGCGCTGCAGATGCGGGGCCTGCTGCCGCGGCTGGACACGATCAACAACCTGGGCGAGCTGGTGGGGTACGGCGACGCGACGCGCGCGCTGCAGATCCAGCCCGGGCTGATCCAGAACATGACGACGACGGGGGCGATCACGCAGCGCGAGGCGGAGGCGGCCAACAAGGCGGTCACGAACTACACGCAGGCGCTGGGAAAGCAGATCAACGATGATTCGGGGGGCGACCGGTCCAAGAGCGGTCCGACGATCGCGCGGGTGAACATCCGGCGGTTGACGCTCGAGGCGATGCGCGAGTTCGACTTCCTGCTGCTGGAGTGCGCCAACCGCTGGCAGGAGATCAAAGGCCGCGCGACCGTCGAGGCCCCGGCGGATAAGGAGTCGGCGCTGGCGGCGGCCAAGACCGACGCGGCGAAGGTCGCGGCGATGGCCGACCTGCTGGCGGCGATGCCGGAGCCAGCGCAATACGCGGTGCTGGACCTGGCGTGCATGCCCCTGCCGGCCAAGCGGCAGCTGCCCGACCCGCCCGTGCGCTCCGGCCCGCCCAAGGCCGGCGAACCCGCCAAGTGATGACCGGCCCGACGGACACGCCGTCGTCCGCCGGCGCCGGGGCGGCCACCGCCGCCGACGAGGCGATGATGCGCCGCGCGCTGGGCCTGGCGGAGCTGGCGGCGACGCTCGGCGAGGTGCCGGTGGGCGCCGTGGTCTACCGCACGGCCGACGGCACGGTCCTCGGCGAGGGCTTCAACCGGCGCGAGACCGACAACGACCCGCTCGGGCACGCGGAGCTGATCGCGCTGAGCGCGGCGGCGCGGGCGGTGGGGGACTGGCGGCTCAACGACTGCACGCTGGTGGTCACGCTGGAGCCGTGCGCGATGTGCGCCGGAGCGGTCGTCAACGCCCGCGTGGGGCGGCTGGTGTTCGGGGCGCGAGACCCCAAGGCCGGGGCGTGCGGATCGCTGATGCGGCTGACGGAGGACGCGCGGCTCAACCATCGGGTGACGCCGGTCGAGGGCGTGTTGGCCGACGCCTGCGGAGACCTGCTTCGAACGTTCTTCCGGTCGTTGCGCTCGGGAACCGGCGGCGTGTGAAGCGCCCGGGCCATTTCGCCCGATGTTCGGTGTGTGGTGGGGTGGCCGCAACCCGGGGCCGCGCGGCGGCTATAACGGGGCGTAGCGCGGCACTGCTTGCATGGAGGGGCTTCACCGTGGGCCTCGTTGCAACTCTGGCTGGAGTTCGTCGGCGGACGCCGGGTCGTGGTGGCGCGTTCACGCTGATCGAGCTGCTGGTGGTGATCGCGATCATCAGCATCCTGATCGGGATCCTGGCGCCGTCGCTGGGGAAGTTCCGCGCTGAGGCCAAACGGCTGAAGTGCCTGACGAACCTCAAGGGGTTCGGGATGGCGTTCGAGCTGTACCGCAACAGCAACAAGCAGAACCTGCTGCCGTACGTGATGCCGTTCCACAACCCGAACCTGCCCACGAACCCGTCCAACCCGCAGTTGCTGGAAGTGCTGGAGGGGTACATGGACGTCAAGGCGCCGTACTACGACGCCGACGGGGTGCTGCAGGTGACCGAACCGTTCCTGTGCCCGAGCGATACCGACGGCGTGGGCAAGAGCACGGGTTTCTCTTATGAGTACTGGGCCGGGGCGCTGATGGTGGCGAGGGAGATCTTCCGGGCCGACCTGAACGCCGGGTTCACGGTGACGCGCTTCTACGAGGCGAACCGGGATTTTCCGGTGCTGGCCGACGCTTCGCCCTGGCACCGCGGCGGACCGCAGTACGCGCAGAACGCGCTGTACTTCGGCGATTGGCGGGCCGACTGGCTGGTGATGGACCCCAACGACCAGATTCCCACAGCGCCGCCGCTGCCGCCGAACCCCCCAGCACCGCCGACACCCCCGGGCGGCTGAGCCGCGTGTTGCCCTGACGATCCATGAACCGCGCCGTGCGCGGCCGGAGAGAACCATGTCCGACGCGAAGATCGAGTTCGACTACAGGCGGCCGGCCGGCGAACAGGTGATGGAGGCGCTGCGGCGCGCGCGGGAACTTGCCGAGCGAAAGGCCGTTCGACGCGTGGCGGTGGTGGCCGCGGCGCTGCTGCTGGCGTTGGGCGGGTGGTTCGCGTACGTGCAGCTGCGGCCGATCGCGGTGCCCGACACCGAGTTCGACGACATCGAAGACGTTCTGGACTTCACGCTGCTGAGCGATGACTTCAACCGGCTGCCGCTGCAGGAGCGGCTGGCGCTGCTCAAGGGAGTGATCAGCCGGCTCAAGGGGATGAACGACGGCGATTCGGGTCTGATGGCGGCGTTCGCGGCGGGGCTTTCGCGCCCGGCGCTGGAGCAGCTGCGCAAGAACGCGGAGAAGCTGTTCGTGGACTTGTGGGACTCGTTCGCCGAGGAGTACGAGACGGTCAAGCAGGCCGACCGGCAGGCGTTCCTCGACGATGCCTTCGTCCGCTTCACGAAGATGGCCGAGGACCTGAGCGGCTTTACGATGCGCGAGGACGAGGGCCGGCGGCTGAGCGACGCCAAGGACAACGCCAAGCGCGACGCGGCCCGCCTGCGCGAGGGTGGCAGCCAGCCGATGCAGTCGCGGATGGTCACCCGGTTCATGAAGGACATGCAGGAGCGTGGCGGCCCGCTGGCCAAGCCGCAGCAGCGCGACCGCATGGCGCGGTTCAGCCGCGACATGGCTCGCCACATGCGCGGGCAGGACATCGATACGGGCAAGGAGGCCTCGCCCGGCAGCATGCAGCCGGCGCCGCGCCAGCCCCGGGGGCCCGGTGGCCCGCAGAAAGGTCCGGCGCAGGCTCCGCCCGCGCCGGCGCCCGCGCCTGAAAGCGGCGGCGGCGGGGGCTGATTCAGCGGCGGGCCGGGGCGGGCTCTTCGGTCGTGCAGGTGATCTCGAGGCGGTGACCGTCGGCCCGCAGGGCCAGGATGCGCACGCGCCGCCCGTCGGGCAGGCGCAGCGAGGCGTCGCGCAGCAGCGGGCGCTCGGCGCGCAGCGCCGCCAGGAGTCTGGCGGCTTCTGAATCCGCGGGGGCGTCGAGTTCCGCCGCGGCGGCGCGGAGCGCCCAGGCGACGGGCACCGGCAACCGGCCAAGGGCGGCGGAATCGGCGGTGAGCCAGAGGGAGCCGTCGCGGTCGAACGCCGCGGAGAGCGCGGCGGAGACGAACTGCTCGGAACCGCCCGAGACGAGCCGCGCAGCGACGTGGATGACGCCGTCGCGAAAGTCGAGGCGGAGGTCGGCCAGGCGCTCGGGCCAGCGCCGGGCGTAGCCCTGACTGACGGACCAGCGCGGCAGGCGTTCGGAGAGCCACGCGTTGGCCGACTCGGCGTCGAGGGTCATGCTCCAGGGCGCGGCGCGCTGCTCGGCGGTGCCGCCGGGCCGCTTGTCGTTGAGCAGCGTGGTCAGCCCGTTCTCGACGGCGACGGCGACCTCGGCGGTGCGTTGCGCCGCGCCGGGCGGGGCAACGGCCGACCACCAACCGGGCCGGGCCCGCGCCAGGGTCCAGCCCAGCAGGCCCGCGGCGGCGCCGACGGCGAACAGGATGACGAGCGCCGCGGCGAGACGGCGACGGAATGACAGTGTGCGCCAGTGAACCAGTCGCGCCAGCGAGCGCCAGTGGATGACGGCGATGACGCGGCGCAGGCGGCCGGGGCGGAAGTGTGTGTGGGCGATCACGCGAGCGGCGGGGTGCGGGTGGCGCCGGCGCGCGGGCGGGTCGGCGTCGGCGGGCGTGGCGACGGAAGGGTCGGCGGGATCGGTGCTTGGGCCGGTCTGCACGTTGGTTCCGCAACGGTACGGGGTCGGGCGCAACAAAAAACCCCCGGCTGGACCCGGGGGTTGATGGAATCGGAAGATGGTCGTGCGATCAACGCTTGGAGAACTGGAAGCGACGGCGGGCGCCGGCCTGGCCGTACTTCTTGCGTTCCACCTCGCGGGCGTCGCGGGTGAGCATGCCGTTGTCGCGCAGGGCGGACTCGAGGGTCGGGTCGTAGTCCTTCAGGGCGCGGGCGATGCCGAGCATGATGGCGCCGGCCTGGCCCATGAACCCGCCGCCGGAAGCGCGGACGAAGACGTCGATCTTGCCCAGCGTGTTGGTGACCTTGAGCGGGGCGTAGCAGTTGTTGCGGTCGCGGTCCTCGGCGAAGTACTGCTCGACGGTCTTGGACTTCTTGGCCGTGGTCTGGATGAGGAAGGCGCCCTCGCCCTTGGCCGGGCGGATGCGGACGCGGGCCACAGCGCGCTTGCGGCGGCCGACACCCCACCACCAGCCGCCCTTGGCGGGCTTGGGCTGCGCAACGGGCTTGGGCTCTGCAACGGCCGCCGCGGCGACAGGGGCCGGCGCGACGCTGGTCTTGCTGGTGGCGGGCTTGGTGGTCTCGGGCATGGATGTTCTCGCGGGCGAGGGTGTGTTCGGTTCGGGCGGGCGGGTGCGGTGCGTGGGCGTGGCTCAGACGGTCAGCGCGACGGGTTTCTCGGCGGCGTGCGGGTGATCGGCGCCGGGGTAGACCTTCAGCTTGCTGAGCATGGCGCGGCCAAGGCGGCTCTTTGGGAGCATTCGGCGGACGGCGTCGGAGATGAGCAACTCGGGCTTGCGCTCGCGCACCTGGCCGTAGGTCTCAACCTTCAGGCCGCCGGGGTACCCGCTGAAGCGCTGCTTGAGCCGGTGCTCGGCTTTGCGGCCGGTCATCGCGACCTTCTTGCCGTTGACCACGACGACGAAGTCGCCGCTGTCGACGTGGGGGGTGTAGTCCGGACGGTGCTTGCCCATGAGCACCTGGGCGACCTCGGCCGCCAGGCGGCCCAAGGGCTGCCCGTCGGCGTCGACCAGACGCCAGGAGCGCTGAACCTCGCCGGTCTTGAAGTACGTGGTTTGGCGACGCATGGGGTGCTCCGATCTCGATGCCGCGTGCGGACGCGACGGTGATGCACGGTCGGGGCCGGCCGGGAGTCCCGGGGGCCTTGGGCTCGCGGCCTACCGGGCCGGGCGGGCCGAGCACGGGCTCGGCAGATTTGCGGACGGTCGCGGCGCACGGGTGTGCGCAGCGGGTCACAGGCTAGCGCCGTCGGGGCGCGGGTCAAGTGGGGACGCGGGGCTGTTGGGGTTTTGTTTCCAGCCCGCCTGTCGGGGTCGGCGGCGGTGCGGGATCAGGCGGTGAGGCGGATCCGCGTCAGCGAGGTGACACACCGGCGGATGACCTGCAATTCGCCACCGTCGCGCAGCCAGCGGTCGAGTTCGAAGCGGGCCGCGGCGTCGGTGACGCGGACGGTCAATGTCCCGCGCACGAGCGAGACCAGGGCCGTGTGCCGGGCCAGGGCCGGCGGCACGGCGGCGGTCCACGCGGTGGCGGCGGCGCCGGTGGAGCGTTCGAGTTTCTGGATGGTCCGCGCCTGCCCGGCCATGACGCCGGCGAGCGAAAGGTCGGGGTCGGGGCGCGTGCGCCACCGGCGGAGCTGCGTGATCGCGGCGGCGGGGGTGGGGCGGCGAGAGGGCACGGCCCAAGCGTACCGCGGGGGCGGTGCGCGGCCAAGGGCCCTTCGGCTACGCTTGGCCCGATGCCGACGGGGATTTCGATCGAGGGCGTGACCAAGTCGTACGGGCCGGGGGCCGCGCCGGCGGTGGACGGGGTGAGCCTGTCGATCGAGCCGGGGGAACTGTTCTTCCTGTTAGGCCCTTCGGGGTGCGGCAAGACGACGCTGCTGCGGATGATCGCAGGGTTCATCGAACCGACGGGCGGGCGGATCGCGTTCCGCACGGGTGATGGCGGTTTGCGCGACGTGACGCACCTGCCGCCGAACCAGCGCAACACGGGCATGGTGTTCC
This sequence comes from Phycisphaeraceae bacterium, assembly GCA_026126345.1. Taxonomy (GTDB): domain Bacteria; phylum Planctomycetota; class Phycisphaerae; order Phycisphaerales; family UBA1924; genus JAHCJH01. The sequence continues at coordinate 33,318 of JAHCJH010000012.1, read as the reverse complement.
AGTCGTACGCGCTGTGGCCGCACATGACGGTGGCGGCCAACGTGGCGTTCGGGCTGGAAGTGCGCAAGGTGGAGCGCCAGGAGCGTGCGCGGCGCGTGGCCGAGGCGCTGGAGCTGGTGCAGATGGGTGCGTACGCCGAGCGCAAGCCCAACGCGCTGTCGGGCGGTCAGCAGCAGCGCGTGGCGCTGGCGCGGGCGCTGGTGGTGCGGCCGGACGTGCTGCTGCTGGACGAGCCGCTGAGCAACCTGGACGCGAAGCTGCGGGTGGAGTTGCGGGGCGAGATCCGGCGGATCTGCAAGGCCGCGGCGATCACCACGGTGTACGTGACGCACGATCAGAAAGAGGCGCTCTCGATGGCCGACCGCGTGGCGATCATGCGGGCGGGGCGCGTGGTGCAGTTGGGCGGGCCGGGGGAGCTGTACCGCTCGCCCCGGAACCGGTTCGTCGCGGAGTTCCTGGGGGAGACGAATTTCCTGACGGTGGAGGGGGTCGAAGGGGGCGTGCTGCGGACGGCGTTCGGCTTGCTGCGCTGCGCCGGTCAAGGCGCGGCGGCGGCGGGCGCCCTGGTGTCGCTGCGGCCGGAGGCGCTGCGGGTGTTGAACGAGGGCGAGTCTGCGGCGAATGAGCTGGTCGGGGCGGTGGTGGAATCGACCTATCTGGGGGAGATCGCCCAGCGGGTCGTGGAACTGCAGGGGGCCGGCGGGGCGCGGGCGCGCGTGAAGGTGGCGACGCTGAACCCGCCGCCGGGAACGGACCGGGCGGGCACGCCGGTGCGGTTGGGGGTGGCGCCGGCGGACGTGGTGGTGGTCGAGGCCTGAGTGGTGGCTGGGCGACAGCGGCGGGGTGCGGGAGCGTGGGGGGCGATCCGGGCGGGGCGTGGTGCGTACAGACTGGCGGGCGGGCGCTGATCGGCCGGCGGGGGCCGGCTGATAGCCGATACAGAGGCGATGTCCGTGCGCACCACGACCGATCTGCCGCCGGAACTGCTGGACCACATGCTGGCCATCAAGGCCAAGGCGGTGGAGTACGGGCTGGACTTCTACGAGGTGATCTTCGAGGTTCTGCCGTTCGCGGTGATGAACCAGATCGCGGCGTACGGGGGCTTCCCGGTGCGGTACCCGCACTGGCGGTGGGGGATGGAGTACGAGAAGCTCAGCAAGCGCGACGCGTACGGGATGGGCCGCATCTACGAGATGGTGATCAACAACGACCCGGTGTACGCGTACCTGCAGGAGAGCAACAGCGTCACGGACCAGAAGCTGGTGATGGCGCACGTGTACGGGCACGCGGACTTCTTCAAGAACAACTTCTGGTTCGGGCGGACGAACCGCAAGATGCTCAACGAGATGGCCAACCACGCCACGCGCGTGCGCCGGCACATCGACCGGCACGGGCAGGAGACGGTGGAGCGGTTCATCGACGCGTGCCTGAGCGTGGAGTTCCTGATCGACCCGCATAGCGCGTTCATGGCGCGCGAGGGCAAGGCGGAGGGCGGGGAGTTCGAGCCCGAGCGGCTGCCGGCCAAGGACTACATGGACCCGTTCATCAACCCGCGCCGGGAGATGTCGCGCCAGCGCGAGCGGTTCGACGCCGAGCGGCGGGCCGGAGCGGGGCGGACGCCCGAGCGGCCCACGCGCGACGTGCTGCTGTACCTGCTGCGGCACGGCTCGCTCGAGCCGTGGCAGCAGGACGTGCTGGGCATCGTGCGCGACGAGGCGTACTACTTCGCGCCGCAGGCGATGACCAAGATCATGAACGAGGGGTGGGCGTCGTACTGGCACAGCAAGCTGATGACCCGCCACTTCGTTGAGGCAAGCGAGATCGTGCAGTACGCCGACCAGCACTCGGGCGTGGTGCACATGCCCGCGGGCGGCTTCAACCCGTACAAGATCGGGCTGGAGCTGTTCAAGGACATCGAGCGCCGGTGGGACACCGGCCGGCACGGGCCGGCCTGGGAGCGGCTCGAGGACGTCGGGGCGCGCGAGGCGTTCGACAACAGCGCCAAGGAAGGGATCGAGAAGATCTTCCAGGTGCGCCGGGTGTACAACGACGTGTCGTTCATCGACGAGTTCCTCACGCCCGAGTTCTGCGAGCGGCACCGCATGTTCCAGGTCAAGCGCGATCCGCAGACCGGCGAGCAGCGCGTGACCAGCCGCGACTTCCCCCGTGTCAAGCAGACTCTGCTGCACCACCTCACCAACCGGGGCGAGCCGTTCATCCACGTGGCCGACGGCAACTACCGCAACCGGGGCGAGCTGTACCTGGCCCACCAGTGGACGGGTCTGGAGATCGATTCGGCCAAGGCCGGCGAGGTGCTGGCCAACCTGCGGCTCCTGTGGGGCCGACCGGTGCACCTGCAGGCGCGGGTGCGCGACGAGATGTCGCTCCTGTCGTGCGCCGAGGTCGGCGGGGAAATCACCCGGCAGAAGATCGGCGACGACACGCCGCCGCCGGTGCACCTGGTGGCCTAGCGCCGCCCGCCAACAATCCCGCGTGCCCGAACTGCCCGAGGTTGAGTCGGTCCGCGGTACGCTGGCGCCGCACGTCGTCGGGCGGCGGTGCAGCGCCGTGACCCTGCGCCGGCCAGATTTTGTCGAGGGCCCGCGCTCGGCCGCGGACCTGCTGGCCGGTGCGACCCTTGTGGAGATCCGCCGGCACGGCAAGCAACTGGCCCTGATCGGCGACGCCGGGCGCGTGCTGGTGGTGCAGCTGGGCATGACCGGGCGGCTTGTGTGGCGATCGGCGGCCGACCGCGACTCCGGGCCGACGCCGCACGAGCACGTGCGGTGGCGGTTCGAAGGGGGTGGGACGGTTGCGTTCATCGATCCGCGCCGTTTCGGCGGGCTGACGCCGTTGCCCGCCGCTGACGCATTGCGGGACCGGTGGGGAGCGCTCGGGCCGGACGCGCTGGGAATCGGCCCGCCCGCGCTGGCGCGCGGGCTGCACGGGTCCTGGCGCGCGGTCAAGGCTGCCCTGCTCGACCAGCGCGTGCTGGCGGGCGTGGGGAACATCTACGCCGACGAGGCGTTGTTCCAGGCCGGCATCCACCCGTCGCGCCAGGCGGGAAGCCTGAGGCACGAGGAGATCACCAGACTGGCGGCGGCCATTCGGTCGGTGCTCCGCCGCGCTGTTCGCGCCGGGGGCAGCACGGTCCGGGACTACGTGAACGCCGATGGGGCCGCGGGCGAGTTCTCCCGTTCGCACGCGGTGTACGGACGCGGCGGGGCGCCATGCCGGCGCTGCGGCGAGACCTTGACCGTTCTACGCCTCGCCCAGCGGGCGACCGTGGCGTGCCCGGTGTGCCAGCCGGAGAACCCGATGATCCACAGCTTTGTGCACACGGGGCGTTCGAGGCGAGCCGCATCGGTCGGTCGGCCGCGATGATTCGGCCGGGTGTTTTGTTCTTTCAGAGATGTAGATATCTGCAAGTGGTTGTAGAACAGGGTGTCGGTGTGTGCATGGGCTGCGAGCACCAGCCGTAAGTCTCGATAGACACGGTACTTGCGCACGCGCCGACATGCCGGGAAGAACGGTGTGCCGCCTGTCGGTTGCGCGCGGCGCGGCGCGGCCTGGAGATGTCGGTTCTTCTGTGGTGCGGCCGGGCGACAGCGCGGCGCGGGCGCTGGCGAGCGGATATCCACGAGGAACTCACAGGTTGCGCCCGCCGGTCTCGACAGGCCTGAAGCGTGCATGAGGTCGGCGGGGACGCGGCGCCCCCGGCGTTGTCGTGCGCGCAGAGTGTGCAACGGGCGCTGGCCATGCCGGACCGTGCTCAGGCGGCGCCGGGAGCGCGGAGCCGATCCTCGAGCGAGCGGACGGTCAGGTCAAACTCGCTGTCGGTGGAGCGACGCCCTTCCACCGTTCGAACGGCGTGCATGACGGTGGTGTGGTCGCGCCCGCCGAAGTACCCGCCGATTTCCTCGAGGCTGTAGCGGGTGTTGCGCCGGGCCAGGAACATGCAGACCTGGCGCGGCAGGGCGATCGAGCGCTGGCGGCGCTTGGACTGCAAGTCGGTCATCTTGACGTTGTAGAAATCCGTCACGATGTTGATGATCGTCTGGATCTGGATGCGCGGCTCGGCGCGGGAATCGTCGTCGCCCAGGGCGACCCGGGCCAGCTCGACGCTCGGCGGCATCTTCTCGACCGAGCAGAGCACCTGGAGCTTGACGACAGCACCCTCGAGCTCGCGGATGTTGGTGTCCAGCTTGCCGGCGATGTAGTTGGCTACGTCGTCGGGCAGTTCGAAGCCGCGGAGCCTGCCCTTGTTCTTCAGAATCGCCACCCGGGTCTCGTAGCAGGGCGGGGCGAGCGACGTGACCAGGCCCCACTTGAAGCGGGACACCAGCCGCTCCTCCAGTTCGGGGATCTCATCCGGCGGGGCGTCGGACGAGAGCACGATCTGCTTGTGGCTCTGGTAGAGGGCGTTGAAGGTGTGGAAGAACTCTTCCTGGGTTCGGTCGCGCTTGGCCAGGAAGTGGATGTCGTCGATGACCAGCACGTCGACGTGCCGGAACTTGTAGCGGAACCGGGTCATCTGCCCGGCCTGCACCGCGTCGAAGAACTGCGTCATGAAGCCTTCGCACGAGGTGTAGTAGATCACCGCCTTGGGGTTGCGCTCGCGGATGTTCAGGCAGATGGCCTGCAGCAGGTGGGTCTTGCCCAGGCCGACGTCGCCGTGCACAAAGAAGGGGTTGTACGCCCTGCCGGGGTTCGCGGCGACGGCCAGAGCCGCGGCTTGTGCCAGGCGGTTTCCCGGCCCCACGACAAAGTGCTCGAAGCCGTAGTCCGGGTTGAGCACCAGGCCGTCGTCGTAGAGGCTCTCGGTCGATTCCTGGGTTGCCCGGACGGGCGTCAGGCCGGGCGGAGTCATTGCTTCACCAACGGGCTCGGCGGGTTCGGCCGCCCTCGGCGGCGTGGCGCTGGGCAGTGGGCTGGCGGCGGTCGCGGGCTTGGGCGCCGGCGTTGCGGCGGGGCTGGCGGCGGTCCGCGCGGAGCGCTTGGCGGCGGCCAAATCGTCCTCGGGCCCCAGGAAGCGCACGGTGATGAGCCGGCCGCTGACGGATCGGGCCGCGTCGTTGAACGGGCCGGTGCACTGGCGATTGAGGTAATCGCGGTGGACCGGGGAGTGGGCTCGGAGGCGGAGCACGCCGCCGTCGACGCCCAGGGGCTCGATCTCTTCGAACCACTGCCGGCAGATCTCGGGCTGCGCCTGGCGCAGGTGCGCGAGCAACCGCGACCACAGGTCGTGATCAGGCTCTGCGTGGGGCGCGGCGGGCGCGGTGCGGGTTCGGGTGATGGAAGCGGACAGAACCGGTCCTCCGGGGTTCGGTCTGTGACGGTCGTGGCGACCCGAACCGGGCCGGCCCACGATCGGCAGGGGGCGACGGTAGCGAGGCGGGCGCGTGGCTGTCAACAGAAATTCGATTCGGCGCGGGACTTGACAAACGCGCGCCGGTTCGCTCAAGCCCGAGGACGAGCGGCGGAGTGCCGGCGTGAGCGCGGCACGGAATCCGGAACGGGATTGGTGGGGCGCACCGGGGCGCACTGGGGGCCGCGCGGCGCGCGGGCACAACCTGTGGTGGGCGTGGCGTTCAGGATCGGGCGGGGCGCTGCTCGCGCGGGCCGCGCACGTCGGGGCGGCTGTCGCGTCGGGGCGGCACACCCGTCTGCGTGGGGTGCTCACCGGCATCCATCTGCTGGCGCTCGTAGCGCTCCTTGTTGGTCTTGAAGTCCATGAGGAACTCGACCTTGTCGGCCTTGGCGCGACCGAGCGCCTGCTGGAGCTGTTTGCGGGCGACGCCGAGATTGGTGCGGCGCGAGATGTGCGTCAGCACGAGCTTCTGGCACTCCAGCACGCGGAGCCACTCGACGACGTCGTCGGCGTGCAGGTGGGCACCGGTCTTGGCGCGGTCCTTGTGGTCCGGCTCGAAGAAGGTGCACTCGGCGATGATGATCTGGGCCTTGCGAACGTCCTCGCGGAGCATGGCGGCGCCGGGCGAGGTGTCCATGATGTACGCGACCAGGGGGATCTCCAGGACGCGGGTGATTTCTTCGCCCCGGTCGCGGAGCTCCATCAGTTTTTCCTGCGGCAGGCCGACGAGCTCGGGCTTGAGCTTGCTGCGCCGCTCGATGACGGCGTAGCCGCTGGTCGGCACGGTGTGCTCGACCGGGAAGGCCTTGAGCACGATGTTGTTCTTGATCTCGACGGTCTGCTCGGGCTCGAGGGGCACGAGGTTGTACGGCGTCTTCTGGTTCTCGAGGTCCACGTAGCCGGCCATCATCTTTTCGATAGCGGGGGCGATCGCCTTGGGGCAGACGATGGTGCCGGGGCCCATGCCCTGGAACGCGCGCTGCGAGCAGTAGTACGCCAGACCGCCGATGTGGTCCATGTGGCCGTGGCTGACGGCGACGAACTTGCTGGCGAGCATGGGGCGGGGGCAGGCGCCCATGTCGAAGCACAGGTCGAGCTCGGGGATCTGGATCGCCGTCGCTTCGCCGGCGACGGACGTGCCGACGATGCGGTAGGGGGGGATGTACAGGAAGCCCACGCTCTGTTCGCGGGGTGGCGGCTTGGGAAGCATGCGGGAATCTCCTCATCCGGGTCTTCCGACCCGAAGGGCGGCGTGTTGGCGTGGGAGAGCGACGGTTCTCTCCCCGTTCGGCCGGTAGTGTAGCGGCGGCGTGGACTATGCTCCGGCCGGTGAGCGAAACGGCCCCCCAAGACGGGCGATCGGCGTCGCAGGGCGCGGGCGCCTTGGAGCAATTCCGCCGGGTGCTGTCGCGTCTGGGCGGCACGAGCGTGCTGGCCGTGGGGGCGCTGGTGCTGCCGCCGCTGGGCTCGATCGTGCTGTTTTCGTACATGAACGTGGTCGGGCAGTGGCTGCGCGGGCACGAGACCGAGGGCGTGCTGCTGTACATCGCCGGGTTCGCGGTCTTTTCGGGCTGTGCGCTGCTGCCGACGTACGCCAGCGCGATTCTCGGCGGGTGGGCGTTCGGCTTCGCCGAGGGGTTTCCGGCGGCGCTCTGCGGGTTTCTGGGTGGCGCGATGATCGGCTACGGCGTGGCGCGGGGCGTGTCGGGCGATCGGGTCGTGCGGTTGATCGAGGAGCGGCCGGCGTGGCGCGCGGTGCGGGACGCGCTGGTCGGCTCGGGTTTCTGGCGCACCTTGGGGATCGTGATCCTGATCCGCCTGCCATTGAACTCCCCATTCGCCGTGTGCAATCTGGTGCTCGCGTCGGTGCAGGTGCGGCCGCTGGTGTACGCGGCGGGGACGCTCATCGGCATGGCGCCCCGCACGGCGGCGGTGGTGTGGCTGGCGACTCAGGTTCGGGACGTGATGGCCGAGGAGGCCGGCAAGGTGAGCGCCCCGTGGTGGTTCCTGGCGGCCGGCAGCGGGGCGATGATCATCGTGCTGCTGCTGCTGGGGGCGATCGCCCAGCGGGCCGTCAAGCGCATGACCGCGAGCGCCCCCGGGCAGGGGAGATAGACTGCGCCGATGGCACACGAGCCGAGCGCACAACACGTTCGGGCCGTCGCCCGCCTGAGCCGGCTGGCGGCCGGAGACGCGGAGGTGGAGCGCCTCCGCCGCGACCTGGGGGCGATCCTCGGGTACGTCGAGCGGCTGCGCGAGCTCGATCTGTCGGGCGTTGAGCCGATGGCCAGCCCCCTGGACATGACGGCCCGTCCCGCGCCGGACGAGCCGGGGCCGGCGCTGCCGACGGACACGCTGGTGGCCATGGCCCCCGCGTCGCAGGGTCCGTTCGTGCGCATCCCCAAAGTGACCGGCGGTGGGGGCGGCGCGTGAAACCGCAGGGCGACGCGACGGTGTTCGTTTCGGGGCGGTTCGAAACCGCGACGTCGGCCCAGGTGTCGGTGCTCGACGCGGCGGTGCAGCACGGGGTGGGGCTGTTCGAGACGATGCTGGGCGGCAACCACGCCGAGCGCGGCCCCTGGGTGGCGCACCTGCACGAGCACGTGGAGCGGCTGGCCGCCAGCGCGCAGGCCCTGGGGCTGCACGCGAGCCTGCGCGAGGGCGCGCTGGCCGAAGCGGCCCTGGAGACGGTGCGGCGCACGGGCCTGGCGTTGGCGCGGGTACGCGTCACGATCACCGGCGGGCCGATCAACGCGTTGGCGGCGGCCCGGGGCTCCGGGCCGCCGGCGCGCCCGGACCCGACGGTGATCATCGCGGCGCAGCCGGCGACGGCCTATCCGCGGGGGATGATGGACGCGGGCGTCCGCATCGCGGTGGCCGACGCCCGGGCCAACCCGTTCAATCCCACCGAGGGCCACAAGACCATCAACTACTGGTGGCGCCTGCGCGAGCTGGCGGCCGCCAGTGCCAAGGACTGCGGCGAGGCGCTGGTGCTGAGCGTGACCAATCACGTCTGCGGCGGGTGCGTGAGCAACGTGCTGGTGGCGCGGGGCGGGGCGGTGGTCACGCCGGTCGCCAGGGGCGAGGAGGTCGCCGGCGCGCTGCCGAGCCCGGTGCGGCCCGGGGTGGTGCGGGCCTGGGCGCGTCAGCGACTGCGCGACGGCGGGGTCGAAGTCACGGAGAAGGTGCTGACGATCGCCGACGTGCTGGACGCCGACGAGGTCATGCTGACCAACAGCAGTTGGGGCGTGCTGGGGGTGTCGGCGGTCGAAGGGCGGTCGATCGGCCCCGGGGCACCCGGGCCGCTGTGCCGGGGCCTCATGGAAGCGTGGTCGAGCCTGGTGGAGTCGTGCGGGTCCGAACCGTGATCGCGCGGGGCGCGGGGTCGGCGTCGCGCCCGGCCCACACCAGCGCGGGCACGGCGTGAGGCTCGGCACGCGTGAACATCGTCTTGACGGCCTTGTACAGCTTCCACAGCGCGTAGCAGACCATCGCGCCGATCACGACGATGATGGCGATGACGACCAGCAGCTCGACGAGGGTCAGGGCGCGCCGGCGCGTGTGGTGGCGGTGGAGAACCATGGCGGCTCCGCGGGGCGTGCCCGGCCGGCTACAGCAGCGACGCCGCGAGGCTCGCCAGCTCGCTGCGCTCGCTCTTGTTGAGCGTGCAGTGGCCGACAAGTCGCAGGCCTTTCATCTTCTCGATGGCGTAGGAAAGGCCGTTGCTGGACGAGTCGAGGTAGGGGTTGTCGATCTGTCCGATGTCACCGGTGAGGACGATCTTGGTGCCCTCGCCGATGCGGCTGATGATGGTCTTGATCTCGTGGGGGGTGAGGTTCTGGGCCTCGTCGACGATCATGTACTGGTGGGGGATGCTGCGGCCGCGGATGTAGGTGAGCGGCTCGAGCACGAGTTGGCCGCCCTCGATGAGCTTGGCGATGCGCTGCTCGGTGGAGTGGCTCTCGGCGTGCTGGCCGCCGCCGGTGGCGCCGATGGAGGCGCCGCGCGTGGACATGAGGTACGAGAGGTTGTCGAAGATCGGCTGCATCCAGGCGCCGAGCTTGTCGTCCTTGGTGCCGGGGAGGTAGCCGATGTCGCGTCCCAGGGGCATGATGGGGCGGGCGACCAGGAGCTTGTCGTACCGCTCCTCGTTGAAGACCTTGGCCATGCCCGCGGCGACCGCCAGCAGGGTCTTGCCCGTGCCGGCGGCGCCGAGCAGGGTGACCATGCGGATCTCGTCGTCGAGCAAGAGGTCCATGGCCATGGTCTGCTGGACGTTGCGGGGCAGTATGCCGAAGGTGGGCTTGCGCGGGCCGGAGACGGGGATGACGTGGTCGGTGTCGGCCAGCCGCCGCGCCAGGCCGGTGTGGCCCTCGTCGTCGGCGTCGCGCAGGACGACGAACTGGTTGGCCAGCAGCGCGCGGGGTGCGCTGAGACCGTCGGGGCCTGCCGCGCGCGAGGCGGGGGCCAGTTTCTCCAGCGGCAGCATGCGGTCGCGGTAGAGGTCGTCGATGAGCGCGCCCTCGACCTCGGCGAACGTGTGCCCGGTGTAGAGCCGTTCGGCGTCGACCTTCTGGTTCTCGAAGTCCTCGGTGGTCAGGCCGAGCGCGTCGGCCTTGATGCGGGCGTTGAGGTCTTTGGTGACAAAGACGGTGTTCACGCCGCGGGCGTGCATGGACAGCGCGCAGGCGATGATGCGGTTGTCGGGCGAGTCGGCGGCGAGGATGGGCGGGCGCGGGTGGTCGCCGGTGTCGATGCGCACGACGCCGGTGTCGTCCTCGCCGGGCTTGGGGGAGCGGCCGGTGAGGTCGCACGCGCCGGCCCAGGCGACACCCTCGATCAACCGGCCCATGGTGCGGAGCCGGTCGAGCTGGCGGATGCACTCGCGGGCGTTGCGGCCCTTGTCGGCCTCGTCGCGCTTGAAGTGGTCGAGTTCCTCGACGACCGCGAAGGGGATCACCACCTCGTGCTCGTGGAACACGAACAGGGCGTTGGGGTCGTGCAGCAGGACGTTGGTGTCCAGCACGAAGTGCTTGATGCCCGGGTCGTGCCGGAGGTCGCGCGTGTGCTCGCCCGTGTGGGCGGGCTGGTCCGTGCGCCGGGCGTTGTCGCCGGGGCGGCGGGATGCCGAGGGTGCGGCCGGGGCCTTCGGGTTGTTGGAGTTCGGCATGGAGGGGGCGCCACGTGGGGATCGGGCGGTCTGCATCTCACTACTGTCGGTCGATCGGCCAACGTCCGAGAAGTTCACCATACGAAGATCGCGCGAGCGCGGCGGTTGTCCCCGCCACCGCCCGCGTCAGCGAGCGCTGGACGCGTTCGGGCGCCGGCTCGGGCTGCGAGGGGGCATGGTCGCCGCACAGGGCCGTCAGGGCGTCGGCGAGGCGGCGTCCGCCCCGGGTGTGACGGCCGACGAACAGCACGGTGACGGGCGTCGGGCCGCCCAGGTCCAGGTCGTAGCGGCCTTCGGCCGGACAGGTTGCCCGCAGGCGGCCGAGGCCGGTCGCGGAATCGACCGCGGCACCGGGCGCTTCGGGCGAGGGGCGCAGCAGCAGCAGCCGGCGGTCGGTGATGACCAGCAGCCGCCACGAGGCGTCGCGATCGCCGGTGAGCGTGAGCGCCGCCGGGCCAACGCCCGGCATCATGGCCAATGCCGCCCTGAACAGCGCCCGGCTGAACGTGGAGGGCACCTGGACCGCGCGCCAACCGATCAGGCGCTCATCGTCCGGCGCGTCGATCCGCAGGACGTGGCGAACCGCCATGGGGCCGAACGGCAGGTTGGGGAATTTCGCTGCCACCCTTCTCTCGATCGGTCCATACGAACCATCGGTGTGGTCGGTTGGGGTGGAACGCGATCAGCGTTGAACCCGGTCAGGGTACAAACGCCGCGATCGACAGCAACAGCCCGACGGCGATGGTCGCGGCAAGCTTGACCAGCGTCGCCGTCAATCTGCCCTTGGCGGCTCCGCCGGCCGAGCGAGCCGCCGGGGCGACGCCCCGTCGAGCGATGGCCAGCTCGGCCAGCAGTGCTCCGGCCGCCGCGCCGGCGATTCCCCCCGCGATGGAGCCCAGGGGGAAGACCAGCGGTGCTCCGGCGATCGCGCCGACGAACGCGCCGCCAACGGCGCCCCAGGCGCCGGCCCTGCTGGCCCCGGCGCGCCGAGCCCCGCGCGCCGAAAGCACGATCTCAAGAACTTCGCCCGCCGCGGCCAGCGCCAGGGCCGTCCCGAGCGTCCAGCCGGACAGGAGGTCGCCCCGCCACCACTGGCACGCCGCCGCGACCGCAAGCACGAACCAGGCCCCCGGCAGGGTGAGGGCGGTCAGCAGCACGCCAACGGCCGCGGCGCAGCAAACGAGGATCGCGGCGATGATGCTCACGCTCGTGGTTCCGGTCGGGGCCGACGGGTCAGGCTTCTGCCTTGGCCTGTTCGGGGGCCGGGGCCTGCTCGGGGAATGCGGTCTTTTCCATGGCCAGGCACCACTCCTCCAGGCCGACGTTGCGCAGCAGGTCGAGCTTGTGCGAAGAGCCGTCGTGAAGGTTGAGCGTGAGGAAGAACTTGTCCCACTTGCGCTTGTCGAACTCGCGCACGTCTGCCGGGGCGATGGTGCGCCCGCCGGGGAGCGTGAGGGTCTGCGATGCCGGCTCGAAGCGGAACTTGGTCGACGCGGCCCGGGTGACGATCAGGAGCATCCACGCCGCGCCGCCGAAGCCGATGACCGTGAAGGCCCATTGCAGGGGGATGTCGTACTTCTCGAGCGACTTGGGCGGCGGGGTGGTCTTCCAGAGTTCCTGCAGCTCCGAGAGCCGCTTGGCAGGGTCGGCGGGCTTGGTGTTCGACGCGTTGAGGCCGCCGACGAGCGACTCGGCGGCGAGCCACTGCAGCGCGGCGTGGTCGAGCAACTGGGGCGCCAGAGCGACCAGCTCGCCCTTGTTGCCGCCGGAGCCCTCGATCGCCACGGCCTTGGCGTGGGCCTTGGCGAGATCGGCCTGGCGCGCTTCGAGTGTCTCGAGCGCCTGCTGCGGTTCGACGAAGCCCGACTCGAACAGCCGGCCGGACGCCTGGGCCAGCTCGAGGTAGCGTTTTTGTTTGTACGACGCGTCGGCCCGCCCGCGCGAGGGGTAGAGGACGGTCGCGTCGTACAGGCCCCACACCCCGAACGCAAGGAACACCGCCAGCACGACGACCATCTTGATCAGCCAACCGCGGTTGAGGGTCGAAGTGAGTTGATCGGTCATGTGCCGGTGCTCCGTGGTTGCAAGTGTATTCGGACGTTCGCCGGGCCCGCTGCACAGGGTTCGGCGGCGGGGCTAGCGTTCGGCGCTCGGGAGGCCGCATGACCGGAACCAGGCCGCGGGTGGTGATCGTGGGCGGCGGGTTCGGCGGGCTGCACGCGGCGCGGGCGCTGCGTCGGGCGGCGTGCGACGTGGTGGTGGTGGACCGGCGGAACCATCACCTGTTCCAGCCCCTGCTCTACCAGGTGGCGACGGCGTCGCTGAGCCCGGCGCAGATCGCGGCGCCGATCCGCAAGGTGCTGTCGCGCCAGCGCAACGTGGAGGTGCTGCTGGCCGAGGCCGAGTCGGTGGACGCCGAGCGACGGGTGCTTCACCTGCGCGACGGCCGGGTGCCGTACGACTACCTCGTGCTGGCGCCGGGCGTGACGCACTCGTACTTCGGGCGGGATGACTGGGCGGCGCGGGCCCCGGGGCTCAAGACCATCGAGGACGCGACGGAGATCCGACGGCGGTTCCTGCTGGCGTTCGAGGCCGCCGAGCGTGAGGCCGACGAGCCGGCCCGGCGCGCGGTGCTGACGTTCGTCGTCGTGGGCGCCGGCCCGACGGGTGTCGAGATGGCCGGGGCGGTGGCCGAGATCGCCCGGCGCGGCCTCGTGCGCGACTTCCGGCGGATCGACACCTCGTCGGCGCGCGTGGTGCTGGTGGAGCACGGCGACCGGGTGCTGGGCTCGTTCCCGCCGGACCTTTCGGCGCGGGCTCGGCGCGACCTGGAGCGGCTGGGGGTTACGGTGATCACCGGCGCCAAGGTCACGGCGATCGACGCGTCGGGCGTCGAGTACACGCCCGCCGGGGCGCCGCCCGTGCGGCTGGAGGCCGGCAACATCCTGTGGGCCGCGGGCGTGCGCGGGTTGCCGCTGTGCGCATCGCTCGGTGCGCCCCTCGACCGCGCCGGGCGGGTGCTGGTGAACCCGGATCTGTCCGTGCCCGGCCGGCCCGAGGTCTTCGTGATCGGCGACGCCGCGTCGATCAGCGACGCCCGGTCCGCCCGGCAGGTTCCGGGCGTGTGCCCGGCGGCCATGCAGATGGGCCGGCACGCCGGGCGGATCATCCGCGACGAGATCCGGCGGGGGCCCGGCGCGCCGCGTCCGGCGTTTCGCTACACCAACAAGGGCGAATTGGCGACCATCGGCCGTGCTCGCGCCGTCGGCGTGATCGGCTGGGGTATCGGTTGGCACCTCAAGGGGTTCGTCGCCTGGGCGCTCTGGGCCCTGGTGCACATCACCTATCTCATCGGGTTCCGCAGCCGCATCCTGGTGATGATCGACTGGATGTGGTCGTACCTGTTCTTCGAGCGCGGCGCCAGGCTGATCACCGGCGATTCGACCGTTCCGCTCCGGCACGCGCGTCAGGCCGAGCCTTCGGCGGACCGCGGTGCCGGACCGCCGCCCGCCGGAACCACCGGGCTCGGCGGTACGTGAGACGGATCAGTACGGGTAGCCTTCGACTTGTGGCGGCTGGCTGGCCAGCGCCAACGCGACGGCCGCTGCGCCGGGCGCAAGGACCATCGCGGCACGGCACAACAGACCGACCCACCCCGGCCGAGCGCCCGGCGGCGTCAGGCCCGAGAGCGGCGCGGCGATCATGCCTGCCGCCAGCAACGCGTTGGCGGCCAGTGGCGTGTCGCCGAGCGTGCACGTGAGCGACGCGAACAGGCCCAGCATCGCCCCCAGCGCCCCGGCCCCCGCGCCGCCCAGCCGCAGCGCCGGCCGGAACCACGCCACGATCACGGCGCCGCCCGCCGCAGCTGAAACTGCGATGGCCGCGACGATGGGCTGGATGTGCCCGGTCAATCCCCAGACGGCGGCGGAGCAGATGCAGCAGAGAATCAGCAGCAATGGGGGGCCGGCGCCCGGCTGACGGCCGAGCGCGGACGCCGCGGCGGTCATCGCGCCGCCGACGGCGGCCAGGGCCGCGACCGTGCCGATCGCCGCGACGGTCGGCGCCGAGGCCAGAGCGTTGCGGGCCACGAGCCAGGCCAGGATCCCGGACCCAACCACGCCGGCGAACATCACGGACCAGCGGGCTCGCTCCAGCGCGCCACCGAGCGCCAGCGCAGAGAGCGCCAGGGCTGCCAGCGCCCACGGCGCCCACTGCCCGCCAGAGACCACCGGCCAGCGCCAGCCTTCGCCGGCCAGCGGCCAACCGATGGCGACCGCCAGCGGCAGCGCGGCGGCGACGTACGGCGGTGGCGAGGCGTCGGCGAGGCCCCGCGGGTCCTCCGTGCGCGACCGGCGCAGCCACGCGGGCGCGAGCGCCAGCAGCGAGACCGCGGCGGGGAGCGCCACGGCGAACACCGCGACGCGGATCTGGAACTGAGCGTCCATGGTTGCGCTCCGTGCCGGCGCGTGCGGATCAACGATCGCGGCGCGCCGCACTTCTACGGCGCGCCGCGACCAGCTTCTGCGTCGCCGTGTCGGCTACTTCGCGCCTTCCAGGAAGACCGTGAGGGTGACCTCGTCGCCCAGCGGGCCGACCATATAGGTCATGCCGAAGTCCGAGCGCTTGATGGTGAACGTGGCCTCAACGCCGGCGAGCTTCTTGCCGCCGCGTCCCTCGCCGGTGCCGGTGTGCGTCACGCGGGCGGTGACGGGCTTGGTGACGCCGCGGAGCGTCAGGTCGCCCGCGACTTCGGCCGTCTTGTCTCCGGAGGCCTTGGCGGAGGTGCTCTTGAAGGTGATGGTGGGGAACTCCTTGGCGGAGAAGAAGTCGGCACTCTTGAGATGCTGGTCGCGCTTGGCGTCGTTGGAGACCAGCGTGTCGAGCTTGATGGTGACATCGAGGCTGGCGGCCTCGGGCTTGGCGGGGTCGAAGGCGAACGTGCCGGTGGGGCTGTGGAACATGCCGCGGAAGTTGGCGGCGCCCATGTGCTTGATCGAATAGACCACGCCGGAGTGCACCGGATCGATGGCGAACGCGTCGGCCACGGCGGGCGCGACGGCGGCGGGCGCGGGGCCGGCGGTGAGCAGCCAACCGGCGGCGCCGGCGCTCAGGGCGACGGAAGCGACACCGACACAGAGGGGGCAGGTACGCATGCGAGAGGTTCCTTGCTGAAAGTGCGGACGCGGGGCGCTGTCGGCCGACGGGCCTTGCCCAGATTCCCAGAGCGAGGGTATACGGACGTTCGTCGCCGCCCGCGGGTTCGATTTCGCACGCCGTCGCATCCCCGATTCCAGCCGGTTCGTAAGGGATTTCACTGGCCGGGCGGGAGGCCCGGTCGTAAAGTTCGGCGTCGTGTCGTGTCCAATCCGGGAGCGGAAGGAGATCGCAGAATGAGCCTGAACGGAACCGTGGCGGCCGTGGCGGCCGCGTGCGTGGTTGTTTCGTCGGCGTGCGGACAGTCGGTCCAGCTGACGACGAACCGCGACAACACGCTGTACCAGAACTTCGACGTGGCGCTGTCCAACGGCTCGGGCACGGGCATGTTCGTCGGGGTTCCGAACAACGGATCGATCTACCGCGCGCTGATGTCGTTCGATCTGTCGAGCATTCCCGCCGGCTCGACCATCACCGGCGTGACGCTGCGGCTGAACATGTCAAGGACGTCGCACCCGGCCAGCACACAGTTCTCGCTGCACCGCGTGCTGGCGTCGTGGGGCGAGGGAGCCTCCAACGCGACGTTCGGCGGCGGCGGGCTCGGGGCCGAAGCGGCCGACGGCGACGCCACGTGGTTCTACCGCTTCTACAACTTCGCCAACCCCGGCGCCAGCATCGCTTGGACGAACCCGGGCGGCGACTTCGCTCCGACCGCATCGGCCACGACCAACGTCGGCGGCTTGGGCTTCTACTCGTGGTCGAGCGCGGGCATGATCGCCGACGTGCAGGCGTGGCTCGACAACCCGTCGAGCAACTTCGGCTGGATGCTGCGGGGCGGCGAGTCGGAGAACGGCACGTCCCGCCGCTTCGACACCCGCGAGAACGGCGTTGCCAACAACCGCCCGCGCCTGACGATCACCTACGTGATCCCCGCGCCGGGCGCCGCCGCCGTGCTCGGCCTGGGCGCCCTGGGCCTGTCGCGCCGCCGTCGCTGAACCGGCGTTCCGCGGCCACTAGAATCGTGCTCCCGGCACAGGAGCACGAGCCATGACCGCGACGCAGGCACAGGTTCATCCCTTCGACGCGCGCGCCGATGCGCTGCTGGCCACCCTGCGCCACGGCGGCCAGTACAAGCACCTGCAGACGCTCGAAGGGCCCATGGACGCGGAGGTGACGGTGCGCGGTTACGGCCGCTGCCTGTGCTTCTGCTCGAACAACTACCTGGGCCTGGCCAACCACCCGGAAGTGATCGAGGCGGGCGTCAGGGCGCTGCGCGACTACGGGGCCGGCACCGCCAGCGTTCGGTTCATCTGCGGCACCTTCGGCCCGCACGAGACGCTGGAGGCGGCGATCGCCGACCTGGTCGGCGCCGAGGCGGCGTACACGTTCGTCTCGTGCTGGAACGCCAACGAAGCGGTCTTTCCCACGCTCTGCGAACCGGGCGACACGATCATCTCCGACGAGCTGAACCACGCGTCGATCATCGACGCGGTGCGGCTGGCATCGGTGATCAAGAAGGGCGTCAACAAGACGGTCTACAAGCACAACGACCTGTCGGCGCTGCGCCACCAGCTGGAGACCACCGCGAGCCAGAACGCGGTGAACGCCTCGCACGCCGCGCCCGGCGCCGGGCGGCCGGTTACCTGGGTGGTGACCGACGGCGTGTTCAGCATGGAGGGCGACATCGCGGACCTGCCTGCGATGCGCCGCCTGTGCGACGAGTACGGTGCGGTGCTGGTGGTGGACGATTCGCACGGAACGGGCGTCATGGGCCACACCGGGCGCGGCACGCACGAGCACCAGCACATGTTCGCGCCGCACGGCAAGCCGGGCCCGCACGGGCGGGTGGACGTGTTCACGGGAACGCTGGGCAAGGCCCTGGGCGGGGCGGCCGGCGGCTACGTCGCCGGACCGCGCCGGGTGATCGAACTGTTGGTGCAGCGCGGGCGTCCGACGCTCTTTTCCAACGCGCTGCCGGTCACGGTGGCCTGCTCGGCGGCCAAGGCGATCGAGGTGCTGGTGCGCGAACCGCAGCGGGTGGCCCGCCTGCGCGACAACACGGCGTACGCCCGCCGGCGCATCCGCGAGGCGGGGTTCACGGTCGTCGAGTCGCCGACGGCGATCTGCCCGATCATCGTGCACGACACGGCCAAGGCCATCGCCATGAGCAAGCGGCTGCTGGAGCTGGGCGTGTTCGTCATCGGCTTCGGTTACCCCGTGGTGCCCGAAGGGCACGCCCGCCTGCGGGTGCAGATCTCCGCCGCCCATTCGCACGATCAGATCGACCGCCTGGTCGATGCGCTGCGGAAGCTGTGATTCCAATGGTCCCCCGCGCACGGCACGCCGCGTCCGCCGCCGGGTCTCGGCTACGCTCGGGCCATGTCCCCCCAGCCGACGGCCGACCACCGCCTGCCGACCGACACCGACAACGGCCTGCTGTTGATCATCAGCGGACCGTCGGGCGTGGGCAAGACCACGATCACCCGCGCCGTCGAGCGGGCGATCCCCGGCGCGGTCTTCAGCGTGTCGGCCACCACGCGCCCCAGGACCCCCGCCGACGTCGAGGGCGTCGACTACCGCTTCGTCAGCGATGAGGAATTCGACCGCATGGTCGCCGCCGGCGAGTTCCTGGAGTACGCCGGGGTGTTTGGCAAGCGCTACGGCACGCCCCGGGCCTGGGTGCAGGAGCAACTGCGGCGCGGGCGGCTGGTGATCCTGGAGATCGACGTGCAGGGGGCCGTGTCGGTCAAGCGGCAGGTGCCCGGGGCGTTCGGGATCTTCATCCTGCCGCCCGACGAGCCGACGCTGCTGGAGCGGCTGCGGTCGCGCAAGCGCGAGAACGAGGAAAAGATCCAGCAGCGCTTCGCCGAGGCGCGCCGGGAGATCGCCACGGCCCGCGATTGCGGCGCGTACGACCTGTTCATCACCAACAGCGTGCTGGAGCGGGCGATCGACGAGGCGGTCAACGCCGTGCGGTCGCGCCTCCGGCGCTGACCACCGCCGCGGCGGCGCTCACGAGCCGTACATGAACTCTTCGCGGGTGATCTTGCCGTTGTGCACGGTGTAGACGCCCACCTCGTCCATCATCTGCGACGAGCCGCTGGCACGGTCCTTGACGTGGATGCGGAAACGGACCGCGAAGCCCGAAGCGCCGACGTACGGTCCCTCTGCCGAACCGCCGAGGATCTCATTGGCCTTGAGCCACTCGGCGTTCTTGGCATCAACGGCCTTTCGGCCGCTCCAGGCCATGCCCATGCCTTCCACCGACACGATGTCGGGCGACCACCACTTCTTCTCCACCTGGTCGGCCTTGCCGGCGTTGAACAGCGCGACCAGGTCGGTCCCGATCTCACGCGGGCCGGGACCGCTACCTGTGGAGAAGTTGTGCACACCCGGGGGAAGGGTGCTGGTCCCGGCGGCCTTGCCCGCGGGCGTGCGCGCGGCAGGCGCCTTGGACTTGGGCTTGTGCTTGGGGGCCTTGGCGGCGGGGCGCTTGGCGCCCTTGCTGGCTTTGGCGGTCTTGGCGCTCGCCGACTTCTTGGACTTCTTGGCCATGGGTTGTTCGCCTGTGCAAGGGTGTGTGACCGGGGCGCGAGACTA
Source organism: Phycisphaeraceae bacterium (assembly GCA_026126345.1). GTDB lineage: Bacteria > Planctomycetota > Phycisphaerae > Phycisphaerales > UBA1924 > JAHCJH01. The sequence goes on along the minus strand of JAHCJH010000012.1, from coordinate 14,023 downwards.
TACCCCTTGGCGCCCGAACGGCGCCCCGGCACGTCGTCCATTCGGAGGCTTCCGCCGATCGCCCCGGCTCACGCCGGCAGGTTGACCGGCATCACGACGTACAGGAAATCGCTGCCGGCCTTGATGATGCCCGGCTTGTTGGCGGCTTTCAGCTCGATCAGCACCTCGGGCTCGTCCATCGTCTTGAGCGCGTCGGCCAGGTAGCCGGGGTTGAACGAGATCTCCAGGTCGTCGCCTTCGAAGCCGGTGAGATCCAGGTCGATCTCGCTCTCGCCCATCTCGGGGGCGCGGCTGGTGATCTTGGCCGACTTGGACTTCTTGTTGAAGGCCATCCGCACGCCTCGGGATTCCTCGTTGGTAAGCACCGCCGCCTGGCGCACGGCGCGGATGAACTCCTCGCGCGCGGCGGTGATGCGCCGGTCCTGGTCCTTGGGGATGACGTCCTCGTACGGGGGGAACGCGCCCTCGACCAGCGCGCTGCTGAGGGTCGCGACGGGGTGCTTCTTCGCGTCTTCCTTGGCGCCCTCCGGGCCGTCCTCGAAGGCGAAGAAGATGCGGTTGTCGGTGATCGCCACGCGGACGTTCGACTCCGGGTCGCCCGCCAGCCGCTGGAACAGGCCCAGGGCCTTGCGGGGCACGATGCAGGAGACCTTGTCGCCGTCGCCGCCGGACGCCTTGATGGTGGCCCGGCAGAGCGCCAGGCGGCGGCCGTCGGTCGCCACCATCTCGAGCTTCTTGCCGTCGCGCTTCATCAGCAGCCCGTTGATCGCGTACCGCGACGTCTCGCTGGCGATGGCGAAGATCGTCCGGTCGATCAGCCGGCGCAGCGTGCCCGCCGGGGCGTTGAACGCCGAGCGGGCGCCCGCCGCGGCCTTGGCGAAGTCCGGGATCTGCGGGAACTCACCCTCCTTGAAGGTGATGATCTTGAACTTGCCGTGCGAGGCCTTGATGGAGAACAGGTCGCCGTCGAGCTCGAAGGCGACGGTGGGGTTGGACTCGTCCACGCTCTGCAGGATGGCGCGGAGTTTCTCGGCCGAAACCACCGCCGTGCCGGGCTGGGCGACGTCCACCTGGGTGATGGTCAGCACCACGCTCGTCTCGGCGTCGGTACCGGCCAGGGACAATTCGCCGACCCCGGCGTGTTTCGCGGCAGTCAGCCGCAGGCCCGACATGGCGGGCACCGTCGTCCGGGCGGGCACCACGCCGGCCACGAGGTTTACGGCGGCGACGATGGCGGTGCGATCGCAGGCAACCTTCATACGGCAGGAACTCCCTTTCCGACGGTCCGCTCCGGGCAGCGGCCGATGATTCGAACCCCCCCGCGGCACGGAACGGCCAACGGTGCAGCGAGTGTAACCGGTGCGGGCACAGGACGCGACGCGACCAACAAACCCCGATCGGAGCGATTTCCGTCCCGCGAAGGTTGATTGGCGCGGGCCAACCCGCGATACTCTCCTGCCGGGGATGGCCTCGGCAAAGCGCGTGCCAGCCGTTCAGGACGCCCAGAGCGATGCGCCCGCGCGGTGAATGTTGCCCCTGAGGGCGGATCGCCGCCCCGACCTCCAGGAAAGGACGCTGCCATGTCATTCGAAGCCGCCGTGCATGCCCAGGCCATTGAGCTTGACCGGATGTCCATCGAGATGACCGCCGCCGCCGGCAGCGGGCACCCCTCCACATCCATGTCGCTCGGCCACATCGTGACCGTGCTCATGTTCTCGACCATGCGGTGGAGCCCCGACTACCCAGATTACCCCACCAGCGACCGGCTGGTGCTCAGCGAAGGGCACGCCGTGCCGATCGTCTACGCCGCGTGCGCCAAGCTTGGCGTCATGATCGGCAAGGACCCCGAGAACCGCCGGCGGCTGACGGTCGAGGACCTGTCCAAGCTCCGCGACGCCGCCAGCGAGCTCGACGGCCACCCCAACCCGATGGAGGGCTTCCCCTTCTTCGACGCGGCGACGGGATCGCTGGGCCAGGGCCTGTCGGTCGCGGCCGGCCTGGGCGAGGCGGCCAAGCTCGACGGGCTGGACCGGCGGATCTTCTGCATCATCGGCGACGGAGAGTCGCGCGAGGGCCAGATCGCCGAGGCCCTGGACTACATCGCCGAGCGGCGGCTGACCAACGTGCTGCCCATCTTCAACTGCAACGAGTACGGCCAGGCCGACCGGGTGAGCAAGCAGCAGTCGTCCAAGGTGATCGCGGCCAAGCTCGCGGCCTACGGCTTCAAGGTCGTCGAGATCGACGGGCACGACCCCCGGCAGATCAAGGCGGCGTTTGACGAGTTCTGCAAGAACAGCGGCACCTTCGACCAGCCGATCGCCCTGGTGGCCCGCACGGTCAAGGGGTGGGGCTCGCCGACGATGAGCGGCTCGGGCTGGCACGGCAAGCCGGCGACCGGCGACGCCATGACCAAGGCGCTGGCCGAGCTGGACGAGAAGCGCGTCGAGCTGACCAGCAGCCTGGTGTCGAGCGATTCGTTCGAGATCCAGCCGCCCGCCGAGTACAAGCCGCGCGAGCAGCGCCAGGGCGAGATGGTGCCGCTGGGCGAGATCGCCAGGAAGTTCGACATGGTGACGGCGCTGCAGACGGGCAAGATGGCGACGCGCCGGGCCTACGGCGTGGCGTTGCGGGCGCTGGGGCACGCCAACGACCGCGTGGTGGCGCTCGACGCCGATGTGAGCAACTCGACGTTCGCCGACATGTTCAAGAAGGACTCGACGCTGGCGTCGCGGTTCTTCGAGTGCAAGATCGCCGAGCAGAACATGGTGTCGGTCGGCGCCGGGCTTTCGGCCGCCGGCAAGGTGCCGTTCGTCTCGACGTTCGCGAAGTTTGTGACCCGGGCGTACGACCAGATCGAGATGGCGATCAACAGCGGGGCGAACCTCAAGATCGTTGGCTCGCACGCGGGCATCACGCTCGCCGCCGACGGCCCAAGCCAGATGTCGCTGCCCGACCTGGCTTGGTTCCGGGCCTTCTCGACCACCCGCGATCACCGCGGGAACCCCGCCTGCTACATCCTCCAGCCCGCCGACGCCTACGCCGCCTACGCCCTCACCCACGCCATGGCCGAGTACGAGGGCGCCTGCTACATGCGCACGCTCCGCAACGACACCGAGTTCATCTACAACGACCAGACCGCCTTCAACCTCGGCGGCTTCGAGGTCCTGTCCGAGGGTCGCGACGTGCTGCTGTGCGCCGCCGGCGCCATGGTGCACGAGGCGAACAAGGCCCTGGACGCGCTGGACAAGGCCGGCATCTCGGCCACCCTGGTCGACCTGTACTCCCTGCCGTTCGACACCGACGCCCTGCTGGACATCGCCAACAACAACGGCGGCTACATCGTCACCATCGAGGACAACTACGGAGGCGGCATCGGCGCCGCCGTCGCCGATGCGCTCACCGGCTCGGGCGACGCCTTCACCCTCCGCCAGATGTACGTTCGGCGCATCCCCAAGAGCGCCCGCACCGCCGACGAGGTGCTCAAGATGTGCGGCCTGAGCGCCGCCGACATCGTGGCCGAGACCATGAAGCTGCTGCAGGTGGCCTGAACCGGGCCCGCGCCGGCCCGGCCGGGGCGCGAACCGCACCCGCCCAACCCGCCCAACGAACAAGGTCCGGGACGCGCGTCCCGGGCCTTGTCATTCGGTCGATCGATTCCGGCCGCCGCGTTACGGGCAGCCCTGGAAGAACAGCTGCACGAACAGGTCGAAGTCCGACCCCGTGATGAACGAATCGGGCGGGCCCGAGCCGGCGCCGTCGGTCAGGTCGGCGATGTACGGACCGTTGGGCGCCGGTCGGCGGACTTCCTGGAAGAACGCCGTGATGAACACGTCGAAGTCGATGCCGGTGATGAACCCGTCGGGCCCGTCGATCAGCGGCTGGGCGCTGCCTTCGGTCGCGACGTCGGCGCCGCTGCACGCACGCGGGCCCACCGGCACGGCCCAGAAGCCGCCCGTGAGCGTGAACGTGCCGCCGGTCATCACGCCGGCGTCGGGCTGGCCGATGGTGCCCGACAACTCAAAGACGCCGCCGGTGCTCTTGCCGCCGCCGCCGTCGATCGTGTTCCAGGACAGGTCGAACCCGCCGCCGCTCTGCGCCCGCGCCGAGCCGACGCCGGCGAACATCGCCGCCAGCACCGCCCCCGAACAGGCCAGCATCTTGATCACGCGCATGAGTCACCTCCAAGCCGGCGTTCAGCGTACCACGGTCCCGCAAGGACACAAGCGCGGCCGCGAAACGGCTCCGGCACTTCTTCAGTGCGACAATCCCGATCGAAGGGGCCAGCCGAACCCGGCGAATTCTCCCCGTACAGAACCGGAACCGGGCGCGGCACTTCATTGCGGGCCCGTGGACCCGAACAACGAGAAACCCCCGGGCAAAAGGCCCCGGGGGTTTGAATCGTCGCCGCGCGTTTCCGCCGGACCTACGGGCAGCCGGCGAAGAACTTCACGATGAAGAAGTCGAAGTCCGAGCCGGTGATGAAGCCGTCGGGCCCGCCGGTGCCGTCGCCGTCGGTCAGGTCGGCGATGAACGGACCGGTGCCGGCCGGGCGCCGGATCTCCTGGAAGAACGCCTGCACGAAGACATCGAAGTCGGTGCCCGTGATGAAGCCGTCGGGCCCGTCGTCGAACGGTTGCGGGCTGCCCTCGGTCGCCACGTCGGCCGGGCTGCAACCGGTCGGGGCGGCGGGATTCCCGAGCGTCCCGTCTGCGTTCAGGCGTGCCGCGGCGATGTCCTGGCCCGAGGGATTGCCCCAGCCGTAGGTGAGCATGGCGAAGCCCTGGGTGCTCAGCGCGGCGGCCAGGCGGCTCTTGTCTGTGCCGCCGTCGTTGTTGACGTCAACGGCCCAGGGGATCGACTGGTCGGCGTTGACGCGGGCGGCCCGGATCACCCGCGTGACCGGCCCGGAGGTGATCATGTACGCCACGATGCAGTCGCTCCCGAGCGACAGGCAGTTGACGAACGACGGCTGGGGGGAGCCGAACGCGAACACGGCCCGCGCCGCGCCGCCCCAGAGCAGGGCGCCGGTCGAGTCGATCTTCTGCACCACCACGTTGTTGTCGGTGTTGGTGGTGGCGCCGTTGGCCTCGGAACTGGCGATGAAGTACGCGCCGGTGGGAGCGTCGTAGGAGAGCGAGGCGCTCAGCCGGCCGCGCCCCGGGGTGGCGCCGGTGGTGGTCAGGGGGGCGGGGAACTTGAGCGTGCCGTTGGCCAGCACGTGCTGGAGATAGGCGTTGCGGGAGCCGATGACCGAGTCGTACCAGGCGAAACAGACGCCGCCCGACCCATCGGCCAGCATGGTTGGGAAATACCCGTTCTGGATGCTCGCGGTGGAAGACGGGCCGAAGACGTTGAACGGCGCGCCCGCGTTCCACTGCTGGGCGCCGGCGAAGTCGAACTTCTGCACGGCCAGGCCCTTGGTCGTCGTCGTGGGGCTCGCGCCGGAGGCCCGCACCCACAGCACCGCGAAGCCGCCGGTAACGGGCTTGATGTCGCAGATGGCCAGGTACCGGCCGGCCTCGGTGACCGAAACGCCCGTGCCGGCCCACAGCGGTGTGCCGTCGGCATCCAGCCGTTGCAGGATGAACGACTGCGGGCTGGTGCTGGTGTTGTACCCGACGGCGTAGGTCCCGTCGGTGAGCTGCGCGATCACGGGGTTCGAGTTCGTGCCCGTGTTGCTGGTGATCGTGCGCTTCCACAGCCGCGTGCCCGCGGCGGAGAACTTGCTGACGGAGATCTGCCCGAACCCGACGAACGGTTGCTCCGTCTGGTCGTTGTGGGCGATCACGGCGCCGCCGTCGGCGGCCGTGATGATCGAGGCGCCCAGCACCTGCGTGTTGTCCAGGTCGCAGACCAGCACGCCGTTGTGCGGCCACTGTTCATTGCCCGAAGCATCCAGCCGCTGCAGGTACAGGTCGTAGAAGCCCAGTTCCTGGCCGCCGAACAGCACGGTGTTGGACCTTGCGGCGTCGAACGCCATCGCCGGGCCGACCCGCGCGGTGGGCGTGCTGGTCTTGGCCCCCCAGTTCGTACCGCTCCACTCGAACGCGTTGCCGAGGTTGAACGAACCGCCGAAGCCGCCGTAGATCAGCACGCGCTGGCCGCCGGCCGTGAAGCTGTTGGCCATGGCGAACTCGCGCCGCGCCGCCGGCAGCGTGGCGGGCGCTTGCGCCGCCCAGTTCGAACCGTCGTAGAGCCACGTGTCCTGCAGGATGTTGCCGCCGGCGTCCTCGCCGGCAAAGAGCACGGTCTGGCCGCTGACCGGGTCGAACGCCATGCCGTGGGCCGATCGGGCGCCCGGCGTGCCGGCGGGGGCGGCCTGCGTCCAGTTCGTGCCGTTCCACTCCCAGGTGTCGCCGAGCGCGCCCGATCCGTCGCGCCCGCCGAACAGTACCACCACCTGGCGCACGGAGTCGTACGCCATGCCGTGCGACCAGCGGGCGCCGGGGCTTGTCGATGGCGCGGCCTGTGTCCAGGCCGTGCCGTTGTATGTCCAGGTGTCGCCCAAACCGTTGCTGCCGTCCGACCCGCCGAACAGCATCACTACCTGGCGGGCCGCGTCGTACACCATCGCCGCCTGCTGGCGCGCCGAGGGCCCGGGCGTGTTGACCGCTGACCACGTCGTGCCGTTCCACTCCCAGGTGTCGGCCAGCAGGCCCGCGGCGGCCGCGCCGCCGAACATCACCACGCGGGCGCGGGTCGAGTCGTTCGCGATCGAGTGCCGGTAGCGTGCCGCGGGACCGCTGACCGCTGCGCGGGTCCAGGCGGTGCCGTTCCAGGTCCACGTGTCGGCCTTGATGCTGGTGCTGCCGTTGTCGAACCAGGTGATGTACGCGCCGCCGTCGTTGGCCGGCGAGATCTTGGGGACCGATTGCTCTCCGAGGCGGTCGGCGACCCGGAAGTTGTTCGCCGGGTCGGTGGACCATTGAGCCGTGGCCGACGCGGCCGGGGCCAGCAGGCTCAGGGTTGCCAGGAGCGCGCGCGTGCACTGCATCTGCATGTGAGAACCTCTCCCGCGAGCAAGCCCCACCTCGCCCGCGGTTCGTTGGGCCGTCGGCCGCATTCGGCTTGACGGCGAGACACGATCGAGTATGGTTGATCTGAGATCAATGGTCAAGGAGTTTTTTCGCGGAATGTGGCGATTCGGCCGCCGGTACGCCAAAATGTGAGTCTGGGCATGACGCGCACTTCGTCGGGCAAGTCGGTCGGTGGGGGGGAGCCGGCGACGGTGCTTACGGCGTCCGAACGCGCCGCGGCCGCCGAATTGGGGCGGCGACTGGCGACCGAATTGCGATCGCTGCTGGCACATGTGCCGGCGGAGCATCAGGGCGCTAGCGCCATGGGGCGATTCCTGCGGATCGACCGGAACACCTGCCAGCGCGTCATCGCTTCCACGGCGGGCGACGATCACGACGAGGCCGTCCTGGTGCGCCTGCCGGGCATCGAAGGGCTGGGTCAGTTTCTCGACGCCGTGGAAACCAGGCTCAAGAACGGGGCCGTGGGCGAGCAGGTGGCGGCAGTTCGTGCGGCGGTCCGCGCTCTGGAGCGGCTCATCGATCGGCTTGGAGGAAGCCAGCGCCGGCTGCGGCAGCGGCTGGAGGCCGATCTGGAACGATCGGCGGACCCCGCCGCGGCACCGTCGGACAGCCCGGCCAAGCGGCAGGCGCTGTTTCGCGCGGCGGCCGAGGTCGTGGGCCGCTGGTCCGAGGCGGTGGTTTCGGTGGTGATGATCCGCCCGGTTCCCGGCCAGCCTGACCTGACCGAAGCGGTGCGCACCCGGGCGTACGTCGGGCACACGTGGCGGCCCGGGGCGGTGCCGTTGGAGATCGGCGAGTCGTCGGTGCCTCAGTTGGCGGTGCGGCGCGACGAGGCGGCGCACCAGACGCTCGAGCACCGGCCGGCGCGTGGCCACACGCCGGATCTGCTGCTCAACGAGTTCTGCACGAAGCCCTGGCCGCGGATGACATCGCGGGCCCTGGGCGACCGCACGGTGCACGTGGTGGACGCCGACGAACCCCCGCAGGAGGGGGTGTGCGACATCGTGCTCTCGGTGCGGCGCAGCACGCCCGACCGGCACCCGGCGCTGGCGAAGCCGCCGGTGGGGGAGGTGTCGCTGCTGGTGACGTTTCCCGCGCGACGGTTGGTGCTGGACGTCTTCCTGCACAAGGACCTGGCCGACCGCTGCACCCCGTCGTGCGAGCTGCACCTGTACAGCCCCGCGGGCGGGCCCGGGGGGCTGGCGCGCTGGAGCACCCGCCTGCCCGGCGGCGCGTCGATGGAGCCGCTGGGCGCGGGCCTTCGACGAGCGGCCAGCACGGCGTACGCCCGCCACGAGGAACTGACGGCGCACGTGTTCGAGCGCGTGGGATGGAACCCGGCGGAATTCGTCGGGTACCGCTGCGACACGGCCTATCCGGTGTGGCGCGCCGGCTACTTCATGCTGTTCGACTTCGGCACCGCGCCGGCGAACGGCGACGCGTGACCCGCCCGATCAGTGCGGCGCGGCGTGCCCGTGCCCGGGCTTGTCGCGCAGGTCGTCGATGGCCCGGGTGATCGATTCGGGCGTCGCGGAAAGGTGCATCCGCTCGTCTACCAGGCACGCGGGCGCGCCCTCGCACAGGCCCAGGCACTCCAGCTCCACCAGCGTGAACTTGCCGTCGTCGGTCGTCTCGCCGGGCTCGATGCCGAGTTTGGCGCGGCAAGCGTCGGTGATCTGCTTGTGGTCGCAGATCTCGCAGGCGACCGACCGGCAGACGGCGATCACGTGGGCGCCCTTGGGCTGCAGCCAGAACTCCTCGTAGAACGAGGCGGTGTCCCACACCTGCGCGGGGGTGAGTTCCAGGAACGACGCGACTTCCTCCAGCGCCTGCCACGGCAGCCAGCCCCAGACGTGCTGCACGGCGTGCAGCACCGGGATGAGCGCGCCCTGCTTGTGCTCGTAGCGCGGCAGGATCTCGCGCGTGAGCCGGTCCTTCAGTTCGGCGCCGAGGTACGGCTCGGCGCGCTTGGGGACCTTCATGGTCGCGGAGGGCTTGGTGATCCAGGCCATGGGCGGGGGCCTTGCGATGGGGCGAACGAGCGGGTCAGCGGGGCGGGGGCGGGCCGTTCCTGGGCTTCTTCGGTGCCGGGCCCGAGGGCCTGTCCTTGTCGTCGCCGGGGGTTCTGGGGTTGGGTTCGGTCACGCTCGGCGCTTCGGGGAGGGTCACGGCCTTGCCGAACACGCCGGGTGAGAACGGTAGGCCGCCGTCGGCGTCGTGCGCGACGAACGGGCCGTCGACCCCGCGGCGCTGCACCGAGCTCTTGGTCACCAGCGGGGCGTCTTCCTCGTTCGTTGCCTGCGGCAGGGTTTCCTCGATCTTGCCCCACTTGACGAGCGAGACGACCGCGCGGTCGGGCGCGACCAGCAGCACCGCATCGCCGCTGTTGGCCAGGGCGGTGCGCTGACTGGTGGTCTTCATGGAGAAGACCCAGGCGTTGCCGAACCCGGGGTTGGGGCCCGCCGGTGCCTTCTTCTCGTCGCCGACCGGCCCGGTCCAGGTGGCGCCGTTGCCATTGAACACGACGGCGACCTCGCCGGGCTTGAGCGTGAGCACGGGAAACGTGAACGACAGCGAGCCGGCGCGCCCCTTGGACTTGTCCTGCAGGCTGTAGCCCCGCAACTCAATGGGCTTGTCGTGCGGGTTGGTGAGCTCGATGAACTCATCGCCGGTGGCGTCGCGCTTGCCGTCGTGATTGGCGTCGCCCTTCTCGCCGGTGGGAACGGCGTAGAGGATCTCGGTGATGAGCGGGTGCGGGAACTTTACCGGCGGGGCCTTGGCCGCCCCCGGGTCCGCCGCGCACGCCAACAGCGTCAGGCAGATGGTGAGCATCGGGGCAGTCTACACGGTGGCGGGGCGTGTCAAGGGGCGGGCGTGTCGAAGCCGCGCTGCTCGGCGACGAGGTACAGCGGCCTGGCGAGCGTGTTGCGGTGGATCATGCCGAGGTACTCGGCCATGACGCCCAGCATCAGCAGTTGAAGGCCGGCCAGGAAGATCAGGGCGCACGCCAGGTAATCGAAGCCCCTACCCAGGGTTTCCCCTCGGGCGATGTGCAACACCACGTTGGTCAGCAGGAGCAGGAATGCCACGCCGACGACGGCCGCGCCGAGCTGCATGGCCCAGCGCAGCGGCAGCAGCGAGAAACTGGTCACGGCCTCGAACGACAGTCGCAGGAGCTTGCGGAAGTTGTACTTGGTTTCGCCAGCGAAGCGGGCGTCTCGGTCGTAGAGCAGCGGCTCCTGGCGGAACCCGGCCCAGGCGACCAGCCCGCGGACGAACCGGGGATTCTCGCGGCAGCGGCGCACGGCCTCGACGACGGCGCGGTCCATGAGCCGGAAGTCGCCGGTGTCGCGCGGGATCCGCACCTCGCTGATCGAATCGAGCGCCCGGTAGAAGATCGCCGAGGTGGCCTTCTTGAGAACCGTTTCACCGGCGCGGGTTCGGCGCTGGGCGTAGACCACCTGCGCACCGGCCTTCCAACGCTCGACCATCTGGGCGATGATCTCCGGCGGGTCCTGCAGATCCGCGTCGATGAGCACCACGGCATCGCCACGCGCGTGGTCCATGCCGGCGGTGGTGGCAGGCTCGTGCCCGAAGTTGCGCGAGAACGACAGGTACTTGACCTTGGGGTCGGCCGCGGCCAGTTTCCGGATGACCTCCAGAGTCCTGTCGCGCGAGCCGTCGTCCACGAAGATGATCTCGTGGCGCGGGGCGCAGGCGCGGAGCGTTGCCGCCAGGCGCGCGTGCAGGGATTCGAGGTTGTCCTGCTCGTTGAACGCCGGGACCACCACCGACACCAGGGCGTCGTTGAAGGTCGGGCGTGCGGTCTGGAGGGGGGGCGGCTCCACGCGGGGTGAGGGTACCGCGGGCCGGGGGCCGAGGCGCGTCGGGCGGGAGCGAAACGACCCCGCGCCGGGTGATCGGCACGGGGTCGCGAGGAGATGCGCTGGGTGGTTGGCGGGTGACGGACTGGATCAGCGGCGGCGACGGGCGACGCAGAGCAGACCCAGGCCCGCGAGTGAAGCCGTGCCCGCGGAGGGGACCATGACGATCTGGTCCTGGGCCGAGCTGCTGCTGACGCCGTACAGGGAGATGCCCTCGGGCAGGGGTCCGCCGATGTTGGCCAGCAGCGCCGAAAGGTGCGTCATGATCCCGGCAGACAGGGCCGAGCCGTCGGTCTTGGTTGCCTTGAAGTTGCCGCCGGTGATGTTCAAGCTTGCCCCGCCGTCCTCGGGCGAGTAGTCGGTGATGATCTCCCAGACGGCCAGCTGGAAGGCCGTCGCCAGGTCGTTGCTGGCGGTGGAAAGCACCTGGCCGCCTCCGGCGAACGCGTACAGGCCCGCGATCGCGTTGGCCTTGGCGATGCCCATCGGAGAAGCGTCCGAGAGGTTGGCGATCTGGGTGACGTTGAAGGTCTTGAAGGTGCTGGTGACGTACTGGCTGATGTCCGCGCAGTACGTGACCATGTCGCCGGAGAGCGCGGCGCCAAGCCCCGTGCCGTTGGCGAAGGTGTGCTTGAGCTGGCCGGCGAACACGTTCTTGCTGGAAGCGCCCACGGTGATCGTGACGTTGGATCCCTTGGCCGTTCCGGTGAACTTGGCGTCCACCGTATCGGCCATCGCGGCGGAACCCAGGCTGCACAGCAGGACGGCGGCGAGGACAGGGGTGCGAGTATTCACGGTGTGAACTCCATGAGACCGACCGTCAGGCCGGTGTCGGCGTTGCGTGCTCGGGGCCGCCGTCCGCGACGGGATGCCCCGATCCGACCCCCAAGGTGTCCGATTCGCGCGCTGCGATTGCCAGCACCAGCCTTCGGAAACCCGCCATGGCGCGGTCTGGGGAATCTGGGTCGGGATCGACCCGGGGTGCGGCGGGAGAACATGCCGCCCGGTCCGGTAAGATGCGGGCACGGAGGCGGCGACGATGGCCAAGGGCGGCGCGAACGCGGGAACGACACCGGTCGGCGGTACGCAGGGCGTGCCGGCGGGCACCTTCGCGCACCTGCACCTGCACACCGAGTACTCGCTGCTGGACGGCGGCAACCGCATCGACCGTCTGATGGACCGCGTGAAGGAACTTGGCATGACCGCCGTGGCGTGCACCGACCACGGCAACCTGTTCGGGGCCGTGGCGTTCTACCAGGCCGCCCGAGAGCGGGGGATCAAGCCGATCCTGGGCGTCGAGGCGTACGTGGCGCCGGGCGACCGCACCGACCGCACGTACACCGGCGTGGCCGACGGCGGCTACCACCTGGTGCTGCTGGCCGAGAACGACGCCGGCTGGCGGAATCTGCTGGTGCTCTGCAGCGAGGCGTACCTGACCGGCTTCTACTACAAGCCGCGGATCGATCGCGCGCTGCTGGAGCGGCACAACGAGGGGCTGATCGCGATCAACGGCCACCTGGGCAGCGAGCTCGGCGAGCACCTGCTGGAGTACGAGCGTTCGGGCGATCGCGCCGCGTGGGAGCGGGCGCTCACCAGCGCGCGGTGGCACGCCCGCGTGTTCGCGCCCTCGCCGGCGGGGCCGCGGTTCTTCATGGAACTGCAGCACCACGTGCCCGAGCAGAACTCGATCAACAAGCACATCATCCGACTGGCACGGGAGATCGGTGCACCCCTGGTGTGCGACAACGATGCGCACTTTCTCCGCGCCGAGGACCACGATGCGCACGACACGCTCGTGTGCATCAGCACCGGCAAGAGCAAGAACGACCCGGACCGGATGCGGTACCCCGCGGAGCTGTACGTCAAGAGCCCGCAGGAGATGCACGACCTGTTCGCCCGCTACGGCGCCGACGGCCAGGAGGCGCTGGCCAACGCCGCGCGGATCGCCGAGCGGTGCGCCGTCACCCTGCCCCTGGGCCAGAGCCACGCGCCGATGGTGCGCGTGATCCGGCGCGGGCGCGACGGGCCGGCGGCCGGGGCGTGGGACGGACTGCCCGCGTGGCGCGACGGCGCATTCGGCGGAGACCTGACGGCGTGGTACACGGCGTACTGCGACGAGTTCGAGGTCGTGCCCTTCCGCATCCCCGACGGCACCGACGACGCCCGGCGCGCCGCGCTGCTGGCCGAGGCCAAGGCCGAGTGCGACGGCGCCCTGCGCCGGCTGGCCGAGGCGGGCATGGTGTGGCGCTACGGACCCGGCGCCGCCGACGCCCGGGACGTGCGCGAACGCCTGGAACGGGAGCTGAAGATCCTCTGCGACAAGCAGATCGCGGCGTACTTCCTGATCGTGTGGGACTTCGTGAGCTGGGGGCGTCGTCAGGGAATCCCGGCGTTGGCGCGTGGCTCGGGCGTGGGCACGATGGTCGGCTACGTGCTGGGGCTGTCGAACGCCTGCCCGGTTCGGTACGGCCTGCTGTTCGAGCGATTCACCGATCCCGATCGCAGCGAGTACCCCGATATCGATATCGACCTGTGCCAGGACGGCCGGGCCCGCGTCATCGACTACGTGCGCCAGAAGTACGGGCACGTGGCCCAGATCATCACGTTCGGAACGCTCAAGGCCAGGGCGGCGATCCGCGACGCCGGTCGCGTGCTGGAAATCCCGCTGGGCGAGGTCGATCGAATCGCGAAGCTGGTGCCCGAGCAGCTCGGCATCACGCTCGACGGCGCGCTGCAGCAGGAGCCGGACCTCCGCGCGTTGTACGAGTCCGACCCCACCGTCCGCCGGTGCATCGACAACGCCCGGGCCTTTGAGGGCCAGGCACGCCACGCCAGCGTGCACGCCGCGGGCGTGATCGTCGCCACGCGCCCGCTGCAGGAGATCGTGCCGCTGTACAAGGCCCCGGGCAGCGAGGACGTGGTCACGCAGTGGGACGGCCCGACGTGCGAGAAGATGGGCCTGCTGAAGATGGACTTTCTGGGCCTGCGCACCATCAGCGTGGTCGAGCGGGCCAAGCGGCTCATCCGCGAGGGCCTGGGCGAGGCCGAGCAGTTCCGCGCCGTGGGGCGCACCGCCGGCGACGGTGGCCCGCACCCGCTGGA
>JAHCJH010000119.1 GCA_026126345.1 Phycisphaeraceae bacterium | reverse complement strand
GCTCCGCGACGGTGGGACGGGCGTGCTCGACCTGGTCTTCAGCGACGGCGGCACCCGTCTGTACGCCTCGCTCGACGACGGCACGCTGGCCGAGTTCGACCCGGACGCGCCGGCCCCGGCGCCGGCCCGGAGCCTGCGCCTGGCGACGCAGGGATCGCGCGAGCCGCGCGGCTCGGCCCTGGCGCTGCGGCCCGGCGGGCGCGTGCTGGCGGTCGGGTGCTCCGACGCAACCATCCGGATGGTGGAGCTCGCGGACTTCACCGAAACTCGGAGCATCGCCAATCCCGAAGAGTCGGTCCCGCGCCTTGCCTTCTCGCCCGACGGCACGACGCTGGCCTGCAACGGATCGTCGCGCGTGACGCGACTGTTCGACCCGGACTCCGGCGAGGTGAAGGCGACGTTGACGGCGCCCAACGGCAGCATGGGGGGCGCGGCGTTCACCCCGGACGGACGGCGGCTGCTGACGTCCGGATGGTGGTACCTGCACGTGTGGAACGTTGCGGAGCGGCGGATCGAGCAGACCTTCAGCCTGGAGGTGGCGGGCATCGAGCCGCAGGTGTCGCCGGACGGCTCGACGGGCTGGCTGAACCTGTCGCGGACCGCGCGGGCGTGGGACCTGAACCCCAACAGCGGCCAGCACCGGCTGGCGCTGTCGCCGACCTCGCGCACCCTGGCACGCTTCGCCGGCGACGGGATGCTGATCACCGGCGAAGGCGACGGCTCGGTGATGCTGATCAACGACGCCGACGGGGCGACGGTGGCGACGCTGGGCAAGGTCAACCGGCGCATCCGCGCCATCGCCGTGCACCCGACCGAGCCGCTGGCCGCGAGCGTGAGCGTGGACGGCGTGCTCTGCCTGTTCGACCTGCACCGCCGGCAGCTGATCGGTCAATGGGCCGGCTTCCGCATGGCCACCAACGACGGGGTGCGGTTCGATCCGTCGGGCACAAGGCTGCTGCTGCCGGCGGCCGATTCGTCGTTCCGGGTGATCGAGGTGCCATCGGGCCGGGTGGCGCTGACCATCCCCGCGGGCGGGCCGGGCGAGGCCCTGGGCGTCGCCTGGAGCCCCGACGGCGGACGCATCGCCGTGAGCACGCGCCAGCCGGCGATGCGCCTGTACGACGCCCGCAGCGGAGCGCTCATCCGCGAATTCGACGCGCCCCCCAGCGCCCCGTGGACAGTGGTCTTCAGCCCCGACGGCCGGCACGTCTTCAGCGGCAGCTGGGACCGGTCCATCGGCGTGTGGAACGTCGAAACCGGCAAGCTGGAGCGTCGCCTCGAGGGGCACCGCGGCCTGGTGACATCGCTGGCGTTCCGGCCGCGAGAACCCAACATCCTCGCCTCGGCCGGGGCCGACGGCCGCATCATGCTCTGGGACGTCGCCCTGCCGCAGGACACGCCGGTCCTGGCGCTCGACGCGCTGGACGGCTGGGAGATCTGGGCCCTGGACTTCGACCGCGCAGGGCGTCACATCGTGGCCACCAACTCCCCGGGCCAGACCGTCGTGTGGGACCTGCGCCACTTCAACCGGCACATGGGCGGCAACATGCTCGCCCAGATCCGCCTGCACCGCGAGTCGCTCGGGCCGGCGTTCGACGAGGCCGCGGCCTTGGAGCAGCGCCGCCTGCTGCTCAACCGCGGGCGGCCCGCGCCCGTGGCGGACCCGAAGCAATCCCCGGCGACGAAGACGGGCGCGCCGTAGCGCCGCCGGTCAGCACCCGGCGAAGAAATTCTCAACGAACGAGTCGAAGTCGGCGCCGGTGATGAACCCATCGGGCTCGGGCGTGCCGAGCACCCCGGCGACATCGGCGATCAGCCACCCCGCCGGCGAACGCCGCTCCTCGAAGAACGCCTGCACGAACAGGTCGAAATCCTCGCCGGTGACAAAGCCGTCGGGCCCAGTCGCGCCGCCGGCCGAGGCGACGTCGGCCGCGCACGGCGGCTCGACCACGCCCGACACCTCGAACGCCACCACGCGGCTGACGCTGACCGGGTCGCCGTCGTCCACCACGCCGACCAGGGCGAATCGTCCCGGGCCCAGACGCGGGCCCAGGCACAGCCCTTCGAGATTGTTCAGAGAACCGCTGTAGAGCAGTTCCTTGGTCACCGGCGTGTACGCCGCGCCGTTCAGGGCGGGCAACCCCGAAACGTCGGTCGCACCGGTGAATCCGACGGCGTAGATGCGCGTCTGGAACACGCCAGACAGGCTGAACGCCAGGGAGCGCTCGACGGCCAGCAGGCGGCCGTCGGGCAGGGCCACCAGGGCGCTCAAGCCGCTGCGCGAGCCGCTGACTGCCGCGTCGTGCAGCGGCGCGGTTCGATAGGCAAACTGCTGGGCGGGCGCGGCGCCGCCGACGCCGTCGGGCTGGTAGCGGAGCAGGCGGACGGTGGTCCCCGCGCTGGCCGTCGAGAGCGCTCCGTCGGAGGTGAGGGCCTCTTCGTTGGCGGTCCACACCGCGCGACCGCCGGGGTCGCGCGTCACCGACTCGAAGCCGAAGTTCGCCCGGATCGACAGGAACGGCGCCGCCGTCGGCAAGGCCGCGCCGCCCGAGCCATCCGCAAGGTCGTACCGACGCACGGCCGGCGTCTGCTCCTCCGAAGCCCACGCCTGCAGCGCCGAGCCCGCCCAGGCGATGTCCTCATGGTCGAACACGCCGGCCAGGCGCAGCCCCCCCACCACCGAGACCGCCGTCGGCGTTCCGGTGGGCGACAGCGACACCGACAGGAAGACCACCTTGTCGCTGTTGTCCATGATCGCGGCGTACCGGCCGTCGGGCAGCAGCGTGACACCGCTGAGGCCCGCGATCGTGAACACCGCGCCGAACTGGTCCGTCGCCGCGCCCTGGGCCAGATCGATGCCCCCGCGATGCACCACCACCAGCGGAGGGGCGGCCGGGGCAAGGCCGGGCGTCGCGGCAAGGGCCGCGGCAGACAACGCGATCCATCCCGTCCGCGTGCGCACCCCGAACCTTCCCGATCGGTCCCGGCTCATGGACACCCCGAGAAGAACAGCACGATGAAGCGGTCGAAGTCGGCGCCGGTGATGAACCCGTCAGGCCCGCCGGTGCCGGTGTCGTCGGTGATGTCGGCGACCAGAACGTTGGAGGCGTTCCGATAGCCGGTGAAGAAGCACTGGACGAACACGTCGAAGTCGTCGCCGGTGAGGAAGCCGTCGGGCCCGGCGTCGAGGCTGGGGTTGCCGGCGCTGGCGACGTCGGCGGGGCAGGCCGTCGGGCAGCTCGGGGTGATGGTCAGCACACCCGAGCCGGTGGTCCCGTTGAGGCTGCCGACGCGGATGCGGTAGGACTGCCCGTTGACGGCGTTGAACGTGAGCGAACTGGAGAGCGAACCGGAGCCGCAGTCGTCGGAGTCGTCGTTGCAGGCCAGCGCGGAGTTGGCCCCGGCCGGGCAGGCAGCGCCGTAGACCGCAACCTTGGTGTCGAACGACGAGCCGCAGGTGCGGACGTTCACCGGCCCGGTGCACCCTGCGGTGTAGACGAACCAGGTGTCCGCGAGCGTCTCGGCGGTGCCGAAGAAGTTGCACAGCGTCTCGCTCGGGCCGTCGTTGGTCGCCCCGACCGTGGAGAAGGCCGTGGCCCCGTTGCCGACGGGCGTGGCCGCGGCGCAGGCGTCATTGTCCGGCGTGCCGACGAAGTTGACGTGCAGCGTGAACAGGCCGCTGGCGCCCTGGTAGCCGCCGACGCGGATGCGCACGTTCTGGCCCGGGTTCACTGCCAGGGCGATCCACGAGGCGCTGCTGGCCGAGCCGCAGAACGACGCATCGTCGTTGCACGCCAGTTGATTGGCCGCGGTGCCCGGGCAGGCGGAGTGAACCGACAGCAGCGTGTCGTACGCCGAGCCGCAGGTGTCGAGGATGAGCGTGCCGAACGCCGCGGCGGTGTAGGAGTACCAGACGTCCGGCGCGGTGCCGGCGCCGGAGCAGCCGGACGGTCCATCGATCGTGGCGCTGGCGGTGGTGCCGGTGTAGGTGCCGATGGTGACGCCGGTCGCGGCGGCGCAGGCGTTGTTGGCGGGCGTGACGGCGGCGATCGTGGAAGTCATGGAGTAGGTGTTGCGCGTGTCGGTGCCCGAGAGGAACACGCGCACGAACACGTCCTGCGTGGCGCCGTTGTTGGTGTACTGGACGCTCTCGGCGTTGGTGGTGGACACCGACTGCGCGACCACGGACCCGCCGCACGCCGTGAAGAGCTGCATGTCGATGTCGCCGTTGGCGTGCGTGAACGACAGGCTCACGGTCAGGCGCGTGCCCGAGGGGACGGAGTAGCGGTACCAGTCCTCGTCCACCTTCTTGACGATCAGGCCGTTGTTGGTCCCCGTGCCGATCGCACTGAGCACCAGCCGGGCGGCGGCGCAGGAGTCGTTCTCTTCCAGCGCATCGTCCGACCCCGCGGCGAGCGATGCCGAGATCGCGGCGTAGGTCGTGCTGAACTGGCCGTAGTCGTCGTTGAGGAACTGGCTGGCGACGCCGCAGGCCGACGAGCCGCAGTGCAGCTGACCGACGAGCTGCTGCGTGTCGGAGCGGAACAGGCCGGAACCCGAAGAGCCCGGCTCGGTCACGCCGCTGGACCAGTTGCAGCGGATGTGGTTGGACCCGCCGCAGGTGGTGTTCGACGCCTTGGTGCCCGAGGAGTAGCGCTTCCACGAGCCGTCGGGGTGGTGAATGCCGACCACAGCGGTGCCGTTGGCCGGCACGGTGCTCGTCCAGCCCGCGAAGAACACGCCCGCGGGCAACGAGCCCTCGATCATGAGCAGGCAGTAATCGCTGGGCGTGGCGGTGGAGACGAGCGTCGCGATCTTGGAGCGGAGCGTGGTGGAGATCGCCGGCACCGCGCCGTTGCAGGCGCTGGTCTGGTAGAACCAGTACACCTCAACGGTGCTGGCCTCCGACGCGGTGCTCACGCAGTGATTGGCCGTCAGGAAGTAGGGCGTCTGGTCGGCGTTCTGCGTCGCCAGGAGCTGTCCGGTGCAGTAGATGGAGTTTGCCTGGCTGATGGCGCCGATGCCGGCGACGGCCTTGGCGGTGTTGGCCCAGGCGGGGAAGCACGTCACGTCGTTGTGGCAGTTGCCGACATCCTGGAACTGCTCGAGCGGGTCGCCGCCCAGCGGGCGGTAGACGTGCTGCACGCGCCCGATCTTCACCGGCGCCCGGCCGATGCGCGCGCCCTCGGGCACGAAGCACTCCACGCGGACCGTCCCGGACCAGATCGTCGGCGACCAGACCTGGCCGTCGCCCACGGGGCCGACATCCTCATACGGGCCGAAGATCTGCTCCGGCGCCGAAGGCGCGTAGACCACGATCGATGCGCCCGGCGGAAGGTCCAGCCCCGTCAGGTGCAGCCGAAGGCCCAGCGCCGACGGCGAGACAACGTCCATCACCCATAGCCGTCCACCCGGCTGGTCGCGCCGTGCGGGCACGTCGATCCACCGGCCGCCGCTCGCCGGGGCGCGCAGGTCCATGCCACGCCCGTACCGCAGCGACTTGCACGGCGGCGGGTTCACCTCGTCGTCGGCGATGAGTGCGGCGTTGTCCACCCACGGCAGCCACGCTGCGGGCACCTCGCCGGCGATCGGCAGGCCGAGCCGCGCGCTGTGCGGGATCGTCTCGGGCTTGGCGATCTCCGGGGCGCTCGGCCCCGCGACGCCCATCGCGCTGGGCTCATCGGCGCGAACGCCCGAAACCACGCCGAACACGACCAAGACCCCGATCGCCAGCACACTGCGCATGAATCCGCTCCGCTGCCCCCAACCTGATGTTGTCGCACCACGCCCGCCCGGGGACGGCTGTGAGCCATTCGGCCCTTCGCCGAGGGCGCCACGCCGATGCAATCACGGACATCCCGTGAAGAACTGAACGATGAACCGGTCGAAATCCGAACCCGTCAGGAGCCCGTCCGGCGAGCCCGTCCCCACGGCATCGGTCAGATCGGCCAGCAACGTGCCGAAGGGGTCGCGGGTTTCGGAGAAGAACGCCTGGATGAACACGTCGAAGTCCACGCCGGTGACGAACCCGTCCGGACCGCTGAGCAGGCCGCCGCCCTCGGTGGCCAGGTCCGCCGCCGAGCACGAGGGAATGGTGAAACGGAACGTCGCCGAGCCACCGGGCACGCCGTCGCCCGTAGGGAGCGACGAGGGGCTGACCGGGTTGGCCGCCTCGCCGTCGAGCGCCAGGCCGCCGGTCTGGCCGGTGACGCCGGCGCCGACGGTCAGCACGTAGGTGCCGGGCATGATCGGCGGCGTGAGCGTGAGGTCGGCGCGCTGCGCGCCGGCGTTGTACGCGTGCGTGAACGCCACCGGCGAGCCCGATCGCGTCAGTGTGTACTGCCCCGCGCTGCTGTTCACGGGCCTGTGGAACGTGACGCGCACGACGCTCGCGGCGGAAGACGACCCGGGCGCCGGCTGAACGTCCACGATCTTCGGCGGCCCTTCGACAAACGTCGCCGCCGTCTTGCCGTAGGCCGGAGACGTGTTGCTCGCCGTCAGCACCCAGTTGTTCGGATCGAGCGTGAGCGAACTGATGGCGCCCGGAACCTCCCACAGCAGGTGCTGCGTGCGGGCGTTGTTGCGGACCGTGCGCGACGCGTTGCCGGTGCCGGCGGTGGTGCCGACGTCCAGCGGCATGTCGAAGGTCGGCCACGCGGCGTTCTGAGTCTGGTTCAGGTACAGCTCGACGTAGTTCCTGCCGCCCGCCGAGACGTTGCGCCAGCCGTAGCTGTACAGCGGCGCGCCGGGGTTGAAGACCCACTGATTGAAGAACCAGTCAAGGTCGCGCCCGCTGACCGCCTCGCACACGGCCTGGAAGTCGGCGGTGGCGGCGGTGCGGTACTGGTAGGTCTGGCGGTACGCGGCGAGGATGTCGAAGAACGCCTGGTCGCCCACGACCCAGCGCAGCATGTGCAGCACCCAGCCGGCCTTGCGGTAGCTGAAGTTGGAGGAGAACATGCGGTTGACGTCGTTGGACTGCGCGACGACGTCGCCCGGGGTCGGCTCGGTCCGGAAGAAGTAGACGGTGCCATCGGTGGAACTCGGCCGGCGCGCCAGCATCGCGGTCCGCAGGGCGGTGAACCCCGGGGTCACCGGGTTGAGGTTGCGCCCGCTGGCCTCGAACCACAGCGCCTCGCAGTACGAAGCGAACCCCTCGTTCAGCCAGATGTCGGACCACGTGGCGCACGTGATCATGTCGCCCCACCACTGGTGGCCCAGTTCGTGCGCGGTCACCGACTCGCTGAACGTCCCCTGGCCGGTCATGGTCTGGTGCTCCATGCCGCCGCCGAACGAGAACTGGTAGATGCCGTACTTCTCGCTGATGAACGGGTACGGTCCGAACCGCGACGCGAACGCCGCGAGCATGTCCTTGGTGCGGAGCCAGGCGGTTCGGTTGCCGCTGGTGTCGTTGGCGGGGTAGATGAAGAACTGCAAAGGCATCGAGCCGCCGGAGTGCACGTAGATGTCGCCGAACTGGTTGTAGTTGGTGGTGGAGAAACTGAACAGGTAGGGCGCGGTCTGGTAGTTGGTGCGCCAGCGGTACTTCAGCTTGCCGCCGGGCAGGGAGTCGACTCCCTGCAGCAGGCCGTTGGAGGCGACGACGAGCGGACCGGGCACGGTGAAGGCCATGGACGCTGTGGCCTTGTCGTTGTTGTCTTCCTTCACCGGCCACCAGGTGTTGGCGAAGTAGGGCTCACTGAGCGTGTGCACCAGCGGCTGGCCGTTCTGGGTGGTGAACGTGATCGAGCCGAAGCCGTTGCCCGTCGGCGGCGTTCCGGAATAATCGACGCGCAGGGCGAACTGCTCATCCATCGCGTACGCCCGCGGCAGCGTCACGTCGATCACCGGGCCCACGACACGGACCCACCCCGCCGGCACGCCGTCCACCGTCAGGGCCGAAATGGTGAACGCCTGGTCGAGCTGGATCTGGAACGTC
>JAHCJH010000118.1 GCA_026126345.1 Phycisphaeraceae bacterium | reverse complement strand
GCAAGTGCGCTACCAGGCTGCGCTACACCCCGACGAAGCTGCGCATTATAGCCTCATCGACAGAGGCGACTTCCTTCAGAGCACGAGCAGTGCGCGGATCGCGAGCAACTCGTTGCGCACGTCGGCAGCGGTCGGCACGCCGTCGTGCGCCTCGGCGCTCAACACCACCGGATCGGCGCCCGCCGTCTCGAGCGCCTCGCTCATGTCGATCACCTCGTCGGGCTCATCGTCGGGCAGCACGACCGCGTTGTCGCGCGCGTGCGCCGACGCTTCCGACAGTCGGTTGCGCGCGCCGCTGATGGTGAAACCCTGCTCGTAGAGCAGTTCGCGGATGCGCCGGATGAGCAGCACCTCGTGGTGCTGGTAGTAGCGCCGGTTGCCGCGGCGCTTCATCGGCTTGAGCTGGGTGAACTCCTGCTCCCAGTAGCGCAGCACGTAGGGCTTCACCCCGCAAAGCTCGCTCACCTCACCGATCGTGAAGTATCGCTTTGCCGGGATGGCTGGGAGCGCTTTCTCCATGAAAATCAATAAGATCCCGTGGGAAAGCTAAGACTTTACTCGAACTCCTCCCCGGCGGGTATGTCGCCTTGCACGACTCCCTTGAGTTTGTGGCTGGCGTGGAAGGTCACCACGTTGCGCGCCTTGATGGGGATGGCCTCGCCGGTGCGCGGGTTGCGCCCGGGGCGCGGGGCCTTGCGGCGGATGTTGAAGTTGCCGAAGCCCGACAGCTTCACGTCGTCACCCTGCACCAGCGTCGCGTGGATGATGTCGAAGAAGCCTTCGACCATGTCCTTGGACTCGCGCTTGTTCAGGCCGAGGCGCTCGAACAGCAGGTCGGCCAGTTCCGCCTTGGTCAGCGTCGGCGTCTCGATGCTCGGCAGGATCACGCGCTCGCGCGGCTTGTCGTTGTCGTCCATGCTCCGTCGCCTCTAGCCTCGCAGACGCGCGCCCAGGCGCGCGCCCAGCCGCGCGATCACCTCGGTCACGGTGGCATCGATGCGCTCGTCGGTGAGGGTGTTGTCGTTGTCGAGCAGTTCCAGCCGCACGGCCAGGCTGCGTTCGCCCGGCTTCATGTCGGCGGCCGCTGTCGTCGTGCCTGCGGGCTTGTAGATGTCGAACAGGCGCGCCGAACGCACCAGGCCGCCCTGCCCCGCGGCGATGGCCTCCATCAGCGCAGCATGGCTGACCTGCTCGCCGGCCACCACCGCGATGTCGCGGAATACCGACTGCTGGCGCGGCAGCGCCGCGAAGGCCGGCACGTCACGCGCCAGCACGGCGTCGAGATCGAGTTCGAACAGCATGGGCGCCGACGGCAGCTCGTAGCCCTGGCGCCAGCGCGGATGCAGTTCGCCGACGAAGCCGATGGCCTGCCCGTCGAGCTCGATGCGCGCACAGCGGCCCGGGTGCAGCGCCGGGTGCTCGGCCGGCACGAAGTTGGCCTGGCGCGGCGCGAGCAGCGCCTCGATGTCGCCCTTCACGTCGAAGAAGTCGGCCGCGCGCTCCTTGCTGCCCCATTGCAGCGCATCGACGCGCCCCCAGGCGAGGCCGGCCACGCGGCGCGGCTGGGCGACGCCCGCCACGCTGCGGTTGCCGTCGAGCACCGAGGCATCGCGGCGGAATACGCGCCCCGTCTCGAAGACGCGCACGCGGCTCGCCTTGCGCGCGAGGTTGCCCTGCAGTGCCGCGATCAGACTGCCCATCAGGCTGGAACGCATCACCGCCAACGGGCTGGCGATCGGGTTGAGCACGCGGATCGGGTCGGCGTTGCCGGCCAGTTCGTGCTCCCAGCGTTCCTCGACGAAGCTGAAGCCGATGGTCTCCTGGTAGCCGAGGCCGGCCAGCGCGTGGCGCACTGCACTGAGGCCACGATTGGCTTCGGCGCGGATATGTGCCGTCACGGGCGCGAGCGGCGGCGTGTCGGGCAGCGCCCGGTAGCCGACGATGCGCGCGACTTCCTCGATCAGGTCCTCTTCGATCCGCAGGTCGGGCCGGTGCGACGGCGGGGCGCACTCCAGCACCGCCCCCGCCGGCGAGGGCCGGGCCGTCACGGCCACGCCCTGGGCGGTCAGCGTACGCTCGGCCGCGGCGTCATCGACCGGGGCGCCCAGCACCGCGCGCAGTCGCGCCGTGCGCAGGGTGATCGAGCGGGCCGGCTCCGGCGGCGCGCCGACACGGGCGACGCCGTCCTGCACGCGACCGCCGGCGACCTCGGCCAGCAGGCCCACGAGCCGGCGACGCGCGTGCTCGATGGTCGCGGGCGGCACCCAGCGCTCGTAGCGGTGCGATGAATCGGTGCGGATCTGCAGCCGCCGGGCCGCGCCGCGGACCATGGCCGGCCGCCACGTGGCGACTTCGAGCACCACGGCCGTGGTGCGGTCGCTGACGGCGGTCTCCGCCCCGCCCATGACGCCGGCCAGGCTGATCGGGCCGCGCTCGTCGGCGATGACCCACTCGCCGGCCGCCAGGTCGCGCGTCGAGCCGTCGAGCAGGGCCAGGCGCTCGCCCTTGGCTGCCGAGCGGACAACCAGCGTCCGGCCGCGAAGCGTCGCCAGGTCGAACACGTGGCTGGGCTGGCCGAGTTCGTGCAGGACGAAGTTGGTCGCGTCCACGATGCTGTTGATGGAGCGCTGGCCGATGGCCTCCAGAGCTTCGCGGAGCCACTGCGGGCTGGGACCGGGGCGCAGGCCCGTGATCACGGTGGCGGTGAACAGGGGGCACGCGGCGTGGTCGGCGTTGTCGATGGCGATGGGGCAGGGGCCCGCGCCGTCGGTCCGGTCGGCGGGGGGAACGGCCGGCGGGCGGAGCGCCCGCCCGGTGGCCGCGGCGACCTCGCGGGCCACGCCCAGGTGGCAGAGCACATCGCCCCGGTTGCTGGTGACTTCGACGTCGAGCAGTTCATCGCCGCCGGGCAGGGGCTGGCGCGACTCGATGGGGAAACCGGCGAAGGTAAGGGCGTGCTCGGCCTCGTCGGCCGAGACGGGACGATCCAGCAGGCGGTTGAGCCAGGCGAGGGAGACCTTCATGGGCGGAGGATATTCGCCGGCGGGCCGGCGGCGGGGAGCGAGCCTTGGGCCGGCGCGGCCCTGTTCTGCCCCCGGGCGGCGGGGGCACGCGGCCGGGCACGTCGGCACTGAGCCGGCGGTGTGGAGGGCGTCGGGCCGGGTGGAACGCGGCCGGTCCGTTCACATACCTCGGAACACGATGGGTACAATCCCGGCGTGTCGCACACCGATTGGGCCAGGCCCGCGCTGCTGCAGGGGACGATGGACGTGCTGGCGCTGGCGGTGCTGGCGCACGGCCCTCGCCACGGCTACGCGATCGCGCGGGAGATCGAACGGGTGAGCAACGGGGCGCTGACGATCGAGGAGGGCACGCTGTACCCGGCCCTGAAACGCCTGGCAAAGCGGGGCGATCTGGCGTGGGAGTGGCGTCCGACGGCGACGGGCCGGCGGGGGCGGACGTACCGGCTGACCGACGCGGGGCGGCGCCGGCTGGCCGAGCAATCGGCATTGTGGCGGACGTTCTCGGGCGCGGTGGCGCGGGTGCTGGAGTTCGGCGGGCCGGCGTTCGCCGGGGCGGACCTGTCGATCGAGATCACCGAATAGCCCGGCTATACCTCGGGAACCGATGGGTGCGAACTTCGTGAAGCGGCGCCTGGCGGCGGCCGATGCGGGATGTACGATGCACGCGTCGGGGGCGGCGACAGGCCGCCGGCGCGACAGGAGACGATGCGATGAAGACCAAGTCCGCCCCGAAGTCCACGAGCAAGCCCGCCCGCAAGTCCGCCAACGGCAAGGCGGCGCACCGCGCCAACGGCATGAGCGCCACGGCGACGGCCAAACGCAAGAGCGCCCCGTCGCACGCGTCGATCGCGTACGACGCGGTGCCCCCGATGGGCGAGAAGCCGACCATCTACGTGAACGGCAAGATGGTGCCCAAGAACCAGGCGATGGTCAGCGTGTACGACCACGGCCTGCTCTACGGCGACGGGATCTTCGAGGGGATCCGCGTGTACGGGGGCAAGATCTTCAAGTGCGGGCAGCACATGGAGCGGCTCTGGCGCTCGGCCGAGGCGCTGCGGCTGCGGATCCCGGTGTCGCGCGAGGAGATGGTGCAGATCATGCGCGAGTGCATCGACGCCAACGGGATCGTCGAGGGGTACATCCGCCTGGTGGTGACGCGGGGCTACGGCACCCTGGGGCTCGACCCGCGCAAGTGCCCGGTGCCGGGGATCATCTGCATCGCCGACCAGATCCAGCTCTACCCCAAGGAGCTGTACGAGACGGGCATGAAGGTGATCATCGCCAAGCGCCCGCGCACGCCGATCGAGTGCCTCGACCCGCGCGTCAAGAGCCTGAACTACCTCAACAACATCCTGGCCAAGGTCGAAGCGATCGACGCCGGGTGCCTCGAGGCGGTGATGCTCAACGCCGAGGGGTACGTCTGCGAGTGCACCGGCGACAACATCTTCATGGTCCAGAACGGCGCGGTCTTCACCCCGCCGACCGAGGCGGGCATCCTCGAAGGCGTCACGCGCCGGTTCGTGATGGACCTGTGCGCCGAGCTGGGCATCCCCTGCAACCTCAAGAACATCAAGCCCGAGGAACTCAAGGCCGCCGACGAGGTGTTCCTCACCGGCTCGGCGGCGGAGATCATCTCCGTCGCGCAGATCGACGACATCAAGATCGGCGGCCGCACCGAGGGCCCGGTCACCAGGCGCCTGCGCGAGGCCTTCCGCAAGGTCGTCACCAGCCACCACGTGCCGGAGGATTGAGCCGGCGGGGCGGCGCGGCTGCTCCCAGAGTCCCCCTGAATCCCGGCGGCCTCCCGCCGGGTTTTCGTTCACGCCCGGCCTGCGCCGTTCGCCCAGATTCACGGGAGGAACACGCCGCGGCCCGGTCGCCACGCCGGCGGACTGGAACGAACCGCCGGGCGGTGTAGGCTGTAGTGTCAGAGCACGCACATTCGCGGGTCGGTGGCGCCGGCGCACGGCCGGGTTGGGCGGTATTCCCGATCGCCCCAGGGCGAACGGGAGCAACCCGTCGGCCGATCGAACCGAACAGAAAGACCCCGGAGTGATGCATGCAGGATCGACCGCTGGACCGTCGTGAGTTCCTCAAGCGCACCGGCTACCTCGCCGGCGGGGTGGCGGCGCTGGGCGGGGCGGGGGCGCTGGCCTGGCGGGCCGGGGCGCAGCCGCCGATGGTTCTGCCGAGCCAGAGCAAGCCGGGCAACTTCTCGGACCTGCACATCCGCCTGGTGATGGCCCCGGCGGCGGTTTCGCTCTTCCCCGGCACGCCGACCGACGTGTGGCAGTACACCGGCACGGTGATCTCGGGCCGGTCGCGCCAGCTCGAGCCGATCCCCGGCTCGTACCTGGGGCCGACGATCCATGTGGCGCGCGGCAACCGCCTGCGCGTGCGGATGGAGAACGCCCTGCCCGAGGCGACGATCACGCACTGGCACGGCCTGGACGTGCCCGAAGATCAGGACGGCCACCCGCGCTTCGCCGTGCTGCCAGGCGAGGTGTACAACTACGACTTCACGGTCAACGAGCGCGCCGGGCTCTACTGGTACCACCCGCATCCGGACATGCGCACCGCGGCGCAGGTGGTCAAGGGCCTCGCGGGGCTCATCCGCGTCACCGACGAGCACGAGGCCAAGTTCGACCTGCCCTCCGGTGAGTACGAGATCCCGCTGGTCATCCAGGATCGAACCTTCGACAGCAACAACCAGATCGCCTACGCACCCGGAGCCCTCCTGGGCTACCTGGGCAACCAGGTGCTGGTCAACGGCTTCCCCGCGCTGACCAAGACCTGCCGCACGCGCTGCTACCGCCTGCGCATCATCAACGGCTCCAACGCCCGCACCTACAAGCTCGCCTGGGCCGACGGCACGCCCATCACCGTGATCGGAACCGAGGGCGGCCTGCTCGAAGCGCCCGTCACCCGGCCCTACGTCATGCTCACCCCCGGCGAACGGCTCGACGTCTGGGCCGATTTCTCCGCCAAGACCGTCGGCAGCCAGATGATCCTCCGCAGCCTCGCCTGGACGCCCGGCGGCGTGGGCGGCGGCGGGCAGGCGCCCGTCAACGGCGCCGCGATGACCATCGCCACCTTCAACATCGCCGCCGCGGCCAGCGAGTACCGCTCGCTGCCGCCGTACTTCGGCGACTTCGAGACGCTCACGCTCGATCAGGCGACCAACGCCGGCGCGCCGCGGATCTTCCAGATCTCGTACATCCTGTCCGGGGGGCAGCCGGTGTGGCTGCTCAACGGGGCGGTGTTCGACATGAACACCACGCTGCCCAACGAGAACATGCCGCGGAACACGGTGGAAGTGTGGGAGATCCGCAACACGCTGGCCAGCCCGGTGATGCCGCACCCGATCCACTTCCACGGGCGGCACTTCCAGGTGCTGCAGCGCATCGGCCCGACGGGCGGCGCGAACCTCACGGCGTACAACACGGTGAACCAGGGGTTCATCAACGCGGCGTGGAAGGACACCGTGCTGGTGATGCCGGGCGAGACGGTGCGCCTCCTGGTGCGCACCAGCGACTTCCCGGGCCTGTACGTGTACCACTGCCACCTGCTCGAGCACGAGGACATGGGCATGATGCGGAACTTCCGCATCCTGGCGTAAGGGGCGTCAGGCCGAGGGGCGCGGCCCGTCTTCCGCCGGCTCGACGTGGATCAGCACGTTGCGCACGCTGGGCGCCGCCGCCCGCACCGCGCTCTTGACCTTGCCCGACAGCGCGTGGGCGTCGCGCACGGTCATGCCGCCGTCGACGTGCAGGTGCATGTCCACCAGGTGCTCGCCGCCGATGGAGCGGGCGAAGACCTTCTCCACGTCGCGCACGCCGGGCACCGCCCCGGCCGCCAGGCGCACCTGCGCCACCAGCGCCCCGGGGTGCTCGTCGAGCAGTTCGGCCAGCGGCCGGCGCATCACCCGCACCGCCCCGGCGATGATCACCCCGCTGGCCACCAAGGCCGCCACCTCGTCGGCGATCACGTACGCCGGCGGGCCGTACACCGCGACGGCGATGCCCACGAACGCCGCGGCCGAGGTGATCGAGTCCGACCGGTGGTGCCAGGCGTCGGCGAGCATGGCGCTGCTGTTGGTGCGGCGGGCGGCGCGCCGGGCCACGGCGTGCATGGACTCCTTGATGACGACCACGGCGATGAGCACCCAAAGCGTCCACGCCGCCGGGGCCGGGTGCGGCGTGAGGATCTCGCGCACCGCCTCGAAGGCGATCGCCAGCCCCGCGATCACCAGCATGCCCGCGACGATGAACGCCGCCAGCGCCTCGGCCTTGCCGTGCCCGTAGGGGTGGGTGTCGTCGGCCGGACGCGCGGCCCAGCGCAGGCCCGACCACACGATCAGCGACCCCAGCACGTCGGCCAGCGACTCGACCGCGTCGGCCACCAGCGCCGAGCTATGGCCCACGATGCCGGCCAGCAGCTTGCCCCCGGCCAGCGCCGCGTTGGCCGCGGCCCCGATCAGCGCGATCCGCAGCGAGTGCGCCGTGGCGCCGGCGGATGTCTGGCTGGGTGCGCTGACCTCGGCGGGCATGCACTCAAGGGTACCGGCCGGGGCGGGGAGATTGGAACCGGCGCGGCGAACCGGTCCGACCGCACCCGGTACACTCGCGACCCGCACCCGGCGGGCAGATCATGGAAGACCGAACGCAACTGGCCGTGCGCATCCGAGGCAACCTGCGTTCGCTGGCGCGCGACGGGGCGGTGCCCGCGCACCTGCCGGCGGAGGCGGGCGCCGACGCCGCGACGCACCTGCACGAACTGGCCGAGGCCGCCGACCTGCTGGCCGACCTGCCGCTGGAGCGTGCGCCGACGGCGGTGCTGGCGCCCGTGGACGAGGCCCTGACGGGCGTGAGCGATGGGCTCGACGCCTGCCGGCGCCTCAACGAACGGGCCGCCGGCCCCGATGCCGACGACCTGCGCCGCGCGGCGCAGGGCCTGGCGTC
>JAHCJH010000117.1 GCA_026126345.1 Phycisphaeraceae bacterium | reverse complement strand
CGCCTGTGGTCATGGTGTTCTCCGAGCCGGGAGCATACCCGGATCGGCCCGGGGGGAAGCGGCCTCAGATACCATGGACCGGCACCGTTTCCGCCGCACCCACCCGCAGCCGTGAGCCCGACACCCACCACCCGACTGGCCCCCTCGCCCACCGGCGCCCTGCACCTGGGCAACGCCAGGACGTTCCTGGTCAACTGGGCGCTCGCCCGGCAGCGCGGGTGGCGCATCGTGCTGCGCATCGAAGATCTCGACGGCCCGCGCATCAAGCCCGGCGCGGCGGACTCCATCGTCGGCACCCTCGCGTGGCTCGGCATCGATTGGGACCAGGGCCCGCTCATCCAATCGAGCGAGCCCGGGCCGGCGATCGACGCGATGACGAGGCTGGCACAGGCCGGGCTGGCCTATCCGTGCCGGCTCTCCCGCGGGCAGGTCGAGTCGGCCGCCAGCGCCCCGCAGGCCGGCGCCCACGAGGCGACTTTCCCCGCGGCGCTCCGCCCGCCGGAAGCCGGTCGCCCCTGCCGGTTCGACCCCGCGGCGTGGCCCGACGCCGCGTGGCGGTTCCTCACGCCCCCGGGGGAGGTCGGCTTCGTGGACCGGTTCGCCGGGCCGCGGTCGATCGACCCCGGCGCGACGATCGGCGACTTCATCATCTGGACGCGGCGCGGCACCCCGGCGTACCAGCTCGCGGTCGTCGTGGATGATGCGCGCCAGGGAGTGACCCACGTCGTTCGCGCCGACGACCTTCTCGATTCGGCGGCCCGGCAGCTGCTGCTGTACCGGGCGCTGAGCCTCACGCCCGAGCCCGAACACTGGCACCTTCCGCTGGTGCTCGGGCCCGACGGCCGACGCCTGGCCAAGCGGCACGGCGACAGCCGGATCGACGCCTACCGGACTGTTGGGGTTCCGCCGTCAGCCGTCATCGGGCTGATCGCGCATTGGTGCGGCCTCAGCCCGGACGGACCCGAGCCGATGACCAGCGGTGAATTCCTGCGTCGGTTCGACCCGGACCGCCTGCCCCGAAGTACCATCACGTTCCTCCCGGAGCACGACCAATGGCTCAAGTCTCAGGCCGAATGATCGCCGCGTGGGTGGCCGCAGTGCTGACGTGCGTGGTGTGCGCGTGCGTTTCGGGTTGCGACGACAAGGCGGGGGCCGACGTGGCCAAGGTCCGCTTGGGCGGCAAATCGTTCTTCCTGGAGGTGGTGGCCGACGACAAGTCGCGGTTCAAAGGCCTGTCCGGCCGGACGCACATCGAGCCCGACGGCGGGATGCTCTTCGTGTTTCCCGCGAACAAGGTTGCCGTGCAGCAGTTCGTGATGCGCGACTGCCCGATCCCGATCGACATCGTTTACCTCGACGGCCAGGGGCGGGTGCTCTCGTGGTACGCGATGACGCCCGAGCCGCCCCGCGCCGCCGACGAGGGCACCCCGGGCGATCACTCCACCGACAACACGCCCGGGAACCGCAAGTACGAGGACCGGCTCCGGAAGTACTCCAGCCGGTTCCCGACCACGTTCGTGATCGAACTGGCTGGGGGGACCCTGCAGAATCTGAAGATCGCCGAGGGCGACAAGGTAGACCTCGACGTCGAAGGGCTGAAGAAGCGGGCCCGGTAGGTCGATGCGCTCGGAGTCCGGTTCCGGGCCGTGATCGCCGGGTCCGAGTGTTCTCGGGCCTGGGCCGTCGCCGGGCCGCCTTTCATGCGCTGCGACGACCAGAACATCCCGGCCCTGAGCGCCCGCACGGCCGGCGGCCCCGTGATCGCCGTGATGGCGATCGGCGCCCCGCCGTCGGACGTGATCGCGTGGTGCCGACGCATCGCCTCATCCTGGCCGCTGACTCCCGCCCCGACGTTCGAGCGGATCGAGCCGGGCGAGGCCCCGCCGGGGGCCGCGGCGGCGGTGCTGGTGCTGACCGGACCCACGGGCGATGAACTCGCCGTCGCCCGCGTGCGGCAGGTGTTGGACGAATCGCTGGTACCGGGGCTGGCCCTCCGCGACGGGCCGCCAGTCGGCGGAACGCTCACGTGCCTTCCGATCGAAAGCGACCCCCGCGCCGTTGCCGGGGCGCTGGCGGCGCTGATCGCCCGCCAGCCGGCCTTGGAACAACTGCGACGCGACCTTGCCGGCGAGGGGCTCATGCGGGCCGCCGCCGCCCGACAGATCGAGCAGATGCAGAACGAGGCCAACATGGCCGTGCTGGTGCAGCGTGAGTTGCTGCCGCGCACGCTGCCGGCGGTCGACGGGCTCGACGTGGGCGTGCTGTTCCGGCCCGGCACCGATCTGAGCGGCGACCTGTACGACGCCGAGCGGCTGGACGAGCATCACATCGGCTTCCTGGTGGCCGACGCCGCGGGGCACGGCGCACCGGCGGCGCTGATGACCATGCTGATCAACCGGCTGCTGCCGACCAAGGAAGTCTCGGGGCGGGACTTCCGCATCGTGCCGCCGGCCGAGGCGTTGACGCGGCTGAACGACGCGTTTCTCTCTCGCCGTGGCGACCTGATGGCGATCGTGTCGGCGGTGTACGGCGTGATCGACGCCCGCACGGGCCGGGGGGTGCTGGCCAACGCGGGCCACCCCCATCCGCTGACCGTCGGGCCCGAGGGGTCGCGCTCCATTTCACAAGGCGGGCCGCTGCTGGGCATGGCCGAGGGGATCTGCTACGAGCAGCACGCGTTCGCGCTCGGCCCGCGCGAGACGCTCGTGATCTACAGCGACGGGTTCGAGCACGCGTTCCGCGACGCCGGCCCCGCCAGCACCGCCGGGACCGACCTGTACCTCTCGGCCTTCTCCGCCCTGGGCGGCCGGCGTGAGGGCCAGCCGCTGGCCGAGGCCATCGCGGCGATGTCGGGCAACCTCGACGCCCAGCGCGGCTCGCTGCATCAGGTGGACGATATCACCATGCTCGCGCTGGCCAGGCGACCGGCGGCGGCCGCCGCCCGTGCCGCGGCCTGATCACCGGAGCGCCGCGTTCATTCCAGCGTTGACGGCACCTGCATCGTGTCGGACTCGACCACGCCGTCGCGCAGGCGCACCACGCGCTGGCACAGCGCGGCGACTTCCGGCGCATGGGTGACCATGATGATGGTGATCCCGATCTTGTGCAGGTCGTTGAAGATCTTCAGCACCGCCTTGCCGGTGGCCGAGTCCAGGTTGCCCGTCGGTTCGTCGGCCATGAGCACGACCGGGCTGGTGACCAGAGCCCGGGCGATCGCGCACCGCTGCTGCTGCCCGCCCGACAACTCGCTCGGCCGGTGGCCCAGCCGCTGGTCGAGGCCCACCATTCCGAGCACCGCCTCGGCCTTGCGTCGGCGCTCGGCGGGCGACACGCCCTGGTAGAACAGCGGCACCTCGACGTTCTCGCGGACCGTCAGCTCGGGGATCAGGTTGAACGCCTGGAAGATGAACCCGATCTTGCGGCCCCGGTAGGCCGAGATCTCCTCGTCGTTCATGGTCACGCAATCCTGCCCGTCGAGCAGGTAGACGCCCGACGTGGGACGGTCGAGACACCCAAGGATGTTCATCATCGTGCTCTTGCCCGAGCCCGAGGCGCCCATGATCGCCACGTATTGCCCCGCGGGGATCGACAGCGACACCCCGCGCAGCGCCTCGACCAGCACCGACCCGTCGGGCTTGTAGTAGACGCGCTTGACTTCGCGCAGCTCGACGATCGGTCCGTCCGTCGATCGGGCCGGGGGACGGGTCGCGAAGCCCGGCGTGCCGGGCAGCGCCGGCGCGGCGGGAACGCTCACGCGTTGGCCCCGGGCTCCGCCTCGATCTGGAGCGTGGCCAGCGCGGTGAGCGGCTCTGGCGCAAACCGGAACACGCGGTCGAGCCCCGTGAGCAGCATGATCGACCACACGTTGTCGTTCAGCGAGCACAGCACCAGGTTCCGCCCCGTGTCGAGCAGCTTCTTGCGGAGACGCAGCAGCTGGGCCAGGTGCGACGACGAAAGGTAGTTCACGTTGCCGAAGTTCAGCACCACGTGCTTGGCCCGGTGCGGCTCGGCGGACGCGGCCCGTTCGACGATGCCCGCGAGCTCCTCCGAAAGCGCCGGCTCATCGGCCAGTTCGCTGATGATGATCTGGTCGGACCAGTCGGTAGACATGCCCCAAGTATACAGCCCCGCCCCGGGCCGCCCCCGGGCGTCACTTCAGTTCCACGCTCCAGTACGCGTTGTCCAGGAAGGCCTTCCACGACGCGTACTTGTCCTGCCCCAATCGCAGCGCGATCAGCGGGTTGCGCTTGGGCATCACCGGCCGGCGGATCAGCTGCATCCGCGCGGTCTCGGGCGTGCGGCCGCCCTTGCGGGCGTTGCACCGGATGCAGGCGCACACGAGGTTCTCCCAGCTGTCGCCGCCCCCCTGGGACCGCGGCAGCACGTGGTCGATCGACAGCTCGCAGGTCGGGAAGTGCCGGCCGCAATACTGGCACTGGTTCCGGTCGCGGGCGAACAGGTTCCGCCGGTTCAGCTTCACCGTCTGGGCCGGCAGCCGGTCGTACCCCAGCAGGCGAATGACCCGCGGCACCGCCACCTGCAGGCGCACGGTCCGAACCCAGTCGTGCTTCTCGGATTCGAACTGGCGCTGGTACTCGGCCAGGTCCGTCCACGACGCGAAGTCGTACGTCGAGTACTGGCCGTCGTTGACCGTGATGACCTCGGCCAGGTCGCGCACCAGCAGCGAGAACGCCCGTCGCGCCGACACCACGCGGATCGCCAGGTACAGCCGGTTCAGCACCAGCACCTTCGAGTCGAGCGACCCGGCCTGCACACGCACAGCACCGGGCGCTCCGTCGGGCGGCAGCGCATCATCCACCGACGGGTGCGCGGCACCCTTGACGTCCTGTCGCTTGCCCGGCGAACGTGACCCGCTCATGGCGCGCCCTCGACTGGCAATCCCGTGCCGCGATGCGGCCCGGCTTGTGCGGAACAGTAGCGTCCGACCGGCGGGGGAGGAATTCGGGTGTTCCGGCCTGCGCCGGGCCCGAAGCCGCTCCACCCCCGACGGGCGCCCCGCTCCGGGCCGCGTTCGGTCCGATCACCTCACTGCGGCCGCATGAGCGGGAACAACACAACGTCGCGGATGGTCCGCTGGTTCGTCAGCAGCATGCACAACCGGTCGATCCCCAGGCCCATGCCGCCGGCGGGGGGCATGCCCACCTTCAGGGCGTGGATGAAATCGTGGTCGAAGGTGCGGAAGGTGTTCTCTTCCTCGGCCTTGTCCTTCTCCAGCCCCGAGAGTTGCTCGGAGAACCTGGCGGCCTGCACGTCGGGGTCGTTCAGCTCGGTGTAGTGGGGGGCGATTTCCATACGCCCGATGAACAGGTCCGCCCGGTCGGCCAGCGCCGGGTCGCTCGGCTTGGAGCGCGTCAGAGGGCTGATTGCCGCCGGGTAGTCGGTGATGAACGTCGGCCGGGCCGGGTCGAGCGTGAGCTCGGCGAACTCCTCGAACAGGTCGTTCACGATGACCCAGTGGTCCAAGCCCTGGTGCTTGGCGCCACGACGGGCCGCTTCCGCGGCGACCGCCGCCCGGTCTGCCATGTCGACGCCCAGCGCCCGCCGGAACAGCTCGCCGTAGCGCACGCGCTCGAAGGGCGCATCGTAATCGATCGTCCACTCGTTGAAGGGCAGGCGGGCGGGCCCGCCGCCGGCGAGCATCCGCGCCGTAGCGCGGATCAGGCCTTCGGTCATGGCCATCACGGTCTCCACGTCCCCGTGCGCGTGGTAGAGCTCGAGCATCGTGAACTCGGGGTTGTGCTGCTTGTCCAACCCCTCGTTGCGGAAGTTGCGGTTGATCTCGTACACCATCGGCATGCCGCCGACCAGCAGCCGCTTGAGGTACAGCTCGGGCGCGATCCGCAGGAACAGATCGATCCCCAGGGCGTTCATGTGCGTGCGGAACGGTCTGGCCGCGGCCCCGCCGGCCAGTGTCTGGAGCATCGGGGTTTCGACTTCCAGGTACCCCAGCCCGTCGAGGTGCCGGCGGATGAACGACACGATGCGGGAGCGCAGCTCGAACACGCGCGTGGTTTCGGGCGTCGCCCACATGTCCACGTACCGGTGGCGGTAGCGCAGCTCCGGGTCGGCCAGGCCCGCGTGCTTTTCGGGCGGCGGCACCAGGCACTTGGCCGCCGGCGCCAGCGCCGAGCACCACACCGTGACCTCACCGGTCCTGGTCTTCATCAGCGGGCCCTCGGCGATCAGAATGTCGCCCAGGTCGGTCTTGCCGGCGAGCAGGAACGCCCGTTCGTCCACGTCGCGCTGGCTCACCGCGATCTGCAGATCGCCGGTGTGGTCGCGCAGCGTCATCCACACCAGTTTCCCGTTGTCGCGGCAGAGCATCACCCGACCGGACACCTTCACGCGCGGGCGCGCATCGCGGTAGCCCGCCGGGGGCGTCTTGCCCGCCGCCTGGTGGGCCGCGTCGGCCGCTTCGTCGTACCGCGCCCGCGCCTCGCTCAGCGTGAGCAGGCCGTCGGTGCGCTCGCCGTACGGCTGCATGCCCGCGCTGGCGACGGCGTCGCGGTTGGCGCGCCGATTGGCCTCCTGCTCGTGCACGGGCTTGGGCGGAGGGGCGGGCTGGTCCGGCGCGGCGCCGGAGGGTGCGGGAGGCTTCGCCGGTGGCTTGGGCGCGTTCATCGCGGTCGATGGTACGCCGGGGCGTCGTCCAGACCCGTGCGCCGGGACGGGCCCGCAAGCCCCGAGCGGAGCCGCGCGGGGCCGCTCAACCCATCGACTTGGGCGCCCCGGCGTGTTCCAGCGCCGCGCTTTCAGGGCCGTCGTGCAGGGCCTGGCCCAGCGGTTCGGCGGCCTGCCGATCGCACGTGCAGACCTCCAAGCCCCGCACGGTCAGCAGCAGCAGCGAGTTGCAGACGACCAGCAGCGTGCCCCCTTCGTGACCGACGACGCCGAGCCACAGCGGAACCGGTCGGCCGACCAGCGAGCCCACGATCGTCGCGACCGCCATGACAGCCATCGCGCCCAGGGCGAACGTCAGGTTGAGCATCACCGTCCGGCGGCACCGGCGCGCCAACCGGATGGCCCACGGCACCGCCAGCAGGTCATCGGCCAGGAGCACGGCGTCGGCCGATTCCAGGGCCGCGTCCGACCCGATCGAGCCGATGGCGATCGAAACGTCCGCGGCGGCCAGGGCGGGGGCATCGTTCACGCCGTCGCCGATGACGGCGGTCGGCCCGACCTCGCGCTTGAGGCGCTGCACGTGCGACACCTTGTCCGCGGGCATGAGCTCGGCGTGAAAGTCGTCAAGCCCGAGCCGCTCGGCGACGGTCGCCGCCGTGAGCCGGTTGTCGCCCGTGAGCATGACGACCGGCCGCACGTTGATCTCGTGCAGGCGAGCCGTCAGGCAGTCGGCCCCGGGGCGCGCCGCGTCGGCCAGGATGATGACCGCCGCCTGCTCGTTCCAGGCGCACACCACCGCGATCTGCCCCTGGTGCTGCACGCGCTTGAGCACCGCGCGCACCTGCGCCCGCAGGCACACCGGGATCAGTTCCTCGGTGTGGTGCAGCGAGCCGATCCGCGCCGGCTTGCCCTCCACGGTCGCGACGATGCCCCGCCCGGTGATGTACTTCACCGCTTCGGCGGGGGCCGGCGCCAGTCCCTGCTGCGTCGCCGCCTCGATGATCGCGGCGGCGATGGGGTGCGTCGACCCGCCTTCCAGGGCCGCGGCGACGGCCAGCAGTTCGGGCCCGGCGCTCCAGGCGACGGGCTCGACGTGCATGACGCGCGGGCGGCCGATGGTCAGGGTGCCGGTCTTGTCGAAGGCGATGGCGCGGGCGCGGCTGAGCCGGTCGATCGACTGGCCGCCCTTGAACAGCACGCCCGTGCGGGCCGCGCGGCTGATGGCGGCGAGGGTGGCGGTGGGGGTGGAGATGATCAAGGCGCACGGCGAGGCGACGATGAGCAGGGTGATGGCGGTGTACATCGCATCGCGCAGGTCGCGCCCGATGCCCCAGTGCCAGATGGCGAAGACCGCCAGCGACGCCGCGAACACGCCGATCGCGTAGGGCTGGC